>CP064989.1:725762-1088644 GCA_016699875.1 Candidatus Moraniibacteriota bacterium | reverse complement strand
CTTTCGATCATAAAAGATGAGACAATTTTCAATTGTTCCCTCGCGAAGTTTTAACCGTCCACTCGCAACCTTGAAGTACGTATCAATCTGGTGATCCACTCCCCTGAACTCCGCTTTTTCTCTCTGCAGCATTGTCCGAATCGATTCTTGATCGGCACACCTCGCCTTGATTTCGATATTCGTAATGTCTTGATTCATATGCTTTTCCTTCGAAAATCATAACAACTATTTGCTCTGCCAATTCACTCTTCGAGCGGCAATTGCGAAATCCGTGAAATATTTCTGCAGTGACTCACCGGTTGATCCAAACGTATTTTCGCCAAAGAAAAAATCAGCGAATACCTCTCGCGCTCGAGCAATCTCACGAAGGCGACCATGAAGTTTCGGGTCACCAAGAGAGAAATCAAAAAGCTCGAGTGCACGACAGGCCGCTCCTTCGGCGCGACTCTCCATGCCCTTCTCTCTCGAGAGAATTGCTCGTCCCACTTCACTTCCGATCCTATTTCCCTGTCCAGGACGGAATTAAATCAAGTCTTTCTTGCTGTTGCCACCCATAATCAATTTTCGACATTTCTTTGATCCGCAGGCACACTTCAGAGAATATGCGGGATTGGAGATGAGGAGTGCGTAGTCGAGAAATATTTCTTCGCCCTTCTTAATATCTCTGACGGCAACAAAATTATTTTTCGTATCGCAAGCGGCATTTGCTTCGCAATGATGATTCATATGCGCCGGGACCGGAAGATAGTTCAGATCTTGCAGACTAAATATCCCCTCCTCATCCTGTGCACAAAATTCCAACATATACTTGCGCGTCACCGCATCCAACGTGGCAAATTCATCCCACGGTATATGAATTTGATCGGCAATCTTCTGCGCATCACACAACACGGTCCCGTTATTAATATCTCTCATCGCAAACACTCCCACCCCGCCATACTTCGGCGACGGCTGTATCCGCACAAGCACCGGAACAATCTCTTTCGCACCAAATTCCTGTTTCTTACCTCTTCTCATGGAAATCTATTAATTTAGACTCTCTTGCCAATTTAATTACCCTCTTGACGAAGCTCTCTTTGCCTGCGGTATAATCATATCTCCTGTCTCGATACCTCTCAGTCAAATCTTTCTTGAGCGATACATAATCTTCTGCAAAATTTTTATATCTACAAAGGTAATCTCTAAACAAGATCATATCTTGCACATAGACGCCCTTCAACTCGCCCAAATGAAGATAGTGCGTTCTGTTGTTCTCGGGTCCTTTTGTGAAAAATAATCTTTCTGCTCTTGTATCATTTTCCTTCAGATCATAGCCTATTTCTCTCAACTTTTCCTGATAGAACTCAGCCTTCTCCAAAGTCGGAACTACTACAGCTATGTCAATAATCGGTTTTGCCAGTATGTCAGGAATAGCCGTGCTTCCGACATGTTGAATGTCAATACAATCCTGCTCAAGTACATCTCGTATCGTTTCCGCCTCTCTTGAAAAACCTTGCTTCCATTTCGGGTTATATTCAACCAGTTTTACTGTCCCCCGTTTTAATCCAAGCATACTATTGTTCTCTGTTTACTTCCCATGGCATTTCTTGTATTTCTTCCTACTTCCACACGGGCACGGGTCATTGCGGCCGACTTTCGGACCAGTGGCAAGCGGTTTTTGTATCGCTCGCGATGATGTCGGGCGCTCACCTTCGAGAGTCGGGAAAGACGGCGATTCTTCGGCGCCGCGATACTCGGCATTCTGCGGGACAACTTCCGCTTGCTGTTCGGCTGGCACGGCAACCATCTTAAATATTGTCGAGAGATACGTCGTACGGATACTCTCCAAAAGAACGACAAACATATTGAACGCTTCGCGCTTGTATTCGACGAGCGGATCTCGCTGACCATATCCGCGAAGCCCGATCCCTTGCCGGAGATAGTCGATTTCATCCAAGTGATTCATCCACAACGCGTCGAGCGTCCGCAAAAATATCGCCCGCTGGACATGGAGCCAGGCATCTCCATTGATTTCCTGCTCCTTTTTTCCGTACTCCACTTTCGCCTCTCCAAGAAGCGTTTCGATGGCGGCAGAGATTTTCGCTGGTCGTTCCTTCGACGTATCGCGCAAGAGAGAATCAAATCGATTATGCATTTTCTTGTCATCTACTGGGAAGAGATTCTTCGTATCGTTTAGAATGGACTGCTTATCCCACCCGCCATCCTCGGACACGGCATGTGCAACAAGTATCTTTTCTAATTCCTCGCCCAAAAGCCGAAAGGTTTCATGCCGCATGTCGCTTGTATGAAGAACGGTCCGGCGGCGGCGATAGATGACTTCGCGCTGTTTATTCATTACATCGTCGTATTCGAGCACGTGCTTTCTGATATCAAAGTTGAATCCCTCGATTTTATTCTGCGCGCTTTCGATCGTCCTCGAGATCAGACCGTTTTGAATCGGTTCATCTTCCGGGAGACGAAGCTTGGTCATCATATTCTTAAGCGTATCGCCGCCAAATCTCCGCATCAGCTCATCTTCGAGTGAGACATAGAATTGCGATGTGCCAGGATCACCCTGCCTGCCCGCGCGACCGCGAAGCTGATTGTCGATTCGACGCGCCTCGTGTCGCTCGGTACCGATAATGCACAGTCCGCCCACTTCTCGCACACCTTCGCCAAGCTTGATATCCGTACCACGCCCCGCCATATTGGTTGCGATCGTTACCGATCCGAGCTGCCCCGCACGCGCAACAATCGAGGCTTCACGTTCGTGGTTCTTCGCATTGAGCACCTCATGAGGCACGCCTTCGCGCGACAGCATCGCACTCAGATACTCAGATTTCTCAATTGCGATCGTTCCCACAAGTGCGGGCTGTCCTTTTTCGCGAAGAATTTTGAGTTTGTTTACAATTGCTCGGAATTTCTCTTCTTCGGTTTTATAGACAATATCCGAAAAGTCCTGACGAATCGTTGTCTTATTCGTAGGAATTTCTATCGAATCGATTTCGTATACCTTGCGAAATTCTTCGGCGCTTGTCATCGCCGTTCCCGTCATGCCAGCAAGCTTGTCGTACAGACGGAAGTAGTTTTGGAAAGTAATGGTGGCAAGCGTCCGAGACTCTTTCTGCACCGCGACATGTTCTTTCGCCTCGATCGCCTGGTGCAACCCATCACTGTATCGCCGCCCGACCATAAGTCGCCCGGTAAAGTCATCGACAATAATCACCTCGCCGTCTTTCACGACATAGTCACGGTCGCGCTTAAAAATCACCTCAGCTTTGAGCGACTGCTCCAAATGATGCACATACTGCACGCGTCCGGATTCGTAGATATTCCCGATACCAAGCGACTGCTCCACCTTGGCGATACCCGCTTCGGTAATGGAAATCGATTTCATTTTTTCGTCCACCGTATAATCTTCTTCATCTTTGAGTCGCGGCACGATGCTTGCAAACTGCTGATAGAGTCGTGTCGATTCCGAATCCGGCGCCGAGATAATAAGAGGCGTTCGCGCTTCATCGATAAGTATCGAGTCTACCTCGTCGACAATCGCATAGAACAATTCGCGCTGCACCATTTGGTCGGCACTCTGCACCATATTGTCACGCAGATAGTCGAATCCGAATTCATTGTTCGTTCCGTAGGTGATATCCGCCGCATAGGCCTCCCGGCGTGAAATCGGGATAAGATTCTCCGGTTCGACACTCACCTCATCGCGATCGATCACAGTCGGCGTATAGCGGTACGAAATGCCCTGTTGGAGAATACACGCAGTCGACAGTCCGAGCGCGTGATACACTGATCCCATCCAGTTCGCATCGCGTTTCGCAAGGTAGTCATTCACTGTCACAACATGCACGCCCTTCCCGGCGAGTGCATTGAGATAGATGGCGAGTGTCGATGTGAGCGTCTTTCCTTCACCCGTTTTCATCTCGGCAATCTTGCCCTGATGCAAAACGATACCGCCCATAATCTGCACATCGTAGTGCCGCTCGCCGATAATCCGTTTCGCCGCTTCGCGCACCACTGCAAATGCCTCCGGAAGCAACCGATCGAGCGAGATACCTTTCGCTAAACGCTCACGAAATTCCTCCGTCTTCGCTCGAAGCGCATCATCGGACAGCTCCGCTATTTTTGACTCATATGTATTGACTCGATCAACTATCGGACGCAGCTTCGCGAGCACTCGATCATTTGACCCGAAAATTTTGGAAAAAAGTCCCATAGCGTTCGTCAGAAAAGAAGAAAAGCCCCTGTATTCTAGGGTGAATCAGAGGCAAAGTCAAAGCGGTTTGTGACAAATTCCAGACGTTATTGTTCGACGATATCGCCGGTTGCCGATAGGTGAATATGGCGATCGAGTACAAATTCTTTGTGAATTTTCGAGCCATCTTTCTTTATCACCGTCACTGAAACAGGAATGCGATGCAATCCGGGTTGTTTCTCAACATCAAGTTCATAAAATGCCGATGAAATCGTATCGGGAAGCGTATAGGTAAATGAGACGGTTTTCTCAGTTCCAAGCGGAACCTGAACAATCGCCCCGAATGTCTTGCGCCCGAGCTCTTCGTCAAATGTCGGATTGCTCGCGAATCCTTCCGACGACACCAGCCAGCTTCCCTTTGGCGCATAAAGTCGAAAGAACGATTGATAATTATTTACGCGCCAATCTTTTTCCGTTGCCGTATGGTTATAGGTAATAGCAAAGCGAGCTTCCGGCTTCTCCTTGGAGAAATCCACCGTATACTCATAGGAGCGCTTCACGAAGTAGTCGCTTTTCCATGCGCCCAGGTTCGCATCGACCGCCAGGAAAGCATCGCCCTTCCAGGTCTGATCAATCAATCCGTCCCAACCGGCATCATGTATCTTGCTCGACACATTTTCATCATCGAAGAAAAGCTGTATATCCTTAGCATGAAGATCGGCAAGCGTCACTTCAAACAACCGGTATCGGTCCGCAAGACTTAAGGATTTGAGACGATCAAGCACCTGCAAACCCAAGAGGTTCATCATGGACTTCCGATCTCCACGCTCGATTCCCTGATCAAGAAAACCTTTTTCCACCTGGTATTCGAGATCCCACACCGCACTTTCTCCGCCATATGTGCCGGGATATCCCGGCACCTCAACCGGACCAGTGACGCCAAGAAATGAGATAAGCACATCGGTTGTAATGCCCACAACACCATCGAATGACTCGCCACCTTCGCCCATTTCGTAGAACATCTCAGCCTGCCGGGCATTTGTCGGAAAGTCCGGAGAGTAGTTCGAATCTCGAAGTTTCCACGAATCAATACGAAGCAACTCATTCATCGGATAAGGCGGCGACACCGTATTCGGGATACGTCCGTCGAAATTTCCGGTATCATGCACCGCAAAATCAAGCAACTCCCCGTTTCGAATCTTCACAATGCCAAACGACCCAATGAACCCGCCGCCGGGACGAATCTCATAGTTGTTCTGAAAGAGAACGAGATACGTCCGCATAACATCGTCCTTCTTGAGTACGAAGTCGGCAATTGACAGAAGCGCTCGCATATCTTGACGGGTCTCCGTTGAAACCGGAAGGACACTTGCCGGCGCATCGAAAAATTTCCAGTGACCATTTCGTATTTCAAGGAAACAAAACCATGCTGACAACAAAATAAATGATATCGTCCAGAACAGTATCCAAAATTTCAGCGAGTAACGCTTTGCCATACAAATAAAATAGTCAAGTTTAGAGCTCGCCGCGCAGTAATTGATTGAGTCTCTCTTTCAGCTCTTCCGGGGTTGGCTCCCGCTTCTCAACCTCCGCCTTCTCTGGCGGCTCCGTGTTTTTATTCTCATTCCCGCGTTCATTTTTCCCGATAGTTTCTTCCTCGTTATTATTTTGGAAAAGAAACTTCTCCCAAGTGAAGTCGCGCGCTGAGACGGTTACTAAGTTTCCAGGCATACCCGAAGATGCGACATGACGACCATCCTCGGCGGGAGGAACACTCTCAACTGGCACCTGCTCTAAATACCCTTCCTTCTTCTCGGGCGCAGAACTCTCCTGCGACAGGTTGCTCCCAACTATGGATTTCTTTGCTTTTACTGCGCTATTCTCAACCGAAAAATGTGATCGTGATTTTTCCCAAATATCTTCCGGATCATTATTATCACGCTCCCGCGAAACACTACTACCTTCCTCAATCGCAGATTTACGAGTCTCTTGCGGAGAAGAGAGATCTTTCTCTTCGGATTCAGATTGTCGAACCGTCCCCAGCTCTCGGAACGATTCAGTCGGGCGTGTTTCTTGAGATTGAGGAAACCCTGATACCTTATCTTCATTTTCCTGTTCAGACGTATCCAACTCCGACAGTTGTTGACCGGAAGCAATCGGCGTTGATGATTCAATCAATGGCGATACCTCTTCCGGTTCGATATCGGGAAATGACCCTACCGGACGAATCTCACCCTTCTTGCCTTTCAAAAAAAATCGCTGTTGTGAAAATATCGATCCAAACGGCCCTGAGTATTTCGGAATATCTGACAGTGTCCGGAAGAGCAAAGAGAAAAGAAGCGCCGCTACTATTGCACACGCAACGCTCAGCGAAGTAAGGGCCCATATATTGGTCACGAACGGGTATGCGATCACATGCTCCAGCAAACGAACCTCCGCCTCAGTATCGCGATTATAGAGGCGGCCGGAAAACCCGTAGAGCGTCTCAATGGATGCATTCAGAAGCGCGCTTGCCTGCGACGGATCAGGACCGACAACAGAGAGACGAATCGATCCGCTTCCGGACACAGACGACGACGCGATTACACTGTCCCATGCCCGCTTCCGATTGACCGGCGACTCCTCTGCCCACGGATCGCTTATATTCACATGCTCCTTGCGAAGCCGATCGTAAAAAGCGAGTGTCTCCGGAATACGCGAGAGTGTCTCGGCAATGCCGGACGGTGATGCCGGGCCCCTCGATACCACCACCAGTTCTGCTTCCGCGCGATATGCTCGAAATGAATCGTAAAATGTGAAAAATCCCGCCGCAAAAAACACTGCGAGGAGCAGAAAAAAATATCGAGGAAATATCTGAAGAAAAGAGGTTCGTTTCATTAGAGTTCGGTTCCAATCGATCGAATGCCGTATGTGTGAAATTTCTTCCGCGCATTCAACTGCTTCCGTTGTTTCCGCTTCGGCAAAAGAGACTGATACACAGACAATGTCTTTTCAGCGATCGCATCCCAAGAATATCCCGCCCGAATCCGGTTCTGCGCCGCAATACCAAGCTTCTCACCCTCTTCTGGGGCATTCAAAAGAAATGCCATCTTGTCGCGAAGATCGGCAACATTCTTGTTCTGGAAGAGAATACCCACTCCGGAAAGCACTTCTCGGTGCACTCGGATATCGCTTGCGATGGTCGGCAAAGCATGCGCCATAGATTCAAGCAGCGCAATCGGCATGCCTTCGGATTCAGAAGGCTGCACAAACAGTCCCGCATGCGAAAATAGCTCTTCAAGGTCGCGCCCAAACCGTTCGCCAAGAAACACAACATTGTCACGATCCTTCGCCATCAAACGGAGGTATGCTTCATAGTCTTCCGTGTTCGCGTGCGAGCCAACAATAACCAGTTTCGTATTATTCGGCAATTTGTTCGTATCTTCAAGCTCAAGAAACGCTTTGATCAGATAGTGCACGCCTTTGTGTCCCACAAGCCGTCCAACAGAAAGCACATAGCGACCCTCGCGAAGCCCAAATTCGCCCAGCGTCGTCGCCATTGCTTTCTCGGAGATGTTCGCCCCGTTCGGAATAAATTCCGCCTGACGATGATAGATCTTCTTCACATACTCGCGAAGCTCCTTCGACACCACAATCGTCTTTTTCGGCACTCGGCAAGCGACCCATTCACCAAATCGCAACGCCGTTCGCGCGATCAACCCCCACTTCTTATGGAAATAGTCGCGACAATGGAACGTTGATACGACTTTGGCGTGACGCAGCAACAATGTCGGAATAAAAGCGAGCATCGATGGCCCAATCGCCTGGTAATGAATGATGTCAAATCGATGAAAGAGTGCGTGCATCGTTGCAAAAAGCGTATGAGAAAAAGCGTCCAAGTGTTTCGTCGGAATACTCGGCACATGAATAATATGCACGCCTTTCCAGGCATGAAGTCCCGGATCAGTGTAGTGTGCTCGCGCATAGACAAACACCTCATGGCCTCTTTCTGCCATGCGAACGGCCAGCTGTTCGACATACTTTTCGACGCCGCCGGATTTCGTCGGGATACCCTTTTGTCCGATAAATGCGATACGCATACAAGCAAATTCATAAGAAAACGTCGCCTTTTATTTTTGTATTTCTTTTTGAAAGAACATCCCGCGCTCCGCAGAAATCACATTCACTGCTCACTCCACCACAGACTATGCCAAGAAATCATTTACTTAGAATCCGCGAACAATCGAAGACACATCTCCGAATCCATTCCCAAAGAAAGTATTGTTTCCTTCAACCACAAGACCGTTCCAGATTGAAGGAGAGAAGTTCGACCGCTGAACACGTGCAATGCCATAGCGACCATTCTCCGCTATGCGTGACTTCTTGATATTGACAACTCCTTGTCCTCCAAATGCATTGACTTCGACACCCTCGCGGGCATTCGAATGAATCGAGTTCTTGCTCGCAATGTAGATATTCGAACCATCCAGTGTAACACGCATACCCGATCCGCCGTTCTTACTTACAACATTGTCGTCCATCCACGAACTTGATCCGGCAGCAAGTTCCAACCCGTCGCTCTTGTTCTGTTGAATCTCATTATTCACGAGAACAACTCGCCGTTTCTGGGAAAAAAGTCCGTTCCGTCCATTGTATTCGATTTCCGAATCCGAAATATTCAACGCATATTTGTCAGAAATTGGAGCGCTTTCGGCGTAGATTCCATCTTCATCGCTCTTTCGGATATTGCAATTAACTATAGATACGCGAGCATCCTTCTTTACCCAGATGCCGTATTTCCCACCTTTCAGCGTAACGCCGTCCAGCTTCGATTTGTGTCGCATGATGGCAACCGACCGACTTCCCTTTTCCGCCTCGATGATCACCTCATCTTTGCCGCTCCCGTACAACTCAACCCCTTTTGGAATATCAAGGTTATCCTCATACTTTCCCGGAAGAATATGAATCTCATCACCACTGTCAGCATGTTTCAGTGCCTCGGAAATGGTCTGATACGGGTGCGCTGATGACCCATCTTCAGAGCCGGATGCATGCGCGTCAACATACATCTTGTGAGAACCTCCTGCGAAAGAGACGAGAGGTGCTATAACAAGCGTCAAAAGAAACATTCCCAAAACACCCTCTTGAAAAAGACTGTTTTTCCTTATTTTTCCAATCAATACCGACATATTCATGCCCTAAAAATTAATAGTGTATGTTAGCAAAATTAAGAGATTTTGTCAATGATTCAGACATCTGAAGTCTTGACAAAATTTGTATATTGATTTATACAAGAGAGATACGCATTTCCGCGTATCGTCACACTCCGAAGGAGGAGTGCAATGAGAATCAGGTTAGCAGTTCTTTTTAACATCGCTCTGGCGTGGACTATTTTCGTATCCAGCGTGGCAGCTCAAGCCATATCACCTACCCCTTCCGAAACTGAGGGAACCAATACAGCGCAGTACACGAACTGTCGGGCTGTCATCGGCGGTTTCACGGACCACTGTGTCGGCGAGATTTCGCCGGAAATCGGTGGGCAGATTGTCCGCTACGGCAGCCTCGAGGAAGTGCTTGCCAATGGAATTATCCCGCCGACGGACCGAGCCCTCGAAGGGTGCACTCCGCGCGAGATGTTCTTCTTCTCAAACTGGACCGGCTGGAATGGGACAAACGGGACCGCTCGGGTCTTCGTACGGGACACAGCGGAACACACGCTGATCATCCCGGCGGCACCGCAAGAAGGCGCCGGGTACTGGGGCATGTCATTCCAGTGTCCCGACTCAGAGGATCTCGTCTTCGCCGCCTTCAATGCCGACTGGTGGTCGTCTCCGCTCGATGTGGAAACAGGCGTCTCCGCTTGGCACATGAACCCAGGCGACGAAACGTCGCTCTATCCCGGGCTCGCCTCATATGGCAATCCAACTCATCCGCAGGTTTCCATCATGGACGATGGGTCACTCCGCTTCGCCTTTAATAGCGACGTCATGAGTGCCCTTGTGTTAAAGGGCAGCGAGCGATATGGCACACGGTCATTCGAGATCAAGGACTGCGCCCTCAATTCCGGTTCGACCGGATGGGAACCCAGCGCAACGGTTCGCGCACTACTAACCGTAGACGACCGCGGATATATCTATGTGGATTTCCCGTTGCAAAACGTTCCTCGGCAGGAGTGGATACAATTCTCTTGTCTGGCCGCTGGATCGCAGACGACACTCCAAGATGGAAGTTTCCTCTGGCTCAACATAGAGGGCTTCGATTTCCCTGACAGTCGCATTCACGTCGATAAGGAGAATGGACTCTTCTCTGTCGACTAACTGAGGCGAAACAACGAAACGCCAAAATGGCCAACCCCGACCTCTCCAGAGAGAGATCGGGGGATTTTTTTAGACATATCCATGCTCAGTCTGAAATGTGAGCTTCTCAATTACACTGCACAGGCTCATTTCTTTCGATCTGCGAGAGAGCGAAAAAGCTCGAGGATACGATCTCCATACCGGGTCGAATTGAATTCCTGCTCCGCCCGATGGCACAGCATTTCGCTAGCGTCCAGCTTCAACTCGCCTGAGAGATATTTTTGCAGGCCGAGCTCCAATTCCGACACATTCTTTCCGAGGAATCCATCATGACCTTGCCGTATGATTTCCGGATACGCTCCGACATTCATTCCAAAGAACGGCTTCCCCGCAGAAATCGCCTCGAGCGCGACCAATCCAAATGTCTCTTCCAAATGAGATCCGCTTACCACAAGCCTTGCATTTTCAAGGAGCATTTGCACCTCCTGCTTTGATTTCCGTCCTACAAATGATACGAACCCACTCTGCATCGGTTGGAAATTTTTCTCTGCCGATCCGGCAACTATAAGAGGGAATTTCAATCGATCAAATATTTTCGCAATGTCATTCACGCCTTTCTCTTCTGAAACAGCGCCAAGGTACAAGGCATATCCCACTCTTTCATTCGCGCTATCCGGACTGTCGCCAGTCTCTTCGAAAATCTTCGAACCCGACTTAACATTCGATGCAGAAGAAACGAAATGCGGAAGCACGGTTATTCTTTCGCGGGAGATACCAAAATCAGCAAGTACTCCCGCAAGGTATTCGCTCGGAACAATATAGGCATCTATGAACCGGTCATAAAGACGGAACTGCTTCTCAATAAGAAATTTCAGAAGAAGCAGTATGCGCTTTGGAAGCGCGTAGTTCCTGTCAAAAAGAAACCGAAGCCATCTCCCATGAAGATTGCGGAGTGAGCGATCCTTGTCCGGAGAAACAAGATTATAATCATGCACCGTCATAACGATCGAGATACCTCGCTTCTTTATGGGGGCGAGAATCGACGGGGAAAGCTGATGGTAGATATTATGTATATGAACCACATCCGGGTGAAATTTCTCAAGCAACAATTCCATTTTTCTCTGATTTCCTATTGACCACAAACGCAATATCCCCTTCAATCGCTCAAAAATCGTGGAGTCGTTTTTATTAAAACCGACATACGATGGAAAGAACTTCGAGTATGGAGAATCGATATTCTCCGGATGCGCCATAGCAAAAACGGCCACCTCATTGCCATGTTCTTCAAGCAGGTGAACAAGGTCGATAAAGTGCCGTTCAGCACCTCTTCGCAGATAGAAGAATTTGTTTACTTCGAGGATTTTCATAGCCCTTCCGACTTCGAATTTCTACGAAAAATACTCTCCACCGCAAAAAGCAATCCGGCACTCAGCCAAAATACGAGAGATAAGAGATTGGTTTCAAGATATGGTTGCGAGAGAAATATAGCCGAGCAGAATATGATAACTATCATCAGTGCCATACTCGCCGATCTTAGGAGGTCAGTATCTGCCAATCCGCGGAACACTTGCATGCCTTGAAAGAGAAGACTGCCCGCAAAGAACAAAAAGAGAGAGAATCCGAGAATGCCCGTCTGCACCAAAAGCGCAAACCATGAGTTGTGCATATTTCGTATTTCGACATAATCTCGATACCCGTCCATTTCAACAGAGACGCGATTGCCGAATCCAATACCGAAAAGAGGATTCTTTGAAAACTCGGCAAGCGCACTTTTCCAAACAACGCCGCGCCAGGCTATACTTGTGTCCTCCGCATTCCCCAAAGACACCAGGCGCTCGGCAAAAACTCTGAACACTTCGCCGCTCGCACCTGCTGATGGAGTTACCGAAGAAACCGTCAGCAACACCGTGAATGAAAGCGATGCGAGAAGCAAAGCGACAAGTGCATACTGCTTCACGATATTCGCAATCGATCGGAAAACCCTCTTCCGGAAGAGAAGGAAACTCAATACAAGCGATACGAATATTCCCAACCAGAGATGACGCATGAGGGATCCGAATATGCCCACCAAAAATACGGGGTACACTACCAGAAAAATCCCCCTCCACACGCCTTTCAAGCATTGCATCAGAAATGTGAAAAGCGTTGTACTTGCAAGAAATGCCACAGAAAAATAAAACGCGTGCGGAAAAGCGAGTATCCGGTGTCCCGATGTCGAGAGCGGCGTGTATTCGGTCCACAGTCCCTCACCCCGCACAATTCCGATAACAAGGAAAATCACTATCGCCAGCACACCCGCCGAGAAGAATTTTGCAAATCGAACAAGGTGCTCTTTCTCCTGAAAGAGCATAGCGACAAAAATGGAAATACCCCCATAGAACACGTAGTTCTTCCAGGTACTAAAAGCGGTCGAGAGACTCCGATCACCCACACTCAAGATATCGACCCCGAAACGAATCGAAGCGTATGCAAAAAATGCCAATAGAAACCCGATCGGCGCCGTCAATCGGAGTCGCATATTCCCGCTGAATAGTTCGAGAAACATCCGAAAGAAAATAGCACCCACAACAATATCAAGCGGGTAAATATGGTAAATAGTCTTCCCAACCAAAAGCGGTTGGAGCGTATAGAAACGCTCGAAAACAAGCAGAAGAAAGAGTGTCGCATAGATACCCGAACGCGGAAACAGAAACGAAACAACTCCCGCTACCAGCCCGGATACAAGAAACATCGCTGCCGAAAATCCAAACACCAACCCAAAAAGGAGAGAAGCGGAAAGCACCCCAATAATAAGAACCGCCGCAACGGTCTCGCGAGACAAGAGGCGAATCCTTGAAGAATCAGCTGTATTGACCATACGTCTTCACGCTACTTTCCAACTGAATACAATAGCACATATTATATAAAAAATCAAGCCCTGAAACCACGTTGGGTTCCAGAGCTTGCATGAGAAAGCAGACTGTGTCAGTTCCCGTTAGGGAGCATGGCAAGACACGTAAGCGCTGCACCATCGGACGCCAGACCGCCATACTCTTCCGACGGCATAGTCACGGCGCCCGGAATAGATGGGACGTTGCGCGATGGCCCGTTCTTGACCAGAACCCATCCGCCGGGCGTCACTGGCACGCCCTGCGTCCCGGGAGCCGGCCGGCAATTGAAATGCGTCGGTTTATCCGGATTGTCCGGGCTACCGGAGAGCGTGATCGTAGCCGGAGCGTTCACCTGCTGGATACCGCTCCCATACCCGAAGTAGAGTTCGCACGGTCCGGAGAATGGCACTCGCACGCTGCAGCTAGCCGCCGAAACCGGCTGACTGCAGAAGGCAACCATTGCACACACAAAGAACGAAAACAGATACCTTTTCATCTCTTGACAACCTCTTGCTTGATTAAGAAAGAACATCCCTGTCAATACCAGTACCTCTGGAAGACTTCAAATATGCTTCGCCCATTTGAAATCTTCGTTAAGGGGGCCTCCGATATACACCAATGGTGATATATCAAGGCCCAGATCTTTTGTCAATGTCCACCCGAGCGTATCGAGGGAAGCATCGACGAGTTTTTTGAAGTTGCAAGAAATGGTTCAACTGCCAGGTTTAAGATTTCTCCTTGCTACTTGTTGTTGAACCCATAGGAGTTCCACGAGCTCTTCGGTTTTGATTTCGAAGCCGAGCGAGGTGCCTGTTGGTGCGTTGCTGCCGACACATGACTTCCGGCGAGATGCACACTCTCAGCACGCTTCTCTGCATCCTTTTTCCGAATCACCCCTCCAAGCTCTACGCGAATGAGGGCGGCCGGCGTTACCAGTTTGCTCCTGGCGACTCCAGCATATTCCTTCGGGAGCTTTCCGATAGGAACCGCGACACTTGGTCCGGCAGCTACGAGAAGTCCGTTTTTCTTATCTCGATATCGGAGCTCGAGCGTTCCGCGACCAAGAGTAAGATCGTCCCAATTTTGGTGAGCAACACCGAGAATGCCGCGAACCGCCGTCTGATTGGTGATTCTCCGCTCAGCAAAGACATTGAGCTGAACGGACCCGCGATCCTGGGGTTTGTCCCCCTCCCAGGTCGAGTTTATCGACTGATGATTCGCCACACATCCCTCTCCGGTAATGCCATACGTCCACCAGGCGTCCTTCTGGGCGATGTACTCGCCATAGACGCATTGTTTTGGACCGTTCTGTTCCATGGCATAGCCGGACTCGGGATTGCTCCCTTCCACCTGATCTTTCAGGAGACGGGCCTTTACTTGCCAATTGCGCGGATATCTCCGTCCCTCCTCATCCGGAGAACCGAGATAGTTTCCCTTCACACCAACCTGGGCACCATACGATCTCTCGTGCCACGAGTATGCAGCGACTTTCGAGTTTCCATCGCCACTGCTCGCATATCCGCCTGCACCGAAAGAGATTCCTTTTCCGGCATCCGGCGTCCAAAGCAAGGCTTCGCCCCAAAGAGCATTGCCTTTTGCAAGTCCATTTCTCCACCAGAACCCGCCGGCATTCGCCTCGTATTCAAGAAGCGCCGGCGAAGTTTCCCCTTCCGCACGAATGCGCGGAGGAACGGCCTTTGACACTTCCTGAGGCAGAACCTTCACCTCTTTGATGTCCGGAGCTGTAAACGATGGGAAATAGTTCCGGCACGTCGAGAACTGATAGACGCATCGCCCGGAGTTTGCACACGCTTTGATGGCAAACTCGGACTGCGCCGGTTTTTTCCCGTGACAGAAATCCATGAGGATACCGCCGGAGATCTTTTTCCCTCCGCGGAAAATCATCTCAGGGATAATCGAGCCGCACGGAACTTCCACGATCTCCACTTCTCCGGAGGCTTTCTTGCGCAGTATTTCCTCCGCATCAACCTTGGAGTACCCCAGCGCATTGAGCGCCGCTATATTCTCCGACAGCGTCGCCGGCCTTTTCTCTGTCGCAAACGGAGCGTGCCCCAGCGAATGAATCACGTGAGCATACAGCTTCTCCGCCTTACCCGGATTCGAAGCCGGTTTCACTGGCAAATTGACTGATACCCGCGATACCTTTTCCTCCTCCTGAGCTTTCACGGGTTTCGGTTGACTCACAGCAACCGCTGATGACACAGTGCGATTGCACACTTTGTCTCCAGCGTATATGAGATCTCTATTTGCAATGTCATTTTCCGTAGCAATGGCATCGACATCCGAACGCTCCAGATGGAAGTCATTAATGACAATCTTCTCCAGCGTGTCGCCCCGCTCCACTGTCACACACTGCTGTTCGGCAGCCTGTAGAGTGTTTGCCAAAAAAGCACACACCAGAACAACGCAGATCTGAAAAACTTTCATGATATTCTCCTCCGACCACTAGGGTCGTTGTTGAATGGCACACTCTTGCTGACCGGCCTGTATAAGACGGTACAGCTGAGCTATCTGATATCCCATATAATCCCGACTCGGCATTACGGAATTCAAATCAAACCCCTGACTCGGAGCCTGTATTGCAAGAAGAGACTCGACAACCAGATTCATCGTGGTGCTTACCCAGTCCGGACTTACGGAAAATGATCCCGTCCCGACAACCTTTTCAAGAAAAGAATATTGCGGATTATGCTTCGCAATAGCTTTTACCCCATCTTCGCCCAACGGGGACAGTATTTTCCCAACTGGCGTTTCAAAGGTATTCCACATCTTCAACGCTTCGGAAAATCCATCTACTCCCGGAGTGGAATCAACCGGACTCCCGAATGTTCTTGCGATACGAATTCTCTCTTCTTTCTTTAGGTCAACGAATCTCGCACCATGCTCGCCAAACTTGATGGGTTTCCCTTGCAGATCATAGGCTTGATCCGTAAGCGTAGAAAGCGTAATAATCGCGAGACCTTCCGCCTTCTCAGCCCCTTCTACGAGCACTATCAGACGGAGACTGCACGCTTTGAATCCGGCAAAGAGCGACTGTACTCGGTACTCTTTCCCGGCAGCATCGACCGCGTAGCCAGAGTATCTGATACGCAGACGATCCCATTCTCCGAAAAGACCATCCGGAAATGTGCCGAGCACGGCAACAAATCTTCCCGTATCGATATCAGCGCTTTTCATAACGCCGACTGTCGTATACGGATCGATCGGATAGAGTATTCTTGAGATATCATCTCCGTCATCCTGACGAAGCTGAAGCACATTCGGACTCATCGTGCATCCGGCAACGAAAAAGAGAAGTACAAGAACACATATCTGTCTTGATTTCATTTCGACACCCTCCATCAGATCAGACAGGTAGATTGGATTGCAACTTCAAATGTAAAGGAACCAAATCTTTCGATTCCCTCCCCGATTTCTTCAATTCTCTCTATACGAGAATAAGAAAGAAATCAGGGGAAAGCACCGATTCTCGAAAAATTTCACCAATCGTTGAACGTAATTCTGTCCGATCCAAGTCCACTTGGAGGAGTTGGTAAAGCTAGCGTGCCCTGAGGAGAATTTTTTGCATGCTCACCAAGCTTCTTCGCAGAAAGAGAAGTCCTTGCCTCTTCTTCCACCGCATTCAGCGCATTCGACTCTTTAACAAATACCCATGAAAATCGGAGTAGCATCCCGAATATCAATCCACTAAGAAACACAAGGGGAAGCGTTCGCACATCCGGGTTCTTCTCGACGATGGGGCCGGAGAGGGTGCGGATCTCGACGCTTTTTTCGTCGCCGCTTCGGAAGAGCGAATTTTTCTCGGTCAAGACTTGTCCCACCGCCTGTGCGACACGAAGCGCATTGCGATCACTATTGTCATACACCTCTATGTGCAGGGTGCCAACATCGGGATTATTTGCCACCCTCACCATTTTCTCCCAGGCATCGAGACGATCCTTGGGATTTCCGGGCAAGAAGTTTCCATCAACGCCGCCTGTTTCCACGACAGCGCCGATAAATTTCTCACTCTGCACCGATTCAGCCAAAACTTTCCCGAGATATTCGGACGACTTGAGCATCGAATAGAAATCCTGCGACTGTCCGGCGCCGGTTTGCACCACCAGAAAATCCGTCGTCACTTTGAAGTGTTTCGAGAAAAAGACGAGCGAAAAGAAAGCGAGCGACCCCGCAAGAAGTCCGGAGAGAAAAATACTCCCCCATTTCTTACGTACAATTGAGAACACTGATTCGTAGGCCATAGAAAGCATTTATGGGCAAACTATGCGGGACATGCACGCCCAACACAGCAACAAAGTACCGTACAGCATAAATCAATTCTTGTCAAGATAAGAAATATAAAAATGGCTTACAGAAGCCATTTTTATATAAAAGTATACACATTGAGATGCCTCCCATATCACAGAGAGTCTGCACTCGGGAAAAGATGCGAAATCAGAAAAGTCCCATAATCTTCCCTACGATATTAAACTTGGCAAAGTCGTGAACAGTCACGGCAACCATCAAGAGGATGAGCAACAAAAAACCAACCTGATGGAATATGCCTTCCACACGTTGACTTACTGGCGAACCTTTTATTTTCTCAATAAGAACAAAGAGCACTCGCCCGCCATCGAGCGCGGGAAATGGGAGTATGTTCAACACGCCGAGATTGATACTCAAAATTGCTGTGAAATAGAGGAGATAGACGAAGCCAAGACTGGTCACTTCCTTGGTAAGATACGCAATACCCAATGGCCCCGACACATCGGAAAGCCCAGCACTATTCCAAGTGAAGAGACTCCCAAGAAGCATCCCGATTCCCGTCACCATCATCACCGTGTTTTGCCAAGTATTGACTGCGCCCTGCACGATCGCTTCAAAGAATGGGTACCGAGCGATAGTAATTTCACCGAGCGCAATACCGAGCGCCCCCTGATCTTCGGGATAGTCAACGCGCGGCACGCCATGGAGGAGAAGTGTTTCTTTCCCGCGATTTACCTCGATCGCCAACTCCCTCCCTTTGTTCTCTTGAATGATTTTTTGCACATCTTCAACGCGCAAGAACTTCTTTCCATTTACGGATACGATCGTATCGCCCATCTTGGCGCCCATATCTTCCGCCGGAGTCCCGGGCGCAACTTGTGCTATCTGCACTTCTATTTTCGATGGGTCCACCTTTTCATCCGGATCAATCGCTCGCGGAAAACCGATCATGAGCACGATGGATATAAGCAGCCAGGCAAAGAGAAAATTCATCACGACACCCGCTGAAAGCGTCTTGATACGATCGGCGGCGCCTTTCGAGGCAAAACTGTCATCCTCCTGGGCACCCTCGCCATTTTCTCCCTTAATCCGGACGAATCCGCCAAAAGGAATCCAATTGATTGAATATATCGTATATGGTGACGACACGTCTTTATTCCCCGCAACAAAAACATGCCGCCCTTTCTCCTCATTCCATACGAACCCGCCAAGTCGTGGCGGAAAGCCAAATCCAAATTCTTCTACCTTCATACCACTCCTGCGCGCCATGAGGAAGTGCCCCAATTCATGAACAAAAATAAGTGCTCCGAGAACAATGATGAAGACCAGTACTATAGACATAGAGGTAAAGGAATCGCTGAATTACACATAAGCAGCAAAAGAACGGGGGCTCGATTCATTGTGAATCTTTGGATGCTGTAAGAAAATTTATCCGGAACTTGTCATTTACAACCTGGAATTTCACCTACACTGTCATGATTTCTCCTTCTTTTTTCTTTCGCATTTCTTCTATGCGCGCGTTGTATGATTCCACCGCTTCCTGTAAGGCGTCTTTGCCGTGGAACTTATCATCCTCGCCCATATTGCCCGATTTTTCCGCGTCCTGAATCTCCTTCCAAGCATCCTCACGTATCGTCCGAATAGCGATGCGAGCCTCTTCGGCAACTCGATTAAGCGATTTCACCAGATCTCGCCGCCTTTCCTCCGTAAGAGGCGGGATCGAGAGACGGATAATCTGTCCGTCATTTGAAGGGTTGAGCCCCAAATCCGATTCGCGAATGGCGGATTCTATGGCAACCAATGCTCCGCGATCCCAAGGCTGTATCGTCAGAAGTCGAGCTTCCGGTGCAGAAATACTCGCAATCTGTTTGAGCGGAGAACGAGTACCGTAATAATCAACGAGCACATGTTCAACCAATGCCGGAGTCGCCCGACCGGTTCGAATCTTGGCCATTTCTTCGGAGAAATGATTGATAGCTTCTTCAAAGAAGTCCTTTCGTTCAGAAATAATCGACTGGTACATAGCAAAAATTTCAAAATTTCAAAGTGAAGACGCTCTTAAAATGTTCGGAGTCCGAGATAGATACTATTCGAATCCGAAGGGCTGTATCGAATCGTTCCCGCGGCACGACTCGCATTTAACTGGTACGTCGACCATGTTGTTCCGTTGTCAGTTGATTTATAGACAGCAAGAGCCGCTCCATAGAGTAACTCGTTCGAATTCCGAGGATTGATTGCTATTGACCGGATTGGAAATTTCTTCGAACTTTCTATCACCGAAACCTCCTCCCACGTGTCACCAAAGTCCTTACTTCGGAAAAGTCCGCTCTTTGTCCCCACATAGAGCATACCCGACCGGGACGGATCCGTCGCGATCGACGTCGCCTCGGGCAGCGTCTTCGTCACAGACGACTTCGATTTTCCGGGAATAGCGTCGAATGTTGCGCCGCCGTCCCGCGACCGAAACAACCCCTTTCCGGATGACAGCACATAAAAAGTATCGCCAGCCACATCAAATGAAAGTGCGAGCGCCGGAGCATCAATTCCCTGGAGACTTCCCCATGTTTTTCCGCTATCTGTCGTGCGAAAGATAATGCCCGCGCTTGTTCCCGCATAGAGCGTTTCCGGATGCTTGGGATCCTGCGCCAGAAGCGTTACCACTGTCCCGGTGTTCGGCTCGGTATAGATTTCATCCCACTTTGCGCCGCGGTCTTCGCTCCGATAGATCTTCCCGCGATTTTGCCACACGCCTGTCGCATAGAGCACTGCCGGATTGCTCCAGTCAGCGACGAGTCCATAGGTCTTGGTAGGCGGAAAAACCAACTGCCTCCACACATCGCCGCCATTGTCACTTACAAAGATACCGTTTTCACGCGTACCCAAGATAAGGCGGCTTGGGTTGCTTGCTTCGAATGCAAGGGACAGAATATCTGCCGACGCAATAGTCTTCTTGGCATCTATAGTTACCTTCGGCATGTAGGTTTTCCCGCCATCAGATGACCGTAGAATTGCCGAACCTCCACCGGAAGAGCTGGCCCCGGGAAACGAACACCCTGAAAGTGAGAGAACGACGAGTACAAACGGTATAGCAAGAAGAAATTTCCTCATATTGCCTTTGTGTTTCAATGGTGTGATTTACTGCCCGCTGGAAGTTTTGAAAGGTGGGTCGGGTGAGGATCGAACTCACGACATTCTCCTTAAAAGGGAGCTGCTCTACCACTGAGCTACCGACCCGGGGACATCACCTCCTAAGCAAAAACAGGGCTGAATTCCCTGTTTGAGAGTGTAGCACGGCAACGAGAAGAGTCAATAAAAAAATGCGCATGCCATACGAATCGTAAGCATGCGCCACCAGAATAAATGGGAAAACCGTATAAACAAGAGAAACGGAAATCGAGAGATCCACCCTTCAAGAGATAGCCTACGTAAAGTACGCTTTTCCTCTCACGATAACCCCTCGACAACGCACTTCAAATTGATCGTCCGGATTTTCCGATTGAAAGCGCTTTAGTTCATTTTCAGCTTCTTCACGAAGGAAATACATCGGCGGTTCAGATGTTGAACCCTCGAGGAAATGCCCTCCGCGCTTTTTCTTCTTTCCATTTTTCCCTTTCCTCGATATATGTACCACACTGACAATCTCAAAGAACTTATTGGGCAACTGAATAACCGACTCGTATTGCCGACCAGATACCGCAACCTTCTTAGCCATCCTTCTTTCCTCCAATACATTTAAGAACAGGATTTGAACAACTCCTACTTTTTTACTGCAATCACCTCCTTCCCGACAAACGGGCGCAGAACTTTCGGAACAATGACGCTGCCATCGGCTTGTTGATAGTTTTCGAGAATGGCAATGAGCGGCCGCTCGGAAAAGGCGGTGGCATCATTCATGTGCGCATATTCGACCGATCCGTTTTCGCGGCGCACTCGCGTCTCAAGCCGACGCGCCTGGAAGTCGCCAATAAGGTCCGACGTGTTTGTCTCGCGGTATTTCCCCTGCCCGGGCATCCAGGCCTCTATATCAATCTGCCGCATATCCGGCTTTCCCATATCTCCCGAACAGACAGCAACCACCTGATATGGGAGATTCAGCTGGCGAAGCAAATACTCCTGTATCGCCACAAAAAAATTCTGCTCCGCGAGAGACGCTTCCGGCGTCGTAAAGGACTCCATCTCAAGCTTATTGAACTGATGCAAGCGAAGCATTCCTTTCATGTCTTTCCCATATGATCCCGCCTCGCGCCGGAATGCCGCCGAAAACCCGACAAGACGGATAGGCAGTTCTTTCTCGGCAAGAATTTCATCAGCATACATCGAACCAAGCGTGTGCTCCGCACTCCCGATGAGCGTCAGATTGTCCCGCTCGAGTGCATACATCTCTTCCGGATCGAGTCGCCCCATGCGACGGTGCATATCCGGGCGAATCATAACCGGCGGCAGTACCGGCACAAACGGCGTCGTCGGAACATCAAGCGAAGCTTCAGCGGCAATAGACCGGAGCGTTTCTTCATTGGTAAGTGTCTGAAATGCGAGCGACATCATCGCCCATTCCAAAAGCACCAGGTCGCCCTTCAGATAGAGAAACCGCGCACCGCTCACTTTGGTCGCACGTTCCGTATCCATCAGTCCGAGCGCCTCGGCGATTTCCCAATGCTCTTTCGGTTGGAATTCAAAAGACGGCTTCTCACCCCAGTGCCGGAGCACTTGATTCCCACTTTCATCCGGGCCGGAAGGCGTATCTTCGCTTGGAATATTCGGGACCAGATACATGAGCATTCGAAATGACTCTTCTGTTTCTTTGAGTTCCGGCTCTTTCACATCAAGTTTTCCTTTCACTTCTTTGCCTCGAAGCACCAGCTCCGCCCGCTCATCCGGAGCTGCTTTCGGAATAAGATCATTGATATCGTTTTTGATGGAGCGAAGTTCTTCTATCTCTCGCAGCAGTTCCTTGCGCCGCGCGTCGAGTTCCAAAAGCTGATCGATATCCACCGAGACATGCTTCGCCTCTGCCGCCTTTGATACCTCATCTTTGTGATCGCGAATATATTGAATGTCAAGCATAAGGAGAAAAATAATTTCAAATAAAAATCTTACTCCTCCAAAAGCCATTCAAAAACGGGTTTCACTTCAATCGTTCCTTCTTCGGAATGGATCATGTCCCGTTCGTCATCGGTAAGGAGCAATCCGTTTTGAAGACCATGCGCCTTGAGGGCGCTTTGAAGACCACGCAGTTCTCGTTCGCGCGTTTTTTCTTCCGTGATGCTCCATGATACCTGCAGGACCGAAGCAACTTTGTTGTCTTCTCTCACAAGAAAATCAGCCTCGCATCCATCCGCAGCTCGATAGTAATAGAGCTCTTTCCCGCGCCGCTTCAACTCCAGAAAAACCACATTCTCCAGAAACGCTCCGCGGTTCTCGGAAAACCGAAATCCGATCGTCTGTGCCATTCCCGTATCAATGCCGTAGACTTTTTTGGGCGACGCTATTTGCTTCTTGAGTGAATCGGCATAGGCGCGGATCGTAGAGAAGAGAAAACTATTTTCCAAATATCCGACATAACTTCGAACCGTATTCATACTCCCGAGCCGAAACAGACCCTTCAAACCATTGTACGAGAATGACTGAGATATGTTGGAGAGGAGATAAAAAGAAAGTTCGCGAAGCGCCTGATCTTCCCGGATATCATATCGCACGAGAATATCTCGATAGAGAATATCGTCATACACTTTCTTGAGCGTTTCCGGCGACTGATAGGTGAGATATTCCGGCATCCCCCCTTCTCGGAGGTAGTCATTGAAACGACTTTTGAGCGCGGCACGCTTCGTCGTCTCGAGAATGTCTCCAAGAGAATATGCGACGCCCTGAAAACGCAGGTATTCCCGAAACGAAAAAGGGTAGAGATCATGCGACACATACCGACCCGTCAGTTTGGTCCCCAATTCACGCGAGAGAAGTGACGCGTTCGAACCGGTGATATAAAATTTGCGCCCGCTCTCCGAGAGACGGCGCACAAACCGCTCCCATCCGGCGACATTTTGTATTTCATCAAAGAAGAACACGCGTCGCTCGCCGAAGGTCTCGATAAGCGCTTCATACAAAAGGTTAAAATCTCTAGCGGAAAACCCGATGAGCCGCTCGTCTTCGAAATTAAAGTAGTACCACGGCTCTTTGGAAAGCGCCATGATTTGCCGCAAAAGCGTTGACTTTCCCGACCGACGAATACCGGCAATGACCACCGTATGCGGGATCGCCATATGCGCCTGTACGCGAACAAGCTCCTCCCGCGAAATAGACAGCGGGAGAGATTCAAGAAACGTCCGCTGTTCCACCGCGATCTCAACAAGCGTCCGTTTTTCAATGGTTTTTAGGTTCTCATTCATATTGAGAGGTTACACCCATAAGTTCTCATTGTCAATGAGAACTTTATGTTTTTCTGCTCAAAAGCACAATTCTTCCTTTTTCTATCTAAAGGACAAGTTCCAATGAAATGCCCATTTCGTCTTTTATAGAAGGTTCCCTTATAACACATGGGTGCACCAAAACAATCTGAACCTTTCAATTT
Source organism: Candidatus Moraniibacteriota bacterium (assembly GCA_016699875.1). Taxonomy (NCBI): domain Bacteria; phylum Candidatus Moraniibacteriota; species Candidatus Moraniibacteriota bacterium. Next base: position 1,064,485 of record CP064989.1, on the reverse strand, counting down.
TTCTCCATTACTATGTCCACCAACGATTCTTTTCGAACAATCCATACATCCTCCGGCTCAAATACAATGATTTCATCAGCACCCTCGGAAACCCCCTTCACATGATGTCCAACACCTTTTTCATGAATCACTGTGTTAAATTCCTTCTTTTCGAGCGCTGTATACTTGTTACTTCATTTCAACTATCGACTTTGCCACTTCGGCCATTTTTAAATATCCTACCTCATCCATTTTCTCAACAAAATTTTCCGAACGAGTATCACCGCGAATATTTTTGCCTGCGCCAAAAACTTTATACTTTTTCTTGAAGTTTTCGAAAGAAAGAAGACCTCCATTCTCATATGCATTTCCGTAAAAATCCGTAAATGCCCGCACAGCATCTCCATCGTGTTTCAATATCCATGTCTCGACACCAATACCGCCAAGCCCACCCTCTTGTCCCGCACTTCGATCAATACCTTTCTTGTAACAGCCAGCTTCTTTCAATTTCTTTTTTGCAAACCGCACATTGCTCAAAACATCCAGCAGGACTTCTTCTCCGAAGTTTTTCCGTATCGATTCATATTTTCTCGATATCGCCTCGTTCGCATCCATACTTTCGGAATCAGATTTTCTCACCACGCTCACGTCCAGATCAATATGCTTGCCATCGCGTTCAAAACCCTTGAAGCGGTACGTTCGCATACCGTTTACCTCGTATGAGGTATCCAATGGATACCAGTCTTTCATTTTTTCCACCGCCACTTTTGCTTTTTCAAAATCATTATCGTTCACCTTGAGCACAAAATCAAAGTCAATATTGCCATCAAGCGCGGCGCCACGACCGGTCGATCCGGTATCGATCACGACCGCGCCGGCAACTCCATCATCAAATTTCTCCGCGCGCAAAGCTATGCCTGATTCCGCAAGGAGCCCTTTGAGCTCATCGCAAAGAGCGCCTCCAGCACTCTCAAGGTACGCGATATTTTCTTTCGTTTGAGCGATGGACTCTATCTCGTTTACATGTGGCGATTGCCTCCAATCTTCACTCACGCTCATCGGATCTCCGTGATACCGGTCAAGACCTCGGAATATTTTTCGGTATTCGTCAAATTCTCCGGGCATAAAAATCACGCGACCGGAACGGTCAACAACGGGAATATAGAAGCCTTTTTTAGCAATCGAAAAGCGAATATCATCCATACTCCTTTCAGATACTTCTCCCTTCGCAATAAGAGCATCGATTTCAGTGGATCCAAATCCGGTCCGGATGCCCATATGATCGGACCTGATAACACCACTTTCAAAAAGTTCCATCCGACCGTCATCAATCGCCGGTTCGCCAATCTTTGTCTCATTGAATTGCCCTCGATTTCGAATAACGGCAACAACATCGCCATAGCCATCCGCCAGAGAAGATCTCTCAAGCGCTTCAGAAATACTCGTTCCTTTTACTCGCTCAAGATCGGTATCCCACGGCGTCGAATCGCCCTGCTTTAATTTTGTTTTTGCATCGTGCGTCTCCGCACCGACAAATTCCGGCGAAACGAACCCGCGATCAAGCAGTTTGTCAAGGAAGCGAGAATCGAACCCCTTGATGAGATCGCTTGACATTATCAGCACAGAACCATCAAGCACGGATGATCTATTGCGCGTGTCCGTCTGACGCTTCCGTTCCTCGATGTACGCCATAGCACCCTCTATGTCCTTTATACCGATTCTCTTTAAGAATGTTTCCTCGAAATGTTCTTTGACCGTCTGTCCCTCGCGCACCTGAAAATTTTTCCTCAAAAGCGAAAGCTCTTCCGAAAGATCATATTCTTCATTTTGATCAATTGATCAAGCACTGTTGTTCCCCGCGCGATAATTTCCGACCGCTCTTTTGGCGTCGCCTTTGCCATGAGATCATTCAGATCATTCTTGATAGACTTGAGTTCCTCAGTGTCTTGCAGAAGCAAAATGCGCTCCGCATCAACAGCCAAGAGCCGCTCCACATCAAGCGACAATCCCTTGTTAGCTGCCGCCTTCGCAACCACATCTTTCTTCTCACGAATATATTGAATATCAAGCATAGGGAGCAAAAGAGAGTTATTGAATAGAGAATGGCGAGGGCGACACAAGTAGAATAGCAATATGGATAAAACTTCGTATATATACAAAAAACCTCACATGAATATATTACTTTACCGTTCGCTGTTTAAAAGCACGTTTCATATTCTGAACTTCTCGAGAAAACTTCTCTCCGCGAAGAATACTTCCTTTCAGAAGGTCATCAATTATATCTAGCCTCTCTTCTTGAGTGACATTTGGAGTTGAATTCATAATCTCATCAAAAGATGATTTTCTCATGCGGTCTTCAAATTCCCAACTTTCAAATCCGGCTTGTGATAACAACCATTCCTCATCCCATTTTCGAATCTCTCCTCCCGTTCCCAAAAAGTACAAGGGGATGTTAAGCCTTTCGCTTAAATCAACGTATTTCCATGGATCAAAGTGAAACCCCTCTCGTATATATAAACCGGAAATTTTTGGATCTTCAACAACCAGCTCGTTCCATCCATATGCATATCCAGACCCGTCTATATTAACAGGATTACCACTTCTTCCCAATGCCTCTTCAGACAAGACTCTCTTGCCAGCTGCTGGTGACTCGGGAAATCGTTTATTTATAGCGTCGTCTATTCTTCCCTCAATATCATTCTGTATACTCGTGTCACTCAAAAAAGGATTTCTATCGTATTTCGCTTTCTTTGAAAATAGACTGTGCGTAAGAGTTGCAGCATCTCCTCGATAGGCACTCACGACTCGACCACCTCCAATAATAACGCCGGCTTGGTACATCTCGTCGCGCTTACTTGTCTCATAATCTAAATTCTCCAATGTCGAGGTTGAAATGGTCGGCTTAATACCACGAATTAAATTCACTCTTTCCTTGGCACCAAAATCCTCTCCAGTGTTTATCCCTGGATTATTTACCCCTGTACCTTTCTGAAACACGCTGCTCTCCGGCATAGAGTGCACGAAGAGTGTATTATACTTCCTTGAAATACTCTCAACATCCCGAATATCACTCTCCGACTCATACATTGTCTTGATGTCTCTCTGACGACCATAAAACTCTTCTAATGCACTTTTTGCTTTTTCAAGATGCGTTTCTTCAAAAAGAATATCTTGCATTTCGCCCAAGAGCTTGTTCTTTTCTTCGATTTCATTCTGAACCTGATCCAATTGTTCTTGGGTTGTTTCCAACGTCCTTTCTCTCTTAAGATTCTTTCTTCCGAAAAACTCTTGGATTCGAGAGAATAATCGTGACTTATCGGAACGGATCGACAGCTCAATTTCACTAACGGTCTTTTCAAGTTCAGACTGCCGAATTTTCAGTGCTTCGATATCAGTCGAGATTTCCTCACGTTTTCTGTCTCGACCTTCGTTTTCTTCAGTTACTTTTGCCCTTTCCTGACGATCAGTTCTTCGCTGGTCGCGAATATTTTGAGCTAGCTCATCCCTCCGAAAAGGCGCGAACCGTTTGCTGAAAGATCGAATGTCCTGTCGTTCTTCTCCCGTTAAAAATTTTTCTTTCTTTGATTCCACCTCTTCAGATCTTAGGCCGCTCATCTCTCCCGACTTCACCGCTCCGCCCAGAGCTCCCGCTTTTTCAATAGCGCCGATACGCGAAATGTCTTTCGTAGCATTCATACTTACAGGAACATCAGCTGTTTCCACTGGAAACTCAGCGTCCGGCAAAACCTCTTCTACCTCTCTGATACGATTGAGATTCTTCCCCTCCGCACCAAGGGTAGCGACTTTCGCTTCGAGAGAAACAGATCCCGGAAATTCCCCCTTGCCACCGGCTTTCCCTATTATCTTTTCAGCAGAAAAGGCAGTATTCGCCGTTTCTTCGACAGGGACACCCCTCGATACCGCTTGTTCCGCTTTTGTCACGCCTTCTCCCGTACGGACAATCGCTCCCGCTTGCTCGATTTCCGCAACCCTCCCAGCGGACCCCATTTTCCCAGCAAAACCAGCTGCCTTGCGAGCTATACCCACACCTCCCGTCACGATACTCGCAATAGCGAGCCCTTCCCCCACAGGATCTTTTTTAAAAGTCTCGAGTTCCGCAGAAATTGATCCATGCGTTTTCCCAAAGTCCAATTGCATCTTCTCAAGCGCTTGTTGCTCAGGGAGATTTTCGTATCCCAACATCCCTTCAAGCTTCCCAGAAAGAACGGTGAAAATAAGATCGAAAGTTTCGTGAACCGTCCGGACAGGATGCGCCGCCGCAGAACCGATCCCCTCAACAACTCTTTTCGCCGATCCGGGAACATTGCTCAGCATCTCCTTTAAATAGCCCAGACTCTCCGTAACAACACCGGAAGCTACCTGCCTTGACTCGTTTTCAATTCTTTTTATCTCCTCGCTCGTCTTTCCGGCGAGCGCTTTTTCCATATCCAATTCACTCACACCCGAGGAACACGCACGCACTCTGTTTTTTACACTCTCGACGGAAAGTTCTTCCGTACGATCATCAATCGCCACGGCTCTTTCCTTAAATCTTTCCTCGCTTTGTTTATCTTCTACATTGCGATCATTTCCTATCTCTTCTTTCTCCTCTTTTCCTTCTCCTTCTTTGGAGATGCTCTCCGTATTTTTTCCAAGAGTCGCACTCTCAAGTGCGCGCATCAATGGCACCGTCATAAGTCAGCGTTATAAAGCATCATTTCACCGCCCATCGAGATAATTTCAATTACTTGGTCCGGAAATACCTTTCTTCAGCCGCTCAACTGCAGCAAGCCGTGCCTGTTCAGCAATGTCAGCGACAAGCACGTCACGACTTTTTTCAAGCTCCGAAATTTTTCGTTCCGCCTCCGTCAAAATCTCGTCAAACTTCTTTTGAATTTCTTTTTCTTGATCTTTATTCATGTCATCCTAACAAAAATATATTCATTGCATCAATAGAAAACCCCATTAGTTAAAAACTATTCATGCAGGTCAAACCCTTGAGTGAGTTTCTCAACGAGTTCTTTTTCCCCAAATAAAAGTGCCCCCAAATATTGTACATCTTTCAGCTCTTTCTTCTGGGTAAGATCGATAACCTTCTTATCATTCGTCGTTTCCAACATTTCAGCGGTAAACTCGGAAACTTCTACGTGTTGTTCCTTCGCATTTCTTACAAGCAATTGCATTACATTATTTGATGGAACCGTTTTAATAATGATAGCGTGTTGGATATTCAGCTTTATTTTTTGATTATCTTCCGTTGTAATCTCGTCTTGAAAGAATAGACTCTTTCCAATTCTCGCTCCAAATGCAGCATTCAGATGTGCTATCGTATTCAGTTCTTGCCAGGGTTTCAATCCAATTCCCGTGTTGATAATAGCCACCGCTATTTGCAATGTTTTCTTTCCTTGTTTTTTATCCAGTTCTTTGTCTCTCATCGGAGGAAAAATGACTGTCTCGCGCACGGAGCGATTCATAAGGATAGCAAAGAAACGCTCGCTCATGCCGAAGCCACAAGCGGGGGGCATGCCATATTCAAGTGCTTCGAGGAAATCTTCGTCAAGCTGCTGCGCTTCGACATCACCACTCTCACGCAGCTTCATTTGTTCCTCGAAGCGTGATCGCTGATCTATTGGGTCATTAAGCTCTGCAAAACCGTTCCCGAGTTCGCTTGCGCACGCAATCGGCTGGAAGCGAAGCGTTTTGTTTGGCGACTTCGGATCGCGCTTTGCCAAGGGCGACACCTCGATCGGATGCCCCACCAAAAAGCACGGCTGAATGAGTTTCTTTCGCACTGTCTTTTTATAGATCGTATCAATCATTCTCCCCTTCCCGTATGACGATTCATACTTGATTCCCAGTTCGTCCGATTTCCGCTTCAAAGTCTCAATGGTTATATCTTCCGAAAGATCGATGCCGGTTTCTTTTTTGAATGCGGTGAAATAATCCACTCTCTCGAAAGGCTTCTGCCAATCAATTGTTTCATCATTCCAAACAGTCTTTACGTTACCCGTCACGCGCTCGACGATAAGTCGATAGAGCTGCTCCACCAGTTCCATGCCCGTCTTCATATCCGCATAGGCGGCATAAAATTCCATGTGGTCGAACTCCTGCAAATGCTCGCGGTCAATGCCTTCGTTGCGGAAAACGCGCCCGATTTCAAACACGCGCTCATATCCGCCGACCAAGAGACGCTTCAAAGGAAGCTCCAGCGAAATGCGCAGGTAGAAATCCTGGTCAAGCGCATTATGATGTGTCACGAACGGCTCAGCTTCAGCGCCGCCCGGCACATGCTCCAGAACCGGCGTCTGCACTTCGAGAAAGTTTTCTTCGGCAAGGAAATTCCGAATGGTCTGCCAGAAGATGGATTTCTTACGAAAGAGTTCTCTTGTTTCCGGATTCATTGCGAGGTCGAGATAGCGCCGCCGCAACAATTCTTCTTCATCTTTGAGTCCGTAGAACTCTGACGGCATGGGACGCAGAGATTTCGAAAGCATTCGCCATGTCGAAACCGCGAGTGTCTTCTCATTCTGCTTGGTAGTGAAAAGCGTCCCCGTCGCTTCGATAAAATCCCCCACGTCGACACCATCGACAAACAGCGAGAACAATTCGTTTGAAAGCGCGCCCCTCCGTATGAAGATCTGCATCTTGCCGCTTTCATCCTCGATATGCGCAAAAGCGATTTTTCCCATGCTTCGAAGAGACCTGACCCGTCCAACGAGCGACACTTGTATTTCTTTTTCCGCGAGCGATTCAAAATCGGAAAGCGCTTCGACATTCGTATGTGTCCGGTGCGACTCCTCCGGAAACGCATCGCCAACTTCCGATGTCACCCGATCCAATTTTTCCCTCCGAGCAAACACGATATCTTCGCGCATAATTTCAGAAACAATCAACCTAATAAACACTGCCCCCACTCTATCGAATTCCACTCCCGCTGGCAAGAAAATACCGCTACTCCCGTATCTTTCCGCCAATGCCGATTTGATCGAGGCGGACGGAGAGAATTTTGGAGATGCCGTCATCTCCCATGGTGACACCATAGAGAATGGATGCGCGACGCATCGTCTCGCGATTGTGCGTGATGGCGATAAATTGGGTCCGCTCCGAAAGCTCGGACAAGAGATCGCTGAAGCGTTTTGAATTCGCTTCATCGAGCGCCGCTTCCACCTCGTCGAGCACGGAAAAAGGCGGCGGGTTGTGAGAAATAATTGCAAAAAGAAGCGCGAGCGCCGTGAGCGACCGCTCCCCGCCAGAGAGCATCGCGAGATTCGCTATTTTCTTTCCCGGTGGCGAGGCGGCAATATCAATGCCAATATCAGTCTCTCGTCTTCCGTATTCAGGCTCGATATCGGTATCATTGGACACATCAGAGGCATCATCTTCCGAAATACCATCGACCGGTCCCGCACTTCCGCGACGTTCTATGGGAACCTTCAGAAGTTTCGCTTCGCCGCCGCCGAATATGATTTTGAAATAGCGATCGAACTCGCGATGAACTTCTTTCCATGCCGATTCGAATGCGACATGGATTCTGTCATCCATTTCTCGAATCACGTGACGGAGCGATTGAGCCGCTTTCTTGAGATCCGCTGATTCTGTCGTAAGAAATGAGAATCGTTTCTCTGTTTCTGCGTATTCTTCAACTACCAGAGGATCGATACCGCCGATATGCTCAAGCTCCACCTTGAGTCGGATAATGTCGCGTTCGAACTTATCCGCATCGATCGCCTCGCCATCCCATACCAGCTCTTCCGGCTTCACATGAAGTTCTTCGAGAATCTCTTTCGTCAGATCTTCCTCACGGACTTCGACGCGCGCACGACGCACCTTGCGTTCATTTTCAGCATCCTTCAGACGGTTCATCTCTGCTTGAATATCGCGCGCCTTTCGCTCAAGTTCGAAGAATTTCCGACGACTTTCCTCGAGACGCTTCATCGCTTCTTCAGAACGTTTTTCTTCTGCGGATATCTCTCCTTGAAGAGTCGCTTTCTTCTCTGAAAGACGAGATTCTTCTTGGCGGAGTGCATCAAGCCGTCCATCACTTTTATGCAACTCTTCCGCCGAAAGTTCAACGGTATGTTTGGTGACCACCGTCCCGGCACCGGCATGCCCGTGAAGCTCCGAGAGACGCGTCTGAATGACGTGTGCCAATTCGCGCAATTCCTGCAGCTCATCGAGCGATTCGACATGCGAAAGCCGATCAATAAGTTTCTCCTGATGCGAACGGATCTCGGCGAGATGCTTCCGCACAAATTCCCGATCAACGGCGACACTTTCTACCACCTCGCGAGGCTTACGGCGCTCTTCTTCCACTTCGCACTTTCCCAGAACCACCGACAACTCCCGCTCCACGCCGTAGAGTGATTCGCGAAGTACGCGAATGTCCCGACCATGAGTTTCTGTCTTGGGCGTTTCAATCCGTTTCGATTCTTCGATAAGATCACGATTGACTGCTTCGGATTGCTGTTCCATATCACGAAGACGAAGGGAGTCTGCCTCAAATGTTCCTTCAAACTCTCTCCGCTCTTTTTCAAATGCGTGCCATAAAAACGCAAACCGCCGAACTTGTTTCTCACGAAGCGATGCTGCTACCTCCGCGCCGCGCGACGCCCTCTCGGCCTGCCTCTTCAGATTCTTGAGATGCGGTTCGATCTCAACAAGGAGCGCATCCACCCGCACGAGGTTCTCCCGTGTCGATTCCAATTTCCGGAGCGACCGCTCTTTCTCCAAACGATACTGTTTCACGCCCGCGGCTTCTTCCAGCATCATACGCCGCTCGAGGGGCGATGCGGACAAGACCGCATCCGACATGCCTTGGGTGATAACCGAATAGCTATCTTTTCCGATCGATGCTTGAGCCAACAAATCCGTCACATCCAAGAGTCGTACCCGGGAGCCATTGATGAGATATTCGCTCTCGCCATCTCGAAAAAGCCGGCGCGTTACGACAACTTCCACATATTCAACCGGGATTTTTTTGTCGCTATTGTCAAAGAACAACGAAACCGACGCACTCCCCAGCCGCGCTTTTGTACCTGTCCCGGCAAAGATTACATCTTCACTCTTCTTGCCGCGCAGATGCTTCGCTGATTGTTCGCCGATAGTCCAACGTATCGCATCGGCAACATTTGATTTTCCGGAACCATTCGGTCCGACAATCGCCGTAAGCGGGAAACTCCCTTTCTCGCCGGAAAACTCCAACACTGTTTTCCGTGCAAACGACTTAAACCCCGAAATTTCGATCCGTTTGAGAAACATACGAGACACTCTTTAGAACCGATCTATCATCTCCTTTGCGTTCATTCAATAGCCACTTCAACAAAGCGGAGATCTCTGCAAGTAACTCCCAAAAACCGGCGCAAATAAAAATACTTGAAAATGAAAAAGTTTGAAATGAGTCTATTTCCCCTCACGTTCGCGTTCGAGAATTTCTCGGACGACGGCCTTGTAGGAGCGAGCTCCTTTCGAGAAAGCGTCGAAGTCGAGGATGGACTTGCCATAAGACGGCGCTTCGGCAAGTCGAATCGAACGCGGGATAACACTCTTGAAAACAGGTCCGGGGAAATGATCCGTCACCTCCTGCACTACCTGTCGCGCAAGTCGATTCCGACGGTCATAGAGCGTGAGAAGCGCGCCCATAATTTTGAGATCGGGACGCAATCGTTCGCGCACAAGATCCACCGTCGAGAGCAATTGACTCAAACCTTCGAGCGCATAGTATTCAGTCTGCACCGGAATAATCACCTCATCGCTCGCAGTAAGTCCGTTCACCGTGAGAAGCCCCAGAGACGGCGGACTGTCTATAAGTATGTAGTCGTAGTACGGGCGAAGACGCGCGACGAGCTTTGAAAGCAGATACTCACGACCTTCAATATTCATCATCTCTACCTCGGCACCCGCGAGATCCTGCGAAGACGGGAGGAGATGCTGATTCTCGGTCGGAGTCGCCAAGACAACGTTTTCCAATCGTTCTCCAAGCAGAAGCGCGTGGTAGAGTGTCTTTTCGAGCGATCGCGAATCAACGCCGATGCCGGAAGATGCATTTGCTTGCGGATCAAGATCGATAAGAAGCACACGTTTCCCGGAATCTGCCAAATACCGAGCGATATTGATGGTCGAAGTCGTCTTGCCGACCCCGCCTTTTTGATTGACAAGCGTGACTACTTTTGCCATAAGAAAGAAGCGTTGTGTACGACGAATTTGGAGTATCAGGACTTTTTCAGTATACTCCATTCAAGACCGGGCTTCAATGCCGGGATTTCGGTTGTTTTTGAATGCCGATGTGGTGGAACTGGCAGACACGCACGACTCAAAATCGTGTGGGCGCAAGCCCATGCGGGTTCAACTCCCGCCATCGGCACCGGAATTGGCAAAAGACGTTCATTCCCAATACAGAAATACTACTTCCTCGGAGGTGTTGCCTGTGAATTTTCAAGAAGCTCTCAAGCAAGCTCGAGATACCATGTGTATTCCTCAACGGGGAGATTCCTGCCTCGGATACGGAGGTATACTTTGTGATAACACATGCCCGGCATACCATGCCGGACTCGCAAGAAGAAAAGCGGTGTACGAAGACTACGAACAGCGACGGATCGGAGAGCGTCAACTTCCATCGGGCGTTACCGTTCGAATATCGCGCAACCCGACAGCCGGATTCACTGTAGAGACGGGAGAATACATCAACGATGGAAATAATCTCCCGGTATTCACTTCCTTTACAAGAGAGGTCTTCTCGGAAGAAATCTTTCAGGCAATCCGCCTCTTTTGTCAGCAATAAACTGCGCTTCACTACCACGGCACACTTGCGTGCCGTGCTTTTTATTCTCGATTCATTCTATATTTTTTCAACCTGTCGTTTCGCGGCCTCAACAACATTACTGAGGAGACAGGCGATTGTGACCGGGCCGACACCTCCGGGGACGGGCGAAAGAAATCCTTCAATCCCTTCGACACTGGCACGATCGACATCGCCAAAGACACACGCACCGTTCTTTACAATGCCGCCATCGATAACGATAGCGCCAGCCTTCAGCATGTTCCCGGTGATCGTTTGTTTCTTCCCGCAGGCAGAGACGACGATATCCGCTTGTTTCAGTTCAGAGAGCCCTTGATCAGACGAACACTCGACACAAGGGATATGCTTTGCCCGCACACTCTCACGAGAGAGTACCCGACACATCATATTGCCAAACCGGTATGAGTTTCCGATAACTACCGCATTCTTCCCTTCCATCGGTTCGTGCGCCGCGCGGATAAGCTCGAGTATCGCTCGAGGAAAGACAGGAAACAAAGCCGGCTCCCCAGCGAGAAATCGCCGCTCATTTTCCGGATGAAACCCGTCAACATCTTTCTCGAGACTCATGCGATTGATAATCGCCTCGGTATCAAGATGTGCCGGGAGTGGCACCTGCACGAGAATTCCGTGGATAGAGCTATCTCCATTGAACACGTCGATCGCCTGCTCGATATCCGACTGCGCAGCATTTTCCAGGAAAAATTTCTTTTCGACGCGTATTCCGATACGTTCGGCAGCACGCTCTTTGAGCGTCACATAAAGGTGTGACGCAGCATCATCACCGACCAAGATCACGCCGAGTCCGGGCCGAAGACGCTCTTCTTTTACCTCTTTCTCCAAACGACTCAAAATATCTTCCGCTATTGGTTTCCCTTCAATGAGTTTCATACGAAAAAGAAGAAAAATACAATAAGGAGCGCGATTGCTACGCGATACCAGAAGAATACCTGGTAACTCGCCCGTTCGACAAATCGTATAAGCGAGAATATGGCAAGATACCCGGAAACCGCCGAGGAAAGCACGCCAACCGCAAAAGGCAAAGTGACGCCCGCCGAGAGAAGCGGCGACATATTGGCAAGAAGCGCTGCAAAAATTATCGGGGTCGAGAGAAGAAACGAGAAGCGAGCAGCAGATGCTCGATCAATGCCACGAGCAAGCGCCGCCGTAATCGTAATGCCCGAACGCGAGACGCCCGGCACAATAGCAAGCGCCTGAGCACATCCGATAGCAAGAGCATCTCTCAGCGTCACTGTTTCCAAAGTGCGCGTCTTTCGCCCGAAGAGATCGGTAATCAAGAGAAGCGCCCCAAAGATGAACAGCGTTGCCGCAATGAGAAGCGGGTTGCGGAACACTGTTTCCGCCTCCTTCTCCAAAAGAGCACCTGCTATTGCACCCGGAATCGTCGCTATCACCAGGAAAAGCAACGCTTTCGGCAAAGCACGATATTCCGGCATATCATCACGAAGATGGAAGATATTGCACCAGTCCCTCCAGAAATATCCGAGAACAGCGATAAGTGTTCCAGCATGAAGCGCCACATCGAACGAGAGCCCCGGATCCGAAAACCCAAAAAGCCACGGAAAAATCACCAGATGTCCCGAACTCGATATGGGAAGAAACTCGGAAAGTCCCTGAACTACTCCGAGAAGAAGTGCCTGAGTAATGCTGGTATCCATGAGAAGAGGAGAAAAAAATCAAACAAAACTCCTGAAATCACGGGATACAGACTAGCTCAGCTTCAAATGTTCGCGTTGAAGCGTTTTTCACTTTGAGACGGAGCGCAAACTGCCGACCGCCATTTTCCGAACAAACGAAGTTTGCATTCAAGCGAAGATCCGCTGCCAACTTCTGAGCATCAAGTGCGCGGATATCGAAAGCAAGCATATACTCGCTATGCGAAACGAGAGATTGGATGCGCACCACTACCTCATTGGGCGTCACTACATCGCGCACGATGAAATCATCAACGCCAAGATCTTTTGCGCGCTTTTGATCTTCTTGTCGCCCCAAGTGCGAGGAGAATGCAATGGGAATCGAAGCCATAGTCACATTGCTTCGCAGAGCTTCCGTCAACGCAAAGCCGTCCATGCGAGGCATGATAATACCGGTAAACACTACATCCGGTCGTTCCGCTGTTGCCATTTCAAGACCCTCAAGTCCATCCTTCGCCTCTCGCACCTCAAAGCCCGCCGCACGGAACACCTCCGCATACAAGCTCCGCGTATCCACATCATCATCCACCAAAAGCATTTTGAATGTCTGCTCCATATTTATGTATTAAAAATTTATTTACACCTCGAGCCCTGGATGCCCCTTAAAGTCCCGCCAGTACAGAGAAAAGTATACCAAGGAACTCTCCGAGAGGCAAAATCCACCGAATTGAGAAATGAACCTTCTGCGAACCTGCTCGGTTTGGACAGAGGAGATGTTGAGAATTTCGGAATTGAAATGAGAGCTCCCGCTAAAATTCCCGGCAATAGATACAAAACGGAGAACCCGCCAAGGCAAATTCTTGCTGACGGGGAACATGAACCAAATCATGTTTTATCTCCCTTCCTTCACGTAAACCCGAGCTCTACAGAAACACACATCTACGACGCAATTTCCAAGATTTCGTATTCCATGCTTCCGGCGGGTGTTTCAACGGAAACGCGAGCGCCTTTTTCTTTGTTGAGGAAAGCTTTTCCAAGCGGAGACTCGTGGGAAATTTTTCCGGCGGACGGATCCACCTCATTCGATCCCACAATAGTGAATGCCATCTCTTTGCCGCGCAGAAGCGTCTTCACGACCGATCCGATCTGCACACCGGATGCCTGGCTATTGTGACGCGCGACGACCGCATCTTTGAGTGAAGCTTCGAGCTCAGCAATCCGAGCTTCATTCTCAGCCTGCTCTTGTTTCGCTTCGCTGTATTCGGCATTCTCAGAGAGATCGCCTTGTTCTTTCGCTTCTTTGATAGCAGACGCGATACGCTGACGCACAACTACTTTGCGTTCTTCGAGTTCTTCTTGGAGTTTTTTGAGTCCGTCTTTCGTCAATATTTTCGCCATACATCTGTTCGAATTATTCGCTTAATTTTGTTTTATGGGCGCCAAAAGAGACGCGCAATGCCACCAATGATAGCAGAGCGCCCGGCATTGTCAATATCGGCTCTGTCGAAAGAAATTGTCATTCTTTTTCCACCTCTTTCCCCTTGCCTTCAGTGAAGTACCACGAAAACACCTCCTTCGTTACCGGGACAGCGAAATAGCCTTCGTTCTCCTGCCCCTCGACCAAGACAACCAGGGCGATGGTTGGATGGTCATAAGGAGCAAACGATTCGAACCATCCATGAGTTTTCTTCTCAGCGCCAAATTGTGCTGTTCCCGTCTTCCCGGCAACAGCAACCGGCAAACTCGCAAGCGACTGCGCCGTCCCAACATTTTCCGTCACGGTCATACGCATGCCCTCACGGACTATCTTGAGAATCGACGGGTCGATCACGTTTCGGCGAAGAGCTTCGGGCGCCACCGCTTGCATAGTTCCGTCACGAGAACGGATTTGACCGACCACTCTCGGCTTCCATAGTGTTCCGCCATTTGCAATGGCCGCTGTCGCATTTGCCAACTGTATGGGCGTTGCCAATACAAACCCCTGTCCGATCGATGCATGGTAGGTGTCGCCGATATACCACCGCTCACCTATTTTGTTTTCTTTCCAAGCAGCCGTCGGCAGAAGCCCCCTTTTCTCCCCGGAAATATCAATCCCCGTTTCCGATCCAAATCCGAATCGCTCTTCATATTCATTCATTTTTTCCATGCCAAGTCCGCGGATATTCCCATACCCGCCGCCGACGCTGTAGAAATACACGTCGCTTGATACGGCGATTGCGTGGCGGACATCGGTAAACCCGTGAGCTTTCCAATCGCCAAACGAGAATCCTGCCACGGTAATTCCGCCACGGCTTTCTATCTGCGTACTTGGCGTCACTACTCCCTCAGCAAGCGCCGCGCTCGCCAAAAATGGCTTAATCGTCGATCCGGGCGGGTACTCACCGGCAAGCGCCCGATTAAACAAAGGGAGCGCATCATCGCCGATCAGCTCAGTATAATTCACCGAATCAATCCCTCCTGCAAAGAGATTATTGTCGAACGATGGAAGACTCACGAGTGCCAAGACACTTCCGTCACGCGGGTCAATCGCAACGGCCGCGCCTTTCCGCAAGTCCGCCTTTTCAAGCGCCGAACTCAAACTATCGAAGAGTCTCTTCTGAAGATCGGCATCGATATTCAGAATAAGATCATTTCCCGGTTCCGGATCGAATACGCCGAGTGCCTTTTTGATTGCTCCGCGAGAATCCACTTCGACCCGATCAGCGCCGCGCTTCCCGCGAAGTTCCGATTCGTAGCTCTTTTCAATGCCCTGCTTTCCAATGGAATCAATGGGCAGATATTCCGGATATTTATCAAGTTCTTCCTTGCGGATCTTCCCCTCATATCCCAAGATATGCGAAAAGATCAATCCGTCTTGGTATTCGCGCACAGCGGATCTCTCAAGCGATATGCCAGGAAACTCCACTGCTCGCGCCGAAAAGAGAAGCACCTCGTCCTGCGTAAGCGAACTCTTAAGCACAATCGGCAGAGAAAACGTGCCGCCCGCCGACTGAATCGCAGACGACCACTCATCCGAATCAAAGGCGATAATATTCCGCAGACGTTCGACAAGAGCGCGACGATCCCCTTCCGTCTTCGGAAGATCCGCCGGCGTCGCAAGAAGTTCCATACTCGGAACATTGCGCACAAGCTGTTTTCCATACCGATCGAAAATAAGCCCGCGCGGTGCGGAGAGCAGCACATTTCGCACGCTGTTCCGCACGGCAACATCTTGATAGTATCCCCCCTTCACTACGTTCAAGAAAAAGACCCGTGCTCCGAGCAACACAAGAACGCTCGCAAAAAATACTTGGAGCCACCGCGCCAGTCCGCGATGCAACGGCGCTTCGAGCCGAGCCGCATCTTTCTCGGTTATGGTCAGTACCGCATCGTCGATTTCCATGCCGCGGTACCGTGAAGAATTCCCAAAGAGACTCATAGAATATAACAAGGAACTCCATTATACCCTATTTCTCCCGCACCGCTATTATTCCGATACCTCCCAACCACACCCACACAAAACCCAGCAATATGCCGGAATTGAAAAGATTAAACACTGTAAAACCGACCCATGAGAGAAGGAAAAACACTGCGATGGCGCGGTACGAACCTTGATCGGACTCTCGCGCACTGACAAAGAATCTCCGGAGAGCATACAGCGGGACCAGCGTCCACAGCATCAAGAAGGAAAGCGCACTTATCAATCCGCCGCCGAGCCACGCCTCGAGAAAGGCGTTGCTCGCATTGAGCGACGCGCCTCGGTCATCCGTTCCAAGAATATTCCCGATGCCACCCCATCCGATACCGAAGAGCCAGTGCGAGACAAGTATCTCTGTCGTTTTCTGTGAGATAGCCCGTCGAGCTTCAATACTCGGGTCGGGACGGAATACCGTCGTCACGAATTTCCCCGCAGCCTGTTCGGCGTTCATATCTTCCAATCGGATAAATCGACAGCCATAGGAGGCCAGCTCGGAAACACTCTCAATACTCTTCGGCAATACCCCAGACGTATCGCAGGAAACCGTAATTTCTTGTTGCCCCGACGCAGTACTCCCAGCCCGATCCGTAAGGTCGAAGGTCGTCAGTCGAAACCCTCGTATCACCAAAATCGCCGCCACAAAAGACAGGGCGATAATGACATATCCCTTCGCCATCCGCGTCCACTGCCAAGAACGCAAACGCCATGAGTCTTCCCAAAGCAGGAGCATCGGAAAGAGAAATGAAGACAGAGCAAATCCAACCCAAGCACTCCGAGCCACGGTCAGCAAGATTCCAGTCCAAGAAAGTGCCAGAAAAGCAAACGACAAGAGGAGCACTGCAGACTGCCTGAAAGTTCTCCGACACCGGTCACTCAACAGATGCCCCGAGAGCATCTCTCCTTCCGTCACCCTATTTCGAGTGAGATCAAGAAAAAGCAATGCGAGCGCAATCGTTCCCGAAAGAATAAAGAACATACCGAGCCAATCCGGCTCGGAGAAGAATGCATTCGGACGCCCGGGCATTACCTCAAAAGCGGCGTGTCCGGCAGTGAAGCGAACGCTCTGCCACAACGCAAAAAGTGCCGTACCTACCGAAGAAAGCACCAGGAAGAGCACTATGCGACGCGCATCGCGCGCTCCTCCCAAGAATTGCCGCGAGAGGAAATATATCGCTACAAAAGAGAATACGACGACTGCTTGCTTAGCGGCACTCGGCACATCAGCGGAACAACTTATAGAAAGAACTCCTCCTATACCGAAGATGATCGGTAGAGTGTCAAACCATCGGAAACGCATGATCGGAAACGGAAGTCGCTTCGTCGCAAATCGAATGCCCATCGAGAGCAATATGACACCGGAAAGAAGTTGGTACGGTCGGAGAGAAAGAGGCAACACCCCCGGTGAAATATCAACCATCTCAAATGGAAGGAGTGCGAGAAATATCAAAAATGCCCACCCAGGACGGTAGAGCGCAAAGAAAAATGCCAAGATGGAAAAGAAAATAAAGTCCGTTATACCCAGAGGAAAGACTTGGGAATTTCCAAAGAAAAAGAGTAGTATTGAAACCAAAAAGGCGCCCAACAACAGCACCCCCTCAGTCATGCGAATCATAAACATATGTTTTGAGAGAGAAGAACCTGTTGCATGCATGTTCAGGTATCAACGCCTCCGATAGCCGATCGAAGCAACTTCCTGGAGAATTCATTCCACGAGAAGAGTGCGGACCGTTCCCTGCCACGTTTGGAGAGCATCTCTCGAATTTCCCGATGGGAGAGCGCATTTCGAACTGTCGATGCAATGTCCTCCACATCATCCGGACGACAATAGAGTACCGCATCTTTTCCCACCTCGGGAAGCGACGAGCTCTTCGATGTTACAACCGGCGTCCCCACACTCATCGCCTCCAAGACCGGCAGCCCAAACCCTTCGTAGAGCGATGGGTACAGGAAAAGCTTTGCTCCCACATAGAGCGCCGGCAGATCACGCTGCGGCACCGAATCAAGAATGCGGACATACGGCAGAAGATCCAAATCCTTCACCAGGCGCTCGACATCCGTCACGAGCGGCGAGAGCTCCGGCATGAGCTTCCCGGAAACAACCAGGGGCGGCGTCGGAGGGGCCAGATGATCGGACTTTTCCCGATCAAGAAGTGCGCGGTACGCACGAAGCACGCCCTCGGCATTCTTGCGCCACTCGAGTCCGCCGCCGAAATAGAGATAGCCCGGCGAGAGACGGTACTTCCGCATTACCTCTGCGCTTCGCTCCGAAGTTGCTGCTCGCTTGAATATCGGGTCGACATCGATACGATTCACCGACACGGACGACGGCGCGATGCCGAGATGCCGTATCAAATCTTTCTCCGTGTGCGACGACACTGCATAGAGTTTATCTGCATGCCGAATGCCGTGCTCGACCGATTTCCAATAATATCGCTTCCGCCAATTGTTGAGATACTGAGGGAAAAGTTTCGGAATAATATCGTGCACCAGCATGATATGCCGAATACTCTTCGGCATCACCGTCGCCGACTGATAGAGACTGATAAACACATCGCAGCCGTCGCGCTTCGCCTGCTTCGGCACAAGACACCGTTCCCACCACCACTTTCGCACCAGATCATCGCGCTTCCAAAATGGCAGCGTCACCCGTGTTTGAAAATGTTTCGGAATGTTTATCCCGTTTGGAAGTTCTTCTTCAAGATACAGAATAAATTCCACACGAGAACTCTCCGAAACCTTGTGCAAGAAATTCAACGTCACTTGCCCGATTCCAGTATCCGGTTTCCGCGCAAACGACGCATTGATACCGACACGCATAGCAATACTTTATGATGCCTCCATTGTAGCACGGAATAGAAGAATTACTCGCGCTCCAACACCAAGAACTCATACCGGAAGCCCTCTGATTCCCGTGCTTCTCGGCTCATCACTTTCGAAAATATTTTCTCATACTCCGGAAAAAACGCATCGCCATGGAAATCACCATGAATAAGCGTGAGATAGAGCCGGTCGGCACACGAAAGCGCTTGCCCATACACCATGCCGCCGCCAATCACAAATATCTCCTCACTCCCCGGAGCACTCTTCGCCTTTTCCAGTGCATTTTCCAAAGACCGCACAATCACGATACCATCCGGCGCGTCCAGCCATTCCATGTCCGAGAGCACGATATTCGTCCGATTCGGAAGCACCCGCCCAATCGAAAGAAACGTATTCCGCCCCATGATGATCGGATGCCCTGTTGTGAGCGCCTTAAATCGCTTCAAATCTTCCGGAATATGCCACGGCAATTTCCCCTTGTCCCCGATCACCCTATTCCCCTCGCCAATTGCAACGATAATGCTGATCATATAGAGTTTTGAAAATACCTTGTAGGATTGACACAGTATAACCAAAATTGATATTGCGTGGTCGCAGTAGGGGTCACTATAGCAGTCATTCAATAATCCGAAGCAAGGTAGAAACAATGGCAATGAGTACAAAGTGGCAATCGAGAGCTTCCACAGTCTATCTCTTCGCAGTGCTGATTCTTGGGGGAATGACAATGTTTACCCCAACAACCGAAAGCACGCCTATGCTCGAGAAACTTCTCATAGCTATCCTAGCAATTACTGCCCTAGGTTTTTTCCTTATCCTCATGTTGCTTGAGGATTTTCTAATAACTCAAGAACAAGAAGCTAAAGATCCTCAGTAAACAGGAGATCCATCTCCAACCAAACCTTCCCAAAACACCGGGGAGGTTTTCATTTACCTCTTATTTTCCTTCTTTGACTTTTTGGCATAGGCTTTCCATGATTTTGAACTCACCCCGCCAACTAGAGCCATACGCGCTTTAAGAGGAGAATGTGACTGATACCCAACCAACTTTACCTGTTCTGGATGAAAATCATCTATGCCCCGAAACGTTGAGCTTATTCTCACTTTCGGAAACGGAAGCGGCTTCCGTTGCAGTTGCTCTTTCACTTGATCCATATGATCCTCATATATATGCGCATCGCCAAAAGTATGAACAAATTCTCCCGGTTTATACCCAGTCGCCTTGGCGATAAGAAACGTCAAGAGCGCATAGCTCGCAATATTAAACGGGACACCAAGAAAGATATCCGCCGACCGTTGATACAAATGAAGTGAGACACGACGATTCTTTACATTCAACTGATACATATTATGGCAAATCGGAAATCGAAGCGCCTCTTCCGGTTTCGCCATAGTGTAGAGATATTCTGGATTCCATGACGTTACAATTGCATTATGACAATCCGAGTCACGAGTAATCTCTTCTACCGCCCATCGTAGCTGATCAATAGTTCGACCATCTTTCGCTGGCCACCGCCGCCACATCTCGCCATAAATATTCCGCAATTCTCCAAACTTCTTTGAAAAAGAAAGATCAGTTTTAATCTTCTCGACAAATTCTTCTTTCGTTATTTCGGGAAGATGTTCTTTTTCCATCCGTTCTCGATACAGCCGATAAGGATAGTCATCCCAAATGTGCACACCATTTTCGACTAGAAACCGAATATTCGCCTGCCCAGACAAAAACCAAGCAAGTTCATACACGATTCCTTTCCAGTAAGTTTTTTTGGTAGTAAGAAGGGGGAATCCTTCCGAAAGATCAAAACGAATCTGCCGTCCAAAGACACTCTTGGTGCGATCACCAGTCCCTTTATCTTCCTGCCATACACCGTTCTTCAATATATCTTTCAGGAGATCGAGGTATTGATACTCAGGATGCTTTTTCATAATGATTTTGCATTAATTGTTCTCCGATACTCATCCCAATCTTGCTTCATTCGACTAAACAGTGGTTTTCCAATTTCTTTACTCAGTTCAAAATGAAGTTTGTCGAATTTTCGGATTTTCCTTTCAATAGAGTTTCTCAAACCTTCTTTAACAGCCCATTCGATATAGAGCATAGAAAGCCGCTTGTCTGCAGGCAAGGCAATAGCATCAGCATCTTTTATAACTTTCATCTCAACACCTTCTTTGTCTTGATAAGAAACAAGTCGCTTCAGTCTCTCCAATCGTTCAGGAGATAACCCTAATGTTTCCAGAAACGGCTCAGCAACAATGAGATTGAAGGATTCATGTTCAAAATGCAAAGTCTCCTCATCTGCTTCATATGTTTTCCCAATGTCGTGCAACAGAGCTCCAAGTATCACAAGTAATTTATCGCATACAACATTCGCTCCAATCATTCCAGCAAAAGAGGCGACTGTGCAGCTATGGTTGTACATTACACTCCAGTCGTTAAAACTAAAATGCGGATGTGCAACGAAAGAATCCTTTACAAACTGTTTCGAACGCTCAATAATATCCTGTTCGGGCTCTGAAAACATAGACGATTACTTATTCCTCTTTCTACTTTGTTTTGTTTTTACCGCTGCAGCTTCCCTTTTTGGCGCTTTGAAGTTCTCCCAGTTATTCTCATGAAACCGACCGGTTTCGCTGTAGTCATGCGATACCGGCGTCGAAAGCGGCGAAAAAACCAGCTGCGCTATCTGCATACCCGGACGAAGCACGATCGGCATACGATTTATATTCGAAAGCTCCAGCGTAATATTGAGGTAATGCCCCGGGTTTATAAGCCCAGCGGTATTGTGCACCACGAGCCCGATACGCGCGAGACTCGACTTTCCGGAAATCTGGATAAGATAGGTTTTGCTCCCAACAAAGTCCCTAACGCGCCCCAGCACCGTTTCGCCCGGATAGAGATAGAACGCTTCGCCTTCTTTTACATGATGTTCTTTCGTCTTCGGAAAGATTTTCTTTTCCGGATCAATGACCAGCGTAGTATACGCATCCGTCACGATAAACTTATTATCCAGAATCACATCATAACTTGCCGGCTGCAAGCGATTCGCGTCAAATCCACGCAAGGTAATGTCTTTCTTCTTTACTGCCGCAAGAATGTCTTTGTCAGAGAGATACATAGTCGTTTCTGAAAATCGGTTGAAAGAGACTGCTGGAATTATTCGATCACAAATATTTTGTCCGTTCCATAATATTCAGGCCAGTGTTCATTGTAGTAGGCAAACATCCTTTCAAGGCGATCCTGCGGAAGTTCTTTGACGCCAAGTCCATCCATAAATTCCAGAAGTTCTTTCTTCGCACCGTCTGCTTCGTTCGCATCATGTACAATTTTTTCAAACTCAGCCACATATCCATATCCAGCATTCCGATCAAGGCACACGGAGACATTTCCCGCTTTATACTCTTCTCGATCACGCGACCACTTTGCCTGGTATTGGAATCCGGATTCGAGAAGCAATGCATCCAATTTCTCAAGTGAAAGATCCGGTGTTTCTTCTTCAAATTCCATACGGGAAACACCGTTAGAACTCGTCATATCATCAAGGGATGCCTTCACCACAAAAAGCATTTTCCCGTCCGATTGCCGTGTCCGAACCGAGTGATTCTTTCCCTCCCGAACAATCCGATGCAAATGGTCAAAATGCTCTCCGGACAAATACACTTGAATACTCTGAAGAAATTCCTCCCAATTCCCGACCAGAAAGTAGTGATTCAACTGCGAACTTTTCCGAACAAAACGCGCCGGCTCAGGAAGTTTTTTCAACCTCTCCTTGAGATCCTCGGCATGTTCTTTCTCCCCCAAGAGACTCTTAATCTCTATTTCAAAATGCGCCATAGGTTTTTGTTCTGAATTTTTCTACGAAGACGCTCTATGCATGCGCTAAGATCTCATTCACAATCCCATCAATAGCAACAAACAGTTCATCGGATGTTCCCTCATTGCGGACGATATAGTCGGCGCACTTTCCGATCTCTCCGATATCTTTCTCTGTTTCAAGTGTCGACTCTAATCGGCGGAATGTCTCAAGGTCCATCATATCATCCGATTTCTCTCCGCGCCGTCGTGAGCGCTCCCAGCGAAGACGCTGATCTGCTGTCACATAAATAACGGCATGCCTTGCAAATGATCGGACAAAATCGGCGTCTTCCGCATAGCGAATGCCGTTTATGGAAAAGACGCCGGTACCGGCGGCGCGTATACGACGATCAACCGCCTGTATGAATATATCGCGGCCAAAGCGTTCCTTGAACGTGCTCCCCACCCACGACTGATCCTCCCGGCTCGGCTGGTCAAAGAACAACCGCAAAAGCTCCTTGATCGGATCGGAAAAGCGAAGCGGCACCACACTGTAACGACGCTCCAAGTATCCGGCAACCATATCCTTCCCGGAGCCACCTTCCCCCACGAGTCCGATCACTGTCGCATCATGCATACGCAGAATATATGCCAGCCACACCAACCCCTCCCAAAAGAGCCTTTTAGAGTATACACTAAAACCCTTCGCAGGACATCTTTAGAAAAATAGATAGCCCCCGGCGCCAGGGACTACCCATTGAATATCTTTAAAACTCAACATTCTGTGGCACCACCTATTGCCTACTTCGCTTTTTCATTCACTACTTCGAGAGCTTTGTCCATTTGAGGATCGCGATCGGCTTCGAAGTCATCGTTCGTACGTTCAACTTCGATATCCGGCTTGATGCCAATCTTGTTAATCTGTTCGCCATTGGGCGTGAGCCAGCGCGCGACCGTCACCTTGAGCGATGCGTCTTTCGAAACAGGGAGTAATTCCTGAACAGAGCCCTTGCCGAATGACGTCTCACCGATAAGAGTCACATTGTCGCGATTCTCACGAAGCGCCGCCGAAAGAATTTCAGCTGCACTCGCCGATCCCTCATTGATAAGTACAACTGTCGGTATGCCGCTCAAAACATCGCCACCGCGCGTTGAAAGCGTTTCACGATTCTTCTCGCTATCTTCTTCGAGTACCACCGGCTTTCCCTTAGGAATCATAAAGCTTCCGATATCCACTGCCGCATCAAGAAGCCCGCCCGGATCATCGCGAAGGTCAAGGACAATGCCACGCGTCGATCGCGACCGAATTTCTCTCACTGCCGCTGTAAATTCATCCGTCGTCTCTTCTCCAAATTGATTGATTTTCACGATCGCGATATCATCCCCTTTCCACTCCAGCTTCACGCTTTTTATAGTGATAGTCCCTCGATGCACTGTAATATCGCGCGTTTCCTTTTCTCCTTCGCGGAAAACCGTCAGCTTTACATCTGTTCCTTTTGGTCCACGCATTTTCTTCACCGCCTCCTCTATACCCATCTCCGCCGTACTTTCATCATCTATCTTGACGATCATATCGCCCGATCGAATGCCAGCCTTCTGTGCCGGACTATCGTCAAGCGGAGCAACAATTGTCAGAATTTTATTCTTCATCCCAATCTCGGCGCCGATTCCTTCAAAACTCCCCGCGATATCTTCTTGGAAAGATTTGTTCTCTTCCGGATCGAAAAAGGTGGTGTAGGGATCATCGGTCGCCGCGAGCATTCCTTTGATCGCGCCATAGAGAAGCGTCGTTGAGTCAAGGTGATCGCGATCAACAAATCGATCATGGACCAAGTCCCAGGTTTTCCAGAAAACACTTAAATCGGGACGATCTGAACTTTTAGCAGAAGAAAATATCGATGTTGCCGGCAACGAAAATGTCGATGATTCGTCCGAAACTTCTCGCATCTGTCCCCGCTCGACCCCAACAACATAGGAAACCGCCATCAAAAAAGCAATGAAAAAAACCCGAGCGACTGATGATCGTTTCTTTCTCTCACTCTTATTCTCAACTTCCGACGACATTTCATCCATACCGGAACAAGTGCTATTTCTCTAAAAATAAAGTATCTCGTAAATTCCCACGACAACCTGCTTTGCCATCTCTACGGAAGCGATGCGAACAAAGCGTGTATCTTGTCGTAAGTATCTCCCTTCGGCAACAAAATGTATCCCGCGCCACCGGTGTTCTCCGGCGCATAGAGCAGTCCGTTCTCGGAATTATCCACCACGACATCTTCCGCGAATTTCATGTCCTTATTCTCCAGGTAGAGGTCGAACAAGCGCTTCAACTCCCATCCTTCAAAGGTTGTCTGCACATTGTCGCCCAAACTATTGAGCAATGCGTTTACCTTGGTAAAGTCTGACAATGTCCCAAGACTCAATGCCTTCTCCTGAAAGGCCTGCATCACCGAGTGCTGACGCTTCGCACGCGCAAAGTCATTCGAAGTCACGCGTGCCCGCGAATAGCAGAGTGCCTGCTCGCCATTCAAGAGACTCGTCCCCGCCGGCAGATTGAATACACCGCCGCACTCGACATCTTTGTTGTAACACAATGGATACGACGCCACGAGTCGCCGCCTGCCGCTCCCGGTCGTCACGTATTTGTTCTCGTATTGCTGTGGACTGGTCGGCACCGTGAAGACAAGCGGATCGCAAACATGCGGCTCCCGAAACTGCATCGGTTCGGTAAAAGGTTCGGCGAGCGTAACCGATACGCCACCGACCGCATCAATCGCCTCTTCAAATCCCTTAAAATTCACCGAGGCGGCATACTGAATCGGTTGTCCGGTCACTTCAGAGAGAATCGTCTTCATCGCTTCAAGACCCTGGCCATCGCCCTTCTCTTCACCGTAGGCATGCACCGCATTTATCTTTTGTTTGTCCGAGGTGCCGGGAACGGTCACATAGAGGTCGCGCGGAATTGAGACGAGCGAGGCACGCGCCGTATCGCCCTCGCCGCTCTTCGGATGAAAAGACAAAACCATGATCGTATCCGCGAGGAGACCTCCGCCCTCAACACCCTTTCCACGCATGCCAAGAAGCGCGATATTGATTCGTCCTTCATCCTCACCGGAGAGTTTTTTCTCGACACCCGGCAGGGAATTTACGATATTCGAGAGAATACTTCCATTGGGAGCAATGCGACTCACAATCGAGTTTGCTTTCCACAAAGCTATACCTCCGAGAAGCAACAGGATACCCACTGTCCAGAGCAACACCTTCACCCAACGTCGCATCTTCTTTTTTGGCACTCCTGTCGGACGAGGAGAGGATGCGGACGGTCGAGACGACGAAAAACTTGACGATGTCCCAAAAGAACTCGAGCTCATAGTGTATGAAGAATACAAAAAGAAGAGAAAGACTGGAAACTAATGATCCATCCTTTTATGAAAACATATTTTCTCGTAGACAGCAAGAAGGTCTCGAGCACTTCGCTCCCAGGAGAAGCGTTGCGCTTGCTCGTATCCCTTCATTCGGAGCGTCGTCCGAACCGAATCGGAGAGACATGCCTCTTGAAGTGCGTCAGCGAAACGTCCACTCTCTTGCGGAGGCACAAACAACGCCGCATCGCCCCCCGCTTCCCGAAGGGCGGGAATATCCGCGGCAACAACCGGAACACCCTGACTCATCGCCTCAAGAATGGGGATGCCGAAGCCCTCGTAGTACGATGGGAAAACAAAAAGCATTGCAAGACGCATCACAATCGGGAGATCCTCCTGCTCGATAAATCCGGGAAATAATACCTCGCGTCCTATCCCCAACTGCAAAATTGTCTCATCAATTCGAACATCGAAATGATGCCCATTTCGATTGCCCACCAGCACCAACTTGACATCTTCATACTGACAGCGTTTTCGAAAATGATCGAACGCTTCCAATAACAGCGGGATATTTTTTCTCGGCTGCAAGGTTCCGACATAGAGAAGGAACTGCTGTGGAAGGCGATATTTGTCCCGCACCGCATCCTCTCGTCCTCTGTCCATCACTTCCATTTCTTCCAAAAAAAATCCCGGTGCGACGGCATTGTGTATCACAACCATCTTCTCTTCCGGCACAGAGTAATATTTTGCAACTTCCCGTTTCGTAAACTCCGAAGGAGTCACAATTATATCAGCACGACGAATGCTTCGAGGAATTAGCAGGCTCAAAAACCAACGATCAAACCAACCGATATACTCCGGGTATGCCCGAAACGACACGTCGTGTATATGTGTTATTACTTTTGTCCGACGCGGAACGAAGAACGGCACAATATACTGCGTGTGGTACACGTCGACCACATGCGCGCGAAGATACCTTGGCAACCACCATGCATTCCAGTCGAACTTATTGCTTGCCGGAAGACTGATGAACCGTACCCCTTTCCGACCGTCAATCGCACTGAGCCGCATCCGAAGCTCGCGAAGCTCTTCGTCTGTTCTATAGTCCAGAAAGAGAAGGTATTCGTTCTTCGTATCCAATTTCAAAAGTTCCCGAACCAAATTTAAAAAAACTACCTCGTCCCCGGTTCTTTGCCTGCCGATATTCCTAATATCTATACCTATCTTCATGATCCTATTTTAGCGCATACGGCACGACACACAAATATCCGTCGACTCTCTATCGCCGGCGACCAATCTTGGCGCGTTCAAAAAGATCCAAATACCGTTCAAAAGAAAAGGTGATCGGTAATGCGAGAGCGCATACGCCAATCGAAATGAGCAGCGATATCGGAATTTCCGTCCAGTGCACACCGGAGAAGAACGCTGAAAGAGAGACACTTTGATCAAAAACGAGAGGGAAAGCGAGAACTTCAATAAGGCGATACGCACCTTCAAAAAGCCACATCAAAGCACCAAGTAACAAAATTCGACCGGCATGGTATTCAAAAAGAATCTCTTTCGACGTGAGACTGAGAATAGCCGCAAACAAAACGAATTCTATCGACGCATGACCGAGTCTCCCGAGAGTAAGCGCGTCGAGAAAGAGCCCGGAGAGAATCGCCCACCTCCACGAATCGGAAAACCCTCGGAAAAGAGTGATCGAGACAACCAGGGCAAGGAGAATGGGGGGCGAGGCAACCGGCGAAAGAAAAATTGTATTCGAAAGAGACACTTGAACCAAAGCGCCAGCAAACAAAAATGCCGCACGAAAAAGAGCCGGTTTCATGACTTCGCATTCACAATGACGGACACAAACCGTATTCGATCGAGACGAATCGGAGATGCAAGCGTTGCGCGCTGAAACAATCGGTCGGCGGACGGCTCGATCGACGTTACTGATCCGATAAGCAATCCGCGCGGCATATCTCCGCCAAGACCCGAGGTGATCACCTCGTCTCCGGAAACAAGCGTATCCGACTGCAAAACCATATCCAATACGAGTCCCAATCCGTACTCACCACGCACTACGCCTCGCGCCTCATGCATCCCTGCCACCGCATTTATGGCGCTTCCGGAATCAGAAACCAGAAGTACGCGAGAAGAAAACGGCGTCATTTCTATCACTCGCCCGATAAACGTCCCCGAGCCCACAATAACCGCCATACCCTTCTCAACTCCGGAAGCTGTTCCCTTATTGATCAGTACAGCTCCACCGGACGACACATCGTCCCGACCGATCACTTCCGCCGAAAGAAGATTGAATGTATTCCGTGGCGCAAGCTGCAGCTCTTGCCGAAGCATTTCATTCTCTCTTGATTGATCGGCAAGCGCGACATTTTCGGCTTTGAGATTCGTATTTTCTTCCGATAGACGTTCATTCTCTTTCTTGAGCGTCCCGATAGATGCAAAGAAAGATGCGAGATGCCCCACATGATATCCGACAAACGCCGTCACGTTCTGTGCCGGGAATGCAATCGCGCCGAATACTGTTCTCGCAGAGAATGCGATAAATGGAGAATTCCAGAGGTACACCATGAGACACCCGACAATAATAATCGCGAGTTTCCCGAACTTGTTTCTCCAGAGAGTGCGGAACATTGCAGGAAGAGAAAAATAGAAGACAAAAAAAGAATGATGGAAAATGAAAATAGAAAAAAGAAGATCGGACCGGACGAAGAGCAATACGCGCATGCAACAGATCCGTTTCTTATCGAAGCGGCGTGCCTCGGTGATCTTCAACCAGCACTTCTTGCAAGCGCTCCATATCCTCAAGCACAACCCCCGTACCACGCACTACTGCCGTCAGCGGATCCTCCATCATGCGCACCGGTATACCGGTCTGATTAGCAAGCAGGCGATCAAGCCCTCGAATCAAACTCCCACCGCCGGCCAGAATGATCCCCCGCTGGAATATATCCGACAATAATTCCGGCGGCGTCTCTTCGATAATCGTTTTGATATTATTTACAATAATCCGAATGGAATGCGAAAGGCCCTCGCGAATCTGTTCGTCGGTTGCGATAATTTCCTTCGGTAAGCCACTCACCAGATCGCGACCGCGAATGGAGTGGGTCATCGTCTCTCGAAGCGGGTAGGCGCTTCCGATAGCGATCTTCGCCTCTTCGGCTGTCTTCTCTCCGATCAGAAGATTGAAGGCGTCGCGCGCATATCGCACAATATCCTCATTCATCTCATCGCCCGCAATACGAAGACTCCGAGACACTACCACACCTCCCAAAGAAATCACCGCGATCTCTGTCGTCCCGCCACCAATATCGACCACCATATTGCCCGAAGCTTCAATAACCGGTAACCGCGCTCCAATCGCCGCCGCCATCGGCTCATCAATCAAAAACGCTTCGCGAGCACCCGCATTCATCGTCGCTTCAATCACCGCGCGCCGTTCCACCTCCGTCACTCCGGATGGCACGCCCACCAATACTCTTGGCCGACGAAGAAATGCGAAGCCGCTATCGTGCACCTTGTTAATGAAAAATCGGAGCATTTGCTGCGTGATTTCGAAATCACTCACCACACCGTCGACCAAGGGGCGCGTTGCTACAATATGCCCGGGTGTCTTTCCTACCATGCGCTTGGCATCGCGCCCGATCGCAAGAATTTGCCCCGTCCGCTGATTCACTGCCACAACCGACGGTTCATTGATCACAATCCCTTTCCCTCGCACGTAAACCAGCGTATTCGCGGTCCCCAAATCAATACCGATATCCTGCGAAAACCGCCCGAATACCATATCGGACACCTGCTTCCGGCGGCGCCGATACCGATTCTTTAAAGAGTTGGCCGCACCCGATTCCATATCATTGCGCAAAAAAATCCCAGACGAATACGTCCTTGATTCACCGTATCAAAAATACCCCAAAGGAACAAGGAGAAGATGATGCGACTACATCTATAAAATCCGGACAACTCGACCACGCGCTTGCAAGCTTCCTCTATATTCCCTTCTTCGTCTGCACGACAATCTCTCGAAAATCACGATGGAGTGAACGTGCAAAGATATCCACTTTCCGATCCATCGCTATTACTTCGTATCGAGAAACCATCAGACCGCAACTCTCAAGCCATGCGATAACCTGAGATTCATCTTTCCAATATATATGATGTTCCGGGATAGGATTTTCAATTTCAATAGGTAAGGAAAAAAGTATATTTGAAGAAGTATTAATTGACGATACGAATCGGCGTAGTGTTGATGTTGGGTCAAAAGCATGTTCAATGGAATCTTGGAGAATATACGTTTCATGCTCATGAGGAAAATCATCATTATTCATATCAAATTGTAAGAAGCTCACCTTCTCTTTCCATAATTCTTCCCAGAAAGAAAGAACCGCTTGTGCAAACTTAATACTGGAAACTTCAAAATCAGCCAGTACAATTCTTTTTGTTTGCTTACCCTGTAGAAGATATCGAACATATCTTTGAGGAACACCGAATCCAATTTCACAAACGGAACTCAAATCAGTGTCTTGCAAATACCTCCAGATAATCTCCTGGCGTTTTTCATGCCAGCTCCCGTGTAGATAGTTATGCAAATGCATTGCAAATCGCAAGGATTCGGAACTATACACTTCATTTGAATACTCTCGGATAGCAGTGTCCCAATACACCCATGCCGATTTTATTTGCTTTTCACTAATACCAAAATAGTTCCGAAGAAACCGGATCTCTTCAGAATGTTCACTGAGAACATCCTGAAAATATCGTTCAACCTCCCTCCTTATTCCGACATCAGACATAAAGAATATATCAATCCCTACGGAGTGAGGCGCTTCACGTCTCTTGGGAAGAGAACCGCTTGTTTGATGGTGGGAAGCCCCAAAAGCTGTTGAATGGTACGCTCCGATCCCCAACCCCAACCGCCATGCGGAGGACACCCGTAACGAAAGGTGTCAAGGTAATTTGAGAAATCATCCGGGTTCATACCGCGCCGTCTGATGGAATCAGCGAGCTTCTGATACTCATGGATGCGCTGTCCCCCTGTCACCAATTCAAGTCCGCGGAAAAGCAGATCGAAACTCTCGGTAAACTGCGGATCCTGACTTGGCATGGTATAGAACGGACGAATCGCCGTCGGATAATGCGTCAGGAAAACAAAATCAGAGCCTGTTTCCTTCTTCACATACTCGCAGATCATTCGCTCGCCCTCGGGATCGATGTCAATTTCTCCATTTTCCATCTTTTTTCCGTATTCCTTCTCAAGAATATGGAGCGCCTCCGTCAGCTTCATGCGCGGAATCGGCACGCGCTCCGGAACAGCCGCACCCCATTGTTCAAGCTCTTCTTTTCCCTTCTCACCTATTTTCTCACAGACTTCAAAAAGAATGCTTTCAAGCTCGCCCATCACGTCACTGACATTCTCGATAAACGCCATCTCAGCATCGAGACTGATATATTCGTTCACATGCCGCGTTGTGAAATGAGGCTCCGCACGAAATACCGGACCGATTTCAAACACTCGCTCGAAGACGCTCGCGCCCGCCTGCTTGTAAAATTGCGGACTCTGTGCCAAGAACGCATCCCGGTCGAAGTATTTTATCTTGAAAAAGTTTGCTCCGCCTTCCGTTGCCGCGTTGACAATCCTTGGCGTCTTCACTTCGAGAAACCCTCTCGATCGCAGCGCTTCGGAATACGATGAGAGAAGCAGACCGTACAGTCGAAAGATCGACTGTGTCTTTCGATTCCGAAGAGAAAAGGTGCGATTATTGAGCAGTGTATCAAGGTGGAGATTCTCAAGACCGCCTTCGGCAACTTCAAACGGCAGCGGACTCTCGGGAACAGAGAGCACTCGCAGCGTCTCAACTTCCACTTCTATGCTCCCTGACGTTGTCGACCGCTCCGCACCGCCCGGTCGGAGCTTCGCCACACCGGTTACTTCGATTACACATTCGTTCCGACACTCTTTTGATGCGGCATACGCCATTTCATGATCCGGAATCACCACCAGCTGCACCGTCCCACTTCTATCGCGCATATCGAAGAAGACGATTTTTCCGTGATCGCGACGCATATTGATCCAGCCTTTGAGTTGGATTTTCTTACCAATATGCTTCGGGGCTTCCGCGATAAGTGTTCGTTCCATATCCATACCGATCATTTATTGATTAAACATTCTCCCCTTCAAACATCGAAGCGCCTCACGCTGATATATTCGGGACGTTTGAGATGGATATCCCTTTCCGATCCGTACTGCTTGCTTGCGCTTCAAACTGATGCAAAAATCGCGTCACCTCAACAATCAGTTCGGAGGGAGAAACTTCCGTTTTCGAGATAAAGCCGCTCGCACCAAGAGCTACGGCCCGATCCCGGTCATCCTTCTCGCTCAAACTACTAAACATCACGATCTTGATATCGGAATTGTAGCCGTTTTTCGGATTGCGAAGCTTTTCCAAAATCTCCATTCCGCTCATCTCCGGTAAGACAATATCGAGTAGCACCAGGTCGAATGATTCTGTCCGCAAAATATCCAAAACAGCCTTCCCTGAAGCGGCAATGCGCACTTCAAACCCGGCAGCGGAGAACTTCCGCTGATAAATCTCCGAGATCATCGGATCATCTTCAACCAATAATACTCGTGCCATAAATATACGGCTACACATCCTATCGCCCCTTTGCCTTATCGCACAGGTACATTCCTTTCACTCTAGGTCCCAATAAGGAAACATGCAAGCTGTCGACCATAAACATAGTGAGCTACATTTTCACTGGAATCGCCATTTAACGGCGTATTTTATCCATGATCGGATATGTTCACGCGCTAAGCGACTCGTAAAAGGTGCGATAAACCACCGAGAACGGGCGCTCCCGCGAGCATGATCGTGCACCACGATAGCATCAGGACAATACACTACGCGCAGACCTTCCCGCCAAGCGCGCCGGCACAGATCAATGTCTTCAAAATACATAAAGAACCGCTCATCAAACCCTCCGATACAATGATAGAGGTCGGCACGAATCAAAAGACACGATCCCATCATCCAATCGACATCTCTCGTCTGCTGGTGATCGAAATCCGTCATGAGATATCTTCCGAGGTGATGCGGCGCAAATCGTCCAAGAATCGTGCGCCGAAGAATCGGCGTCCACACTTTCGGAAAACGCAGACACGAATACTGAAGCGTGCCATCCGGATTGAGAAGCTTCGGCCCGGCAATACCCATATCCTCGTGATTCTTCATCATATCGAAGAGCTGTCGAATCGCATCCGGACGAACGATTGTGTCCGGATTGAGGATAAGAAGGAAACTCCCTCGCGCCTGTCGAGCACCCAGATTGTTTCCGCTCCCCATGCCGCTGTTTGTCTCATTTCGCACAAAGATCACCTCCGGGAATTCCTGGCGAAATTCCTTGCCGAAATCGTCCGCCTCACTATTGTCAACTATGATGATTTCATGAGAAATCCCCGACAGATCAGCTTTTTTCAAAGAAAAAAGACAGTTCCGAGTTTTCTCTCGGCTTCGATAATTCACCAAAATAATACTTACATCCATAGCGTCTCAGTGCCGGAAAAGACCGGGAATCATCTGTTTTCCGTGCCCCTATTGTACAATACCCCCCGGAGAAAGTATACTGTTCGGAGGGTTTCGAACATCGCAACGCAATCCGCTCCACCCCTCATACCAATCATCCATTCCCGTCTCTGTAGCTCAGTGGATAGAGCGTCTGGTTCCGGTCCAGAAGGCCGCAGGTTCGATTCCTGCCAGGGACACACAGAAAGACAAGGAAAAAGCGGCTGGCATTGTTTTGAAATGCCTCGCCGCTTTTTTGAGGTGCCCACCTCTCTTTACAGGATTTTTTTCTTCCACATAGCAAGAAGAATTACTCCGCCAAAGAACAGAAAGATGATTCCGGACAACAGAAGTGCCAATTGGAGCGAATAGGCATCGCTTGCCCATCCGGCAAGAGGACCAACAATGACAAATACGCACCGACCAACCAGGTTTTTCACAGACAGAATGGTGGCTCGAACATCGGAAGAAATCAGGCCATTGATATAGTCCAAAAGCACCGGATTCAGAATGCCGCGCGTGATATAGAAACACACGAGAAATATAGCAGACCAAACATGCCACACTGAAGCTATCAACCCGTAGCCAAATACAGGCAAGGCAACGAGGAGAATCAATGACCGCTTCCGTCCGATAACTCGTTCCACAAAGTGTGCATACCATGAGAAGAATGCTGCCACTCCCATAAGTACGGACCAAACAATGCCAAACCACTCAATTGGAACACCGGTTACTACGAGATATGGCTGAATAAACCACACCATAGTGAGAGTTGACGTGCTCACAATGGATGAATAGAGAATGAGCCACTTAATCTCCGCATGGGCATAGAGTGCGTATCGCACCGTTGCCCACATGATTACAAGACTACTCTTTTGAGATATCTCACGGTGTAGCGGGGGTTCAACGAGTATAAGCGCTACAGGAATAATGCAAATCGAGACAAGCACATCGCAGAGAATCGGCAGCCGAAGACTTGCCACTGCAAGAAATCCGCCGATAATACTTGCTACGCTTTCCAACAAAAGACCAGTACTGCTGTTCGCCCCCTCTCGACGACGATATTCCCCTTCCCGATTCAAAACAAGAAGCGTGTCATAAAGCATTGCTGAATCCGCTCCTGACACAAAACTCATACCAACGCCAAGCATGGTTTCCGCAATAAGAAACTCCCAAAATCCGGAAGATACGAAATAAACCGCGAAACCAAACGCAGAAACGCCTCCCCCAATAACGATCGACACCTTCCTACTAAACATATCCGAAAAGTGTCCTGTCGGTACATCGAGCACGATCGTCACTAGAGAAAAGAGTGCCTGTAAAACAAACACGTCCTGCATCGACAGTCCATTCTCCCGGAAAAAGAGAACGATAATCGGCATCTCAAACATGCAGCTGCGCAAACCTTTTATGGCATAGAGTTTCCAAATATTTGATCGTAAACTCCGCATACTCTCACCTCCTCTTACTGTGAGCTTGATGTTTTAAAGAACTTCTTCTCAACAAAAAACCCGACTCTTCTGTTGAGCCGGGAAACCTTCCAAGAGGATATATTTTATCGAAAGAGTGACGGACAAGAGAAATTTCGATAATCACGGCTTAACAGAATAGAACTGGCGATTGGCGACGCAAAAACGCCGCCGCGTATATCCACGCCGGTATGTCCCCACGTATTCATCTGGCAGTATCTGGAATTCATAGGTCTCACTTCTGCTTATCTATCCCCTGCTTCCTACCTTCGGTAGGGTATCATATAAGAGATTCTCTGTCAATATTACGACTCTTGATATCTGAAAGAATTACCCTTGCTTCACCGGTAATTCCACGAAGAAGGTCGAGCCTTTGCCGGTGCCTTCGGAGGTGACGCCGATGTGGCCGCCTTGCGCCTCGATCATGGACTTCCCGACATAGAGTCCGAGACCGGTGCCGCTCACGTGCATCTTGCCGCTCTCCTTGCCGCGAGAGAACTTCTGAAACAAGGCGGACATCATATCGGAATCAATGCCAACGCCTGTATCCGTCACGGAGATACGGATGAAACCGCTCGCATCCTCCGTGCGAACCCGGACACTCCCGGCAGCCGTATACTTGAGCGCATTGTCGATAAGATTCGAGACTACTTCGAAGGCCTTCTGTCGATCCACCCATGCCGGCTTGATCGAGTCTGTCACCGTCTCAAATGTCAACTCCAAACCCTTCTTCTTGGCAACGATCGCAAACGTATCGCGAAGTTCATCCAAGAATTCCGGAATATTCACCTCTGCATACTCGTACTTGAGCCGCCCCGATTCCATACGGGAAATGTTGAGCAAATCTTCCACCAAGTGCACGATTCGATCATTTGCCGTATAAATCTTATCGAGTACATCCGTGATCGGTGCCGGCACCTTGCCGTACGATCCTTCAAGCAAAAGCGAGACAAATCCCTTGATTGCCGTCAATGGCGTCCGCAACTGATGCGACGCGATCGAAATGAACTCCGGCTTCGACTGATCAAGACGCTTGAGCTCCACATTCGCCGCCGCCAATTTGTCCGTCACAATCTGCAGCTCTTCCTTCCGTCGAATTTCATTCTTCACAGAACGGATGAGGAGAATGCCAAAGAGAACAGACAGGAGAAATGTAATTGATGTAAGTATGAAATTTATCTGCGACCTGATAAAGAAAAGCTGTGAGCCAATCAATATCGCCAGTGTCACCACTAATGCTTGTGTTGCAATAATTTTTACATTGAATGCCTGATATCGAACGATGAGGTACGCAAGGAGGCCAAGAAAAATGGGCATTCCAAACATGCCCATAGACTCAATTCTGTAATCATTTACAACACCAAGTCCATACAGGTAAGGAGCCAAAACCCCTGCCAAAAGAAACAGCATTAAGAAAAAATTCATGCCAAAGGAAAAAAGCATTATTTGTTTCTTAAGCTCTTTTCCCGCTAATCTATACCTCCTAAATGATAGGAAAACAATCCATATAACCACTAAACCATTAATGAAGTACTGGTAGTAATTAAAGTAATCCCCCTCAATTGGAGAGCAATCAATATTACTAAATTCGCCCAGGTTAAAATAGGTAGGTGTAATTACAATAGCTGGAAGCAATAATGCGCCAAAAATCAATTTTAACGAAGATGTTACATCTCTCCTATCGAGAAAGACATACGTGAAATATAGGCTCACGACAAAAAGTAGAACATTTGTAACGCCCAATAACGACCACGCAAACATCGTGTAGACGCTATTGTAGCTATACGTCCACGTAACGAGATCAGCAAATGACCAGAAAAAAAAGGTGAGGGAGAAAAGAAAGAGTAGCTTGTTCAGTAAAAACTTTCTGTTGCTGTAAAAGACAAACAATCCTATAGACAACGCTGCAATTCCTGTTGGAATATGCGAGTAATAGATCAAACCGAAAGGAGCATCTTTTATATATACATAACAAGATTCTATATTTGTCACCAAATTGTATGCCATATAACTTTAATCTTTATATGTTTTCTCTATGAGTTCCTTGAGCTCTGGGGTCATATGCGAATAGTTTTTCTTTCGATATTCAACATTCTTCCAATCATTCCCGGTAATGACTTTCCTGCATTTTTTTGATCTACACTTACAATATAATTTAAAACCAGGATCCGACACAGCTAATCCATAATCGTAGGAGAGCTCGTCATCCTTTTTAATGTTTTTTATGGTAACAAAATTTCCATTTTTATCATACCCAACATTGCCATCACAAGAATGATTGATATACCAAGGGATAGAGAGATAATTAACATCTTTAGGAGCAAAGAAACCGTCAGGAGTTGGGATGCAGAAGTTTTTTATTACACCCCTTGATTCCTGGTCTACCTTTTCATAGTCATTTCGAGTAAGAAAAAAGTCTTCGCTTAAAAACCTTACATCACCAATTATAATTCCCTTGCTTAGGTTTCTAACAGCAAAAACACCCACTCCAGTTGGTACTATCCTTGATGGTTTAAGCTTTATAAGAGCATTCTTAAACTCTCCGTGATGTATCTTCCTGTACTTTGCTCCACCAATTGTTATATGTTCCATAATATCATCTTTAATTAAAGTTGGATAACACCACCAATACAAGTCATCCTGATCCTCTATTGAAGATAAAGGAACAATAAGAGGCTTAATGCCAAAAAGTTTTTCAAGTTTGGCAAATGCGGGGACCACAACTCTATGTGTAAAGTCCTTGATGTTTTTACTTAACAAGAAGTTTTCGAACAACACGCCTCCGAAGATAAAAAGAGCTAGATATTTATCGTAACACTGACTCAACCCCTTGTGATTTAAATCCAGTATTTCCGATATATCGATACTTTTCCTCCAGTGATTAGGAAATAAGTCATGAGAAATTCTATGTTGAAAATCAACAAGATTCTCTCCCCACATTGTATTTATGTTACATATTTTTTCTCCTTGATATTTATTGAAATCAATGGCGTTGATAAAATCAGTGTCAATGTTCCTATCATTCTTCCTTCCGTTCTTATTGTAAAAATACAATTTCGCTAAATAGTACTTATCCGGGTTTTCTGTAACAAACTTATCTTTAACATGTTCTATAACCAGAGGTTCAAGATCTATCTCTTTGGCTAATTCCAAGAAATAGCTAAACTCCATAGTAGGACTCACAATATTCCTCCCCAAACAGGCGACCGGACTTTCTTTAAAAAATCGTTCAGCTTTAATGCCCAAAAACTCACTCACATTCTTTTGCAGCTCTTTATTTCCCCATCTTTTCCAAATTTCTTCCTTTGCAACAGACAACGGAGTATATATTTTCTGGACTTCTTTCCTTAGACTCTCCTTCAAATCAATGTCATTATCAGTCATATTCAATATCTTACCAGTCGAACCATTTTTAGATGCGGTGCGATGTCATTCAAAGGAACCTTGCTTTTCCTTCTTCTCGAAAGAAACAGAACGATCATTCCAACAATCGCAAACTCATAAAACGGAAGAAGAACAACAAGAAAGCTCCACGTCTCTATCGCATAAATATTCATGACTGCCGCAACAAAAGAAAGAAGCCATGTTGTTATATCTTCTTCAAACGGATTTAAGTACGCTTTTTTCAAAATAGGAATCATGGCAACAAACTCAACCGACAAGCTCGATATAAGCGCCACCGAAGGATATTCCTGGAAGAAAAACCACAATCCCAAACTCACAATGGCTCCAAAAAAACAAAGCTTGTCAAAAGTCTGCGTCCCATCCTTTCCATAAAGAAGACTCAGGAGGGCAATCAAGAAACATCCAACCAAATCTCCGATAAGAAAAAAAAGGGTATTGGACGCGCCAGACCCCTTATATGCTAATAATGTAACCAACCCCACGAAGAATAATATCCAAAATGACGTTCGACTTGGGACAGTCTTCCTTCGAATAATCGAGGAAATATAAGGAATATAAGCAAGCAGAGAAATCACTCCCGCTAATGCCCCCATGAAAGCCATGAAATCACGACTACTCACTTCTTTTGTCCAAAGGTTTATCCCCCTTTCTCTTTCTCGTTCGCTTCAAATCATCTCACCTACCACAGAAAAACATCCTGATTTCTTCATGATAATTCCTCGTAAACTTTACTTTTTACAATAAATATTTGTTTATGTCAATAATAAAAGTCAAAAAAAATGGACAAATATGTCCATTTGAAAAGCCTTTATATTCGGGAAAATCCCAACCGTTCCCTTCTGTTTAGCGAATATTTCCACTTCACCATAGAGAAAACATTTCAGAAATTCTGTCAAATCAATCCGAATCCACCTAGTTCATCTGTACAGCTCCACCCTCTTCATCCATTCCCGCTTCCGGAGAAATTTCACTGCCAGTGCCACTGCCTGCGGCACCATCTTCGCTATCTTCACCACCCTCTCCCATCGAATCATTCGGTAGTGTTGCACCTTCGGAGTCTTCCAGGACAAATCCCGGGCCGACACAGGTCTCACCTTCCGGCACTGTTTCATCGGAACAGTAGGTCTCCGTACAATCTATTTCTCCCAGACGACAGGATAAATCAGCACACTCCGGCGAATCAAGGGTTCCGGAGGCGCATGTCTCCGGAAAATTGTAGGCTTTCCTTTCAACGATTTTGTAATATGACGTTTCAATCGGAATATCATCCTCTCCGCACGACTCATCGTCGGTATCGCAGATATCTCGAGCAAAACAAGCCGCCCTCTCCGGAGAACACGACACCTCTATGTCCACCAAATAGTCCTTCGCAATAAACACCCGATAGAAAGTCGCAAAAATCGAAAGAGTTACCAAAAAGAAAAAGACCCCGAAAAACCATCTTGATTGAGTCTTTTCTTTTTTTTCCGTTTCCATGACGATGGTATTGGTATTGCAATCCCTCAAACAAGTTTTCCACCCGTATCTTCAGTATATCAGAAACCGCATCGCGCCGAAAGATCGGTATTACCAACTCTTTTTCTTGAGGGCGTTCTTGGCCGCTTCGCGCTGTGCCTCTTGCTTGGAACTCCCCGTCCCTTCGGCGACCAAATCATCGCCGATATAGGCACCGGCCGTAAAACATTTGTCATGGTCAGGTCCCGATTCCGAAAGCACCCGATAGGACGGCGTCATACTGAGGCGCGTCTGCGCTTGTTCTTGAAACTCGCTCTTCGGATCAGCGTACAGCCTCTGTTCAAAAACTTCCGGCAGGTGACTCACGATAACCCGAAGAATAAAGCTCTTGGCAGCATCGTAGCCCTGATCGAGGTAGAGCGCCCCGATAATAGCCTCCATAGCATTGGCAACCAGATACTGGCGTGACCGTCCCGTATCCTTCGATTCGCCCCGACTCATCATGAGAAACGGTTCAATGCCAAGCTCAGCGCCGACACGGGCAAGCATTTCGCCATTTACCAGGGCGGCGCGCCAACTCGTGAGCTCCCCTTCGGGATTGGGATATTGGTGAAAAAGATATTCGGTCACCACAAGTTCAAGTACCGCATCGCCCAAAAACTCCAATCGTTCATTGTGATCAAGCGGGTAATTCCGATGCTCATTGATATAAGAGCGGTGAGTAAACGCTGTCTGAAAATATTCGGGCTTTCGAATCTCCGCGCCCAGCATACGAGCAATTTCCACCTTGTCGAATTCTTTCATACCGAAGATATCTCCCAGGAAAAGCGCGACACTCTCGAAAAACCCCAGAGAATGCCCAGCTCATGCCGGGAAAATATTACAATTTATCTTTATCTCATGACAACACAACATCCTTTTGTTATCCCTAAGTTCTGCCATCCCTATTTTCTTATCACTCTGATTGATTCTCTATCGTCCCAACTGAAGCACGAAGAGATCTCGACACGCTAACACGCTGATGACTTCTAGAGTCTGTTTACCACCCCTTCCGACTTTCAAG
Organism: Candidatus Moraniibacteriota bacterium; assembly: GCA_016699875.1. NCBI lineage: Bacteria > Candidatus Moraniibacteriota > Candidatus Moraniibacteriota bacterium. The sequence goes on along the minus strand of CP064989.1, from coordinate 1,023,670 downwards.
TACTCGCCGCCAAACACGCAACTTCACTCCGCGTCATCCGAATCGATCGGTTCGGTTTTCATGTCTCCCGGATGTTCCTCCAATTCTTTGAGTTTCAGCGCAGCACGACGTTTTTCGCTTGAGTCGTCCTTCATTGGCTCCCCCATCTCACGATAGATAGTGCCTAAAACGCCATTGATAAACCGCGGGGAGCTGTCACTGCCAAATGTCTTGGACAACTCGATAGCTTCGTTAATCGCGACCTTGGGTGGCACTTCGTCGTAATTACCATAGAGCAACTCAAAAATACCGAGTCGAAGCACATTACGGTCGATCACCGTCACCTGGTCAAGGGGCCACTCGGGCGCACACTTCTCAATGAGTTGATCGATAACCTTGCGATGTGCTAACGCCCCTTCAACCAAAACACGCGTAAATGAGGCGTCTTCGAGCCCGGGGGCGAATTCCTCGAGATTCCGGCGCACAATATCGGCCATCTCAGCATCGCTCCGCTTCCGAAAATCCCATTCGAAAAGCGCCTGCATTGCTACCGATCGTTGAAGATGCCGATTCGCCATATTTCAAGAAACCATCAGAAGAGACCCTTGTTTTAAGGCTCGAGAGCAATTACTGCTGCTCTTTTTTTGTCGATGCCGACGCTTTTTTCAGCGTATTTACGTATTCTCGATTCTTGTAAAAGCCGCATTTCGGACACACACGGTGTGACGAAATGCTCGCCCCACATTTCGGGCAAGCCACACTATTCTTTACGGACTTTACATAGCGAACGCGCCCGCGAGCCTGCCGAGCTTTGGAATGCCGCTGTTTCGGTACCGACATAGGATATTCTCAATGGAAAACACTTGACTCAGAGTCTATCAGAATTCTTAATTTCTTGCAAATTCCCGGGAAGCTCGCACAACCGGCGCAAATGACTGCCGATGAATCGGGCACGGCCCAAACCGCTGGAGTGCCGAGAGGTGCGCTGCCGTACCATACCCCTTGTGCTTCGAGAATCCATACTCTGGATAGAGGATGTCGAGATCCCGCATTCTCCGATCACGCGTCACCTTGGCCACAATAGATGCTGCGGCAATAGACACCGATCGAGCGTCTCCGTGCACGATTGCCTCTTGAGAAAACTCGATTTTTGGGATCACTCGATTGCCATCAACCAATATACGAACATTTTGCATCCCGTTTTGTTTTCCCGCGATACGCTTCTCCAAAAGATCCGCCAGAGCCATTCGCATAGCAAGGAATGTTGCCTGAAGGATATTCACCCGATCAATAGTCTCCGCATCAACCACACCAACCCCAACCTCGAAATTCGCAAGAATCCACCGATATGCCTCTTCGCGTTGATGCCCTGAGAGCGTCTTGGAATCTCGAACCAGCCGCCATTCTCTACTCTCTCCACAAGGAAACCCGAGCCGACTCGATCGATACCGCGCTGCCGCAGCAACAACCGGTCCGGCAAGCGGTCCTCGCCCCGCCTCGTCCACCCCGACGGCATCACGGTGAGACGCTGCCGCCAGCTGTTCATATTCGAATGTTGGAAGATGCGTTTTCTCTGCGTAGCTATTTTTCATATTTCACAGCATATCCGAAAACGTCAGAATAAACAAAAGCCGCTCCTCTCAATCACAAGGAGCAGCTCGTTGCTTTCGGAGATGAACCCTCCCCGCGACTGATGACTTACGGCGCCACCTCCTGCCAATGCTCACGACAGTCTTTAGTACCATCGTATGTATTGCCGCAGGAATCAAGACACTGATCATCAGTACACGTATTCGCTCGCACACCTCCGCATGTCGAGTCCGGCGTACAAACGACCTCTACGTGCGTCGTCGCGCTACGGGTATTATACGCCGCCGTTACCGCTACATCGGACGTGACATCAACACCTCTCAGAGATCCCTTACTGACCACCTCGACCATTGAAGGATCAGCGCTCGACCAGCTGGCAGAGCTTGTCACGTTCTGATCCGTACCTGTCTGATTGCTACACGTGATATCCACACCATCCGCCCGATACCACGCTGTAAAATCTGACCTTGTTTGACCCAAAGCAATCGACGCACTCGACGGACAAACAACCAAAGAAGGCGTTGGCACCGATGGCGTAGATACTGCTGTCACTGTCACATTGCTCGTCGCTGAGGATGTTCCGTATATTGCACGAATTGGGACCGTCGATGTGACACTTGGACTCCCGGCCGTTACCAATCCTTTCGAAGTCGAGTTATCCACTGTTGCTATTGAAGTGTCGGATGACGACCACGCAGCACTTGTGGTTACCGTCGAATACCCTGTGGTCGAACATGACGGAGCGTAGGAAAGAGACGACCAGTATTTGGCATTAAGTTGCTGTTGTCCACTGGGCGAAAGCGACACCGATGCAGGGCAAACAATGAAGCGCGACACCGAACAATTCACCGTCCCATTTCCGCAATACGTTCCGCAGTTTGTATCGTAAACGGGAGTAGTCGTGCAGTATCCAGACAGACTTGGACAGTTTGGGGTACAGGAAGACACCGCTTTATCCGCGCGGCACGAAGTCCCGGTACAACTCCAAGTCCACGGACCAGATCCAGAGACACTACTTGGCGATCCAGCTTGGCAAAGTTCTGTTGCTGTTGAAGGAGCAGAAGACCGATTCGTGCCATTTGCGCTTCCACAAACACCCGGCGAGAGATTTGCACTGCACGTATTGCTTCCGCAAGTCCATGACCAACCGGTCCAGTAACTGCCAGTATAGCGAGCAGACACCGTTGGACGACTTCCGTCACTGCAAAGATTAGCTGCTGAAGGACCAGATGTGGAGGAGAATGTGCCCCCATTGGCGGACCCGCAGGTGATAGGAGCTGATGCTCGAGATGCAGAACAATTTACCGATGGAGATGAGCTATTAAAACACGTCCACGTCACTGTTGCACCTGGTGCTGGGAAAGGAACATTATTATTCCCGACAGTAGGCGACGAGCCTGTTCCACAGAGAAGACCCGAGTACGCCGTATCCGTATAGGCATAGCTTTTTGCTGCCGGTCCGCATCGAGCCGAAGTACTACCACCTGAAGTCCCTCCAGAGTCACACGTCACATTCCCTTCCCAAACATATATTGCCGATCCTGAATATTCTGGCGCACACTGACCACAAGGAAAGGGACTGCTCCAAATACTGTCAGTCGGTCTACAAGCGAGCGCAGCGGGACAATTAGTGGCCGGTCCAGAGCCAGGACTACACGACCTTCCGGGACGAGTCACTGAAAGTGTCCCGTTACAAGGAGCGGCGCTACACCAACCAAGACTTCCGTATGGCTGAGCTTGTACACTATTCACAGCAGAAAAAAAACCGAGGGAAAAAATGAAAACAATGCCTCCCCGCTTCAAATAAGAGCACTTCAACCAAACAGAGGTAGCACTTGAACAAAATTTCTTCATAGCAGCTTTGATAGAGTTAAAGACTTCGTGTCAATACTTCACAACCAACTCCCTATTGATAATCCTCCCCCTCCATACCCTCCCTCTTCTCCATCTTTGCCGCAATCACATATGCATCGTCCATAGGAGCTGATTGTGCGGTAATGGAAAGTACGTCATCTCGCTTCATGCCCTCAAAGAACCCTTCTGTGTCCCGTTCGGAGAGAAAGAACCGATAGACTTTGTCCGGAGCGGCATAGATCGCCGGATCAATGGTTGGAGAGACAAGGAGTTCAAGCTCCATACCTTTCACATCTTTCTGCTCAGGAATCGGCTGCACATTTATAACCTTTCCGGTAATAACAATGCGGTTTTTCTCATCTCGCCTCCAATCCATCAACACTTCTTCGGTCATAACCTCGGAAAGAGGTCCTGTTGTCACATCACCCTGAGGGGAATCTGAAATCTTCACAGACATATCCTCTCTCCCCATTTCGCGATTGAACCCTCGGAGAGCAAAGGCGACAGCAAGCACCATTGCAATTGCAAGCACAACAAGAGACCAGAACAACACTTTGTTCGATCTCGAAGGAAGCTGAAGCGACATGACGTTTTTGTTTTACAAATTATATATTCGTTTCCGCAGAGACAAACCTTCGAGAAAGAGTTCCCTCCGGTTGCAAAACGATAATTTCTCAATTACTACAACTACTGGGAGGAGTATACCACAAAACACTCCGATGAAAAAATCTTGTCAAGACTTCCCTCTCGCTGCTCGGTACGGTAAGATTTTATGTGAGGGAAATTCCCTCGCTATCCAATTTTAGTCTATCACGTTGTAAAAATTTCACAGAGTTTTCGTTTACTAACGACCTCCATGCCTTTTGCACATCTCCACGTTCACTCGCACTATAGCCTTCTCACCGCGCCTGCTCGCATTGACGCGCTCCTTGACCGCGCCAAAGAGCTCGGCATGACCGCACTTGCCATCACCGACTACACCGCGCTTTATGGCGCCGTCGAGCTCTCGATCAAAGCAAAAGAACGAGACATGAAGCCGATTATCGGTGCGGAAATCTACGTGACGGCAAATATGAGGAGCCGAGTCTCGATCGAAGACCGCCGCCGCTCCAATCTCGTCCTTCTCGCCGAGACACAAGCTGGCTACCAGAATCTCATGAAGATCATCTCCGAGTCGCATATCGAGGGCTTCTACTACAAAGCGCGCGTCGACAAGGCACTCTTGCGGAAATACCATGAGGGCATCATTGCTCTTTCCGGATCGGTGACCGGCGAAGTGCCGTCGCTCGTCATCGCCGGAAGCGAAGAGCGCGCGCGGGAAGCAGCCCTCGAATACGAAGACATTTTCGGCAAAGGCAACTTCTTCCTCGAACTCCAACCGCACGGCGACTACGAAAATCAAATTGTTGCCAATACCGGACTTGTCCAGATATCGCGAGAAACCGGCATTCCGCTCGTCGCGGCGAACGATGTGCACTATGTCCGCCCCGAAGACAGCGATCTCCAAGATATCCTCCTTTGTATCCGCGACAACAAAAAAGTTTCCGACGAAAACCGACTCTCGCTTCGACACCTCGACCTCTCGCTCCGTTCGCCCGAAGACATGGAGGCATTCTTCAAGGACATTCCGGAGGCCATCGAAAATGCCGGGAAAATCGCGGACCGCTGTGATGTTCACATCAAACTCGGAGAAACCCAGCTCCCGCATTTCGACGTGCCCGACGGCAAGACTCCTGAAGCTTATCTGCGCGAACTCTGCGAAGCGGGGCTTGCCAAGCGCTTCGGTACCGATATCACCGACCAGCACCGCGAGCGCATGGAGTACGAACTCGGTGTGATCGAGAAAACTGGCTTCGCCTCGTACTTCTTGATCGTTCAAGACTTCGTCAACTGGGCAAAGCACGAAGGCATCGTCGTAGGCCCCGGAAGAGGGAGCGCCGCCGGAAGTTTCGTCGCCTATTTGACCGGCATCACCAACATGGATCCGATCAAATACAATCTCCTCTTCGAGCGATTCCTCAATCCGGAGCGCATTTCTATGCCCGATGTCGACATGGACTTCGCCGACAACCGCCGCGACGATGTCTTGAATTATGTCCGTCGACGCTATGGCAACGACCACGTCGCACAGATCATCACCTTCGGAACCATGGCGGCGCGCGCCGCGATTCGCGACGCCGGCCGCGCCCTCGGACTCTCCTACAGCCTCTGCGACACCGTCGCCAAGCTCATCCCACAGTTCCACTCGATGGAAAAGGCACTTCAAGAAGCGCCCGATTTCAAAGCGCTCTACGATCGCGACCCCGACGCCAAACGCCTCATCGACGTCGCCAAGAAGATAGAAGGTCTCTCGCGGCACGCCTCCATGCATGCCTGCGGCGTCGTCATCACCAAAGACCCGGTCACCGAATACACGCCGATTCAAAATATTTCCGGTTCCAAAGAAGGCATCGTGACGCAATACTCTTCTTCAACCAAATCAAGTTACGTCGAAAAAATCGGCCTCTTGAAAATGGACTTCCTCGGTCTCAAAAACCTCACCATCATTCAAGACACCATCCGTATTTTGAAGGCGCTCGGCAAGCTCGAACACCTCGCCGAAAAACTCGGACTCAATCCCGACACCGTTTCGACCGCCGACATTATGGATAAGCTCCCGCTCGACGACGAAGCAACCTTTGCTCTTCTCCAGAAAGCGCACACGACCGGCGTCTTCCAGCTCGAATCAAACGGCATGAAGCGCTACCTCAAACAATTGAAGCCGACCGTCCTCGAAGACATCATCGCCATGGTCGCCCTCTACCGCCCCGGTCCCATGGACTGGATCCCGGACTTCATCGCCGGGAAGCACGGCACCAAGACCGTCGAGTACCTTCACCCAAAGCTCGAGCCCATACTCGGCACGAGCTACGGCGTCGCCGTCTATCAGGAACAAGTCATGCGCATCGCGCAAGATCTTGCCGGATTCACTCTGGGCGAAGCGGATGTACTCCGCAAAGCGATGGGGAAAAAGATTTTGGAGCTCATTAAAGAACAGAAAATCAAATTCATCGACGGTTGCGTCAAGCAAGGCATCTCAAAGACTATCGCTGAAAAAGTCTTCGCCTTCATCGAGCCCTTTGCCGGTTACGGATTCAACCGATCTCACGCCGCCTGCTACGGACTCATCGGCTACCAAACCGCCTATCTCAAAGCGCACTATCCGGCGGAATTTATGGCGGCGCTGCTCACAAGCGATCAGAGCAACTCCGACCGCGTCTCGATCGAAGTCGCCGAGACGCGCGACATGGGTATCGAAGTCTTGCCGCCATCGGTCAATGAGAGTTTCGAGGAATTCGCCGTCATCCGCGGAGACGACGGTGTCGAGCGCGTCCGATTCGGACTCAATGCCGTGAAAAATGTGGGCGCGACCGTCACCGAAGAAATCGTTCGCGAGCGAAAGAAAAACGGAAAATTCAAAGACCTCACCGACTTCATCGAACGTGTCCGCACCAAAGACCTCAACAAAAAATCCATCGAAGCGCTCGCGAAAGTGGGCGGACTCAACGCCTTCGGCGAACGCAAGAGCCTCCTTGAGAGCGTCGACACCATTTTGTTGTACTCAAAGAACAGCGAGAAGACTAAGGCGACGCATTCGATGAGCCTCTTCCGCGACATGCCGATCGAAAAGAGCGCTATCCGCCTCACGCCGGTTGCCCCCGCCACCAAGCACGAAAAACTCCAGTGGGAAAAAGAACTCCTCGGACTCTATGTGAGCGATCATCCGGCAAGCGACTACCAAGAATATCTTGCGGAAATCGCAACGCCCGTGCACGAAGTCGAAAAGCTCTCCGAAGGCGCGATCGCGCAGGTGGGCGGCGTCATCTCCGCGCTCCGAAAAGCCTATACCAAAGACCAGAAGACGATGTACTTCGCCACCGTCGAAGATACGACCGGACGGATCGAAGCCGTCGTCTTCCCGCGCATTGCCGAGCAGACCGAGTACCTTTGGGTCGCCGAACAGATGGTCACTGTCACTGTCAAGATTTCCTCCGAGAAGGCTCACCAACAATCCTGGTCGAGCGCGCCGACCGCATCTCGCCGCAAGAGATAGAGACCTGGCAACGTGCGATCCTCACAAGGAAAAAATACGGACAACCGAGAGAACCGGTAGGAGAATTAGGAATACAAAATAAAGAATCAGACAAAGAGCGAGAGGCAACTCACAACCCGCAACAAACCACTGACAACAAGCAACTGACAACAGACAGCGAGGAAACAAAAACCACTCAACCATCACGCCATTCAGCCATTCAGCCATCCAACAATCAAACCATTCAAAACAAAAACATCATCATAACGCTCGACGACACTGCCACCGAAAAGACTCTCGAACACCTCGCCGACACCCTAAAGCGACTGCCCACAGGAGACACAAAAGTCTGCATCCGCCTCCGCGGAAAAACGATAGAGACCCATTTTTCTATTGATGCAACACCGAAAACAACTGAGACTCTTAAAGAAAATACCCCGAAAGTAGAAACGAGATAGAAAAATCCCAAGCAGCGCACTGCCCGGGATGTGATAGGGTTTTGTTCGTCAGAGTCCCTTTAGAAACTCCGACGAGGAGAGGAGTTCTCAACACGTACTTAATTAACTATGATCAATAGTAATGCAAAGATTCACAACGCGACCAAGCTTCTCATCATCAGGCAAAGGAAGCGGATCATCGATAATCTCCCACCCATGTTCTGCATCGCGCTCGTACTGAATGATCTTGAATGTAAATCTATAAATACCTTCTCTCAAGACCACTTCCGTATTCATTTCACCGGAAACAGAGGATGGTATTGCACACACCATGCGACCAAAGATTCCACTCCAAACTTCATTTGCCAGTCCTTCGCGAAAACATTCTCCAATTTGTGAGGTATCAATGCGAATGTAGCCAGAATAATGAGAAAATTCAACACCAAACTGAGCAAGTCCGCTCTCGTCGTAGAGACTATGAACAACTGCCTGACCGAAATCAGGAAAAGCCGTCGAACAAAGACTCATCGCTACTGCTACATAGTAAAATTCATGATTCTCTCTTGCCACTTGATCTGGGGTCATCTCGAAGTCTCCAAGTAATGTTGCAAATAGCAACAGGGTTAAGGAACAGAAACCTAACTCATCCATTTTCTTCTACACGAATTAAGCTCTTATGTCAACATTAAAATCATCGAAGCTCGTCGTCATCCTCGGGCCGACTTCGTCGGGAAAGTCGGCGCTGGCGATTGATGCGGCAAAGCAATGGAACGGCGAAGTCATCTCCACCGACAGTCGGCAAGTGTATCGCGGTATGGATATCGGAAGTGGCAAGGTTACCAAGAAAGAGCAGCGGATCGTTCCACATCACCTCCTTGACGTTGCCGACCCAAATGACGACTACAATATTTCGCATTTCCTCCGCGATGCGCGCACGGCAATCGGAGACATTGCAAGTCGAGACAAACTCCCCATCGTCTGTGGCGGCACGGGGTTTTGGATTCAGGCGCTCATCGAAAATCAAGCGCTCCCCGATACCCCGCCCAACTCGTCACTGCGCATGGAACTTTCGCGGAAAACTCCCGAGGAACTCTTCGAGATACTTCAAGAACTCGATTCGGCGCGCGCCGAGACAATCGACCGAAAAAACCCCAGACGATTGATCCGCGCCATAGAAATAGCGAAAGACAAAAATCAAGAATCAAGCATTAAGAATCAGAAAGAAGATCCAATTCCAAAAAACGCCCGACCATTCAACCATAAAGCAATTCAACCATATACCATCGCTCTCTGCCCACCGAAAGATATCCTTGATGCGCGAATACGCGCCCGGCTCGAGGCACGATTCAGTCAAGGCATGATTGCAGAAGTCGAATCACTCCACACAAATGGCGTCTCATGGGAACGTCTCGACAGTTTCGGACTCGAATACCGGTGGATATCGCGATTCCTCCGAGGAATGGTCGACGAAGCGGGGATGAAAGAACGCCTCTTCTTCGACAGTGTTCACTATGCCAAACGCCAAATGACATGGATCCGCCGATGGAAAAGACTCGGCGCGCCACTCACAGTTGTCAAGACAGCAACAGAAGCCGCCCAGAAAATCAACACGTACCTCGAGGAGAAGCGCACTGTTTGACAATGTATACGAATAGGCGCCCATCGTTCTCCATACCCATAGGGAAAGGAGCCTCGCTTTCTCTGAAAGCATCGCATTCAAACATTGGAGTGGTCCTCAATATCCCGTTTGAGTGAATTCCACGCAAAGAGAGGGGGTCAAAAGAATTGGCTCGGCAATACCGCGGTATTGCCGAGCCTTTGTTTATTCATAGTTTCCGCATATCCCAATATCCCATCATGGAATAGCGAAACTGCGAATATGCCACCATATACTCGTACCCATGCGCTGAGAGGAAACTCCTTGGCCTCGGTATGAGTATTCCCGAGTCAATTCCTGCCCTTGAACGATATTAATGCCTCCATCTACTTCATCATCCGAACCAAGAACCTTCACCTGTCGAAGCAGGCATTGACCATCGTTAGCACAATGTTCCCGCATACGAGCAGGAAATCTCTCAAGCAGGGTCGGGTAATCACAAACACCCTGAAGATTAGCCCTTTGCAACAGAGGGCATTGTTTTGTAATCATAGCGAACCTCCTGCAGCACTTGAAACGGAATTGTAACAATACCGACGAATTCGCGAATCTTTGGGAGTACAGCGCGAACCCTTCTTTGCGACACTCGAGGAAAGAGGCAGTCTTTGCCGGTTGCGAGTTCGATAAGAGGCCAGAGAGGAAAATCTCTTCCGTCGATACCGATACCCGGATAGGTCTTTCGGATGATATCTACCCACACACTAAAAGGCTCGATAACAACACCGACAAATTTCTGTTTATGCCCTCCTGCCAAAAGTACCGAACAATACCAGCCAAATGACTCTCGAACATATGAGCAATCTCGCGTTTCGTAGGTAAGGAAATCTACCCCTTTGTGCCACCAGATATTCGGTTGAAACTCCGGAAATTCAAGCGGCACATGTTCTTCCCCTCCCAGCAAAGCAGCGAGCACTTCACGAAAATCACTCATACAAACACCTCCGGTTCCCATACAAAAAAGTTGTTAAGATACAAAAAAATCGCCCCAAGGGGCGACTTTCACGCTTTTCTCAAAACTCCTCCGCAAATTTTCCGCTTCGGATTCATTGCCGTCTATTGTACGCTTCGGAATCAATCTGTCAAATTTTCTCCTTCAGTTTCTTGAGGAGCACTTCGCGAGCCATTTCCGGGTTGGCTTTTCCTTTGGAGAGCTTCATCACTTGGCCAACAAGAAACTGGAGCGCGTTTTCCTTGCCACTCCGGTAGTCATCAACCGACTTCTGATTGGCAGCAAGAGCCTCCTCCGCAAAGGCAACGATGGATTCTTCGTCATTGGTCTGTGTCAACCCGAGTCGTTCGACGATATGCGACGGATCGCTATCGCCACCCTTCATCATCTCGGCAAGCACCGTCTGCGCGCCGCTCGAATTGACCGCGCCATCCGCTACCAACCCAATAAATTCCGCATAGTTTTCCGGCGTCACAAGAACGCTTCGCATATCATTTCCATTTTCGGAGAGGAACTTCCGCGTCTCGGTAAGAAAATAGTTTGCTGCCAATTTCAAGAGCTTTTTTGCATCGCTCTTTGCCTCTCCCGAAGCTTTCTTTTCAAGAAGTTCGCTCGTCACTTGTTCGAAATAATCGGCGATATCTCGTTCGGAAACCAATGCCACCGCATCCGCTTTCGGCAGTCCGAATTCCTCGACAAATCGAGTCTCTTTTGCCTCCGGAAGCTCGGGGAGACTCCGGCGGAGCATTTCAACATGTTCTTCCGAAAATACCAGCGCGGGAATATCCGGCTCCGGGAAATATCGGTAATCATGCGCCGATTCCTTCGCTCGCTGAGACACGGTTGCGCCGCGTGACTCGTCCCATCCGCGCGTCTCTTGCGTCACCTTTTTTCCCTCCTGCAAGACTTCTGTTTGACGCACAATTTCATAGTCAGCCGCGCGTTCAACCGAACGGAAGGAGTTGAGGTTTTTTATCTCGACTTTCGTTCCGCTCAAGCGATCCTCACCTTCTTTGTAGAGAGAAATATTCACCTCGCACCGCATCTGTCCCTTCTCCATGTCCGCATCGGAAATACCGATATAGCGGAGAATCTGCCGGAGCCGCTGACAAAACGCGCGCGCTTCCTTGCCGCTCTCGAAGTCCGGCTCCGTCACCAGCTCCATAAGCGGCACCCCGGCACGATTGAAATCAACCAATGTCGCCTTGCTGCCGCCCGTTGCATGAGAGAGCTTTCCCGTATCTTCTTCGAGATGAATGCGCGTCACGCGAAACGTTTTGCCATCAATCACGAGTGCGCCAGCCTCGCAAAGCGGCTTGTCATACTGCGATATCTGGTACCCCTTTGGGAGATCGGGGTAGAAATAGTTCTTGCGATCGAATTTCGATTCCAATCGAAGCGAACAGCCGAGTGCGAGTCCCGCCCGTTGCACCGATTCAATCGCAGCGCGATTCGGTACCGGGAGCGTCCCCGGCTGCCCCGTGCACACAGGGCAAATATGTGTATTCGGTTCCTTCTCCAGCCCCTGCCCGTTCGGACACGAACAGAACATCTTTGATTTCGTTTTCAGCTCGACATGCACTTCCATGCCGATAACCGGAATGTATTTCATAGCAACAAAACAAACGGGTATGTCACTTGCAGCAAAACAGCAACGACTTGTACTTCCACTTCGTATATAAACAAAATTCCTCAAAAAAGTAAACTCTTCAATAAAAAACGGGTGAAGAAAGCATTGCGCCATCCTCACCCAACTATACAAAAAAGCTTCGAGCATCAGCTGGATCCATCGCTCCCCGAAGAGAAAACGGGACTCAGCACGTTGTATAGACCACCGTTACATGATACCGGTTTAGCTCGATCCCTTATGTTAACTTTCTTTCCTTGCAGGAGATCTCTCAGCAGCGTGGAAACGTATGCATCTCCTGTTTCCCCGGGGAAATAACCCTCTCGATTCAGTGGAATCATCAATGAAACCTTCTTTCCTTGCAGGAGATCTTTGAGCGAAGTGGAAACGTATGCATCTCCTGTTTTCTCGGGGGAATAGCTCGCTTGATTCAAGAGAGCTATCAATGACAATGAAACCTTTGCTCCCGCCTGACATGGCAGATCTTCCGTTGACAATCCCGTCAGCTCAAAGAGCTTTTGAGGAGTCATCGTAACGAACGCTTCCGCCCCATTATGCGTGAGTTGAATCCCATCGTCTATATTTGTCGCCACCACATAGGCCGCGCTGAGTACGGTTCCTCCGTACCCGTAGCTATTCCGAAGCGGCCAGCTCGAGAGAGTAACTGAGAATACCTTCCCATCCCTCTCGACCGTTGACTCATCCGGAGCAGCATATTCCTGGAGGAGTTCTTGGTATGGACCTTTCTCGACGCGGACAATGATGTCTTCGTCCGGACAATGGATCAGCGCCAATGGTCCATCTTCGGTCAGAAGCGGAGCCGACGGATCTTTCAAAAGAACCGTTAACTCATCTACTGTTGGATACCCACCATAGGTACACTGCTCACTGGGCAACATATACCAGTAGGCCTGTCCATTGAGCTGGTACGTGGAAATTGGCGGGAAGTCTTCCGCCGCTAATGCGCGCTTGCTCTTCTCTACTTGCTGAACGACGCCAGACAAAAATTCGCTCGCACTCACGATTGGCGGACTGAGTTCATAAGCACCAGCCAATCCCGAAGCCAGCAAAGCTGAAGCGGCAATCACCGCCAAGATAAACTTTCTCATAGCAGACCTCCTTAGGTCCAGATTGTGAACGCCCCAATGACGTTCTGCGTTATTTACCAAGGAAACGTTTCAAAAAAACAAAACCTTCCCACGCAGAACGCCACCGTCGGCGCACACACGAATTGGGAAGGTGCAAATGCATTCCACCTTTTTGTTTTTGTATTTGGAGGCTACCTCATATCAAGAAATTTGTCAATACAAAATGTCAATATAAACAGACAAATAAAGAAATTTCCAAGTATTTCTCCTCCCACCTCACATGCTCCGCATTCTATAAGCAACAGCAAAAAACACCGTTTTCAACTTCTCAACGAAGCATTCAGAGCATGTATCTCATCACGGCATCAATACGCTCATGCAGTATGTCCACCGTGCTATCGTTCTCGATCACTCTGTCTGAAAGAGCGATGGGCATACCCTGATCAAGCCGTTTCAGTTGGGCGATATCACGGGATTCGGCTTCTTCTTGACCGAGCGGACGCTCCTTTCTCTGTGCAAGCCGAGCATACCGGACAGCGGGCGCCGCATGAATAGTAACTGTACAAAATTGATCCCCGAATCTCTTTTTCAACACTTCATACTCCGTCCAGCTATACAGGCTCTCAATAAGTACCAAGGGAACATCTCCCAGTCCTTCGATTCGTCTGACAATCTCTTGCGCATAGTAATCTTCGCCGAATGTGTCGCGCAGCTCCTCGCGAACCAGACGTTCATTCGCCTGCGTCGGTTCAAGCTTCCGTTTCCTCATTTCGTCGAATGTTATTTGACCGAAATATACCTTCGGACAAGAATATTTCTCCTGCGCATAGGAAATAGCCTCTGTCTTGCCACTTCCGGGCATGCCAAGGAATGCAATGCATTTTTTCCGTACCATAGAACCAGTTTGACAACAAGAAACCAAGAGGGTCCGATAACAGCACTTCTTACTATAAACCGATCTCCCCAGAAGAAGCAACTCCACCCCGGAGAAGCAGACTCATGAGCTAATAACGAGCAGCATCTCGAAACACGCCGAGTGTTTTCCGGGCAGCATCTGCCCATCTGAATTTCAGCGCACATTCCTCTCCTCGCCTTGCCACCTCATCTCGAAGTGATTTGTCCCGGAGCAATTCCCGCAGAGCGCGCTCGAGATCATCCGGGCGCAAGGGATCGACTAAAATGGCGCCGGCGCCGATCGTCTCAGGAAAAGACGACGTATTCGAGGCAATAACCGGAACGCCACACGCCGCCGCTTCGAGCGCGGGGAATCCAAACCCTTCATAAAGTGACGGAAAAACGAAAATACTTGAGAGAGTATAGAGTGCCGGTTTGTCATCATCACGCACAAATCCCGTAAGATGAATGCGCGAACGCGATGGAAGCGTGTCTATCGTCTCCAATATATTGCGACATTTCCAACCATTGGTCCCGGCGATAACCAGATCGTAGTCCAGTGCTTCACCATTCGCAACCAGAGAATCGAAAGCGCTGGCAAGCGACACGATATTCTTCCGGGGTTCGATCGTTCCGACAAAAAGAACGAAGCGGTATGGCAGACCGTATCGCCGCTTCACCTCAAGCAGCGCGGAATCATTCCGATCCATCCGGCGGAATCGTTCCGATATGCCGCTTCGTATAACATTCACCGACTTCGGAGATACGCCAATTGCTTCAATGACATCATCACCAGTCGATTGCGACACGGCGATTATTCTGTCTGCTCGAAGCGCCAGCCGGCGAAAATTCACAAACGAATGCCACAGTCGTCGTTTCCATGAGAATGTCTCGGAACAACGTTCGAAAGACACATCGTGTGCCGTGAGCACCACTCGCACTTTTCGAGAAAACGCCGCGAAATTCAAATTTGGCATGAAGAAGACATCGACATTGCCAATAAGCCGGTCAAGATGCGGAAAGCGGAAATACCAGAGACAGAAGTTCAATAGCTTGTTCGGAATTTTAAATGAAACGAGCCGGACATTCGGGAAGCGCCGATCCCAGTCAAGAGGACAATCCGGCAAGTTCCACGCACTCCAAAAAAGAACATACTCGTTCTCGCGATCCGTCGCAAAGAGATGTTCCAGCAATTCCAACGTATATTCTTCAACGCCTGTCCGTTTCCCTCCGATAAGGCAGCGGATATCAATCCCGATTTTCATGGAAACATTCGTTCAACCTTTCTTCGACTTGGCTGGCACAGCGCCATCCCAATACCACCGAAACAGCACCGAGAAGAATCCGAAAAAGACGCCCAGAGCGCCCGCTATCGCAAGCGCTCGACCCATATTCACCCGAGCATCATATATCGCCGGCGTCTCGCCGACCAGCGTAAACCATCCGTCTTCCGAACGATTCTGATTGAGCGATTCCGTCTCCCGATTAAGGACCTTAAATATCGCTGTTGCCACGCGCTTCGACGTTGCCTCATCACGCAGCGTATACCGAATACGAATTACTTGTGATGAAAGTCTCCCCGCATCAAACGAAACGCCTTCCGACACCTGCGCTTCGCTGAGGACATCACCAACAATTCTTGGAGACTCAAGCCATCGAACAACCGTATCCGCAAACCGCTCATCCGCCTGCAAACGATAGAAGTCATCATATGAGTATTCACTCGTCGCACGAATACCCGACCGCGCAACATTCATTGTAATTTCCGCTCCGTATCGAACTGGCTGCAACGCACATGCAACGAATCCAATGGCGATGAAGAGTGCGACCGTTCCAAGAAAAACCATCCGATATCGATGAAACAAAAGGATGAACTCACGCAGATCCATAACCGTAGTTGTTGTCAAATGAATTGAACGCTCTGCAAGACTCCACATTCCTCTTCTTCATTTTTGCCGTCTTCGCAGGATAAACGCGGGGAAGAAAAGTACTCTCCCAAGAAACAAGAGTCCAAGAAAAACAATCCCGGTGCCGAGAATCCTTGCCAACGATATTAACAATACGCCATTTCGCATTCCGACGAACGAAAAAGAATAGTCGGTAAGTGGCGCCGAAAATAGCACAATTCCCCGATCGAGAAACCCGTGGACCTCAGCGACTTTTTCCAATCCGTCCGGAGAAGAGGAAGCGATGAGAGACAACATGCCCCCGACGCCCAGAGCAACACCGAAGAGTAATGCCCATGTATTATTCTTTGGCAACATAGTCGTCCATCTCATCAGAAGCCGGTCTCTCAAGAGCAGAAAGCGAAAATCCGCGATTTAAAAGGAACGCCAGAATAAATACAGTTATCACTCCCTCCGCGAATCCGATCACGATATGCGCGAGTGTCATAGCAGGGAGCACGACCGAGAGCGGCCCGGTCCCGGAGATGGCGATTTCAAGAGAAACGGCGACAGCCGCCGCAATAACCGACATCCATGCCGCCACAAATGCGTTGCGCAGAAACTGCCGTTTCACATCTTTACCCTGTGACAAAAAGCGAAAGAACGCATACCCGCCAAGCCCGCCGACAATACCCATATTGAAAATATTCGCTCCGAGCGCAAGTATTCCGCCATCACCGAATACCATTGCCTGCACAATCAACACTACCGTGAGGACCAGGAGCCCCTCAAGCGGCCCCGCAACCAGCGCGGCAATCACTCCGCCAATCACATGACCGGATGTCCCACCGCCTATGGGAAAGTTCACCATCTGCGCCGAGAAGATAAGCGCGCCAATCGATGCCATACGCCACATTTTCTCTCGCCCTCTTTCTGAGAATTGCCGTCGGATACTAAAAGCAGATGAACTTCCAAAATCCGGAAATGTAGCGAGCTTCGCACGCAAAACCGGCACCTTCTCCAAGAAAGTTGACCGCACCTTGCTTGCCGCAAAGACAACAGCGGCGGCAGCCGCACCCAAAAGACTCCCCGCTGTCCCATTATTCAAAAACCCATCAGGAAGATGCATAGATTTTCAACACTACAAACTACAACTAAAAAACTCCCCATCACTACTCCAGTATACCCAGGAAGACTCCGAGCCACAATCCCGCGCAGCTGTTTGACTCTCCGGCAAATATGCCCTACAACAAGAGAGGGCGGAGCTTCGTTCGCCGTTTGAAATTTTTTGTCTCGATAGCTCAACGGATAGAGCACTGGTCTTCGGAACCAGGGATGGGGGTTCGATTCCCTCTCGGGACACATCTCAAAAATCCCGCATTCAGCGGGATTTTTAGTTACTTCGCTCCCTGGCGCTGGAGGTAGTCGAGAATGCTCTTTGCGGCGATGGCTCCTTCGGAAGCGGCGGTTACAATTTGGCAGAATCGATTGGAATTGGTTGTAATGTCGCCCGCTGCCCAAACGCCCGGTACACCAACACTTTGATCCGGCATCGTCTCAGCATATCCTCGCTCATCGAGCTTTGCGCCGATATTGGCGAGAAGTTTCGTATTCGGCGCAAGCCCGATCTCGACAAACAAGCCGTCTGCCGAAAGCGTTTCACTTCCTTCGAACGGCGTATCCAGGAGCAATGATTCCATTTTTCCGCTCCCGCGAATTTCTTTTACATTCGTTCCGAAAATAACCTTCACATTCTTTTTGGAGAGAAGAAGATTCTGCCAAAATTTTTCCGCGATCATTGCCTTCTCTCGGACAATCACAAAGACTTCGGAGCAGAGATCGGCAAGGTAGACCCCCGCTTCGGTCGCACTGTCTCCGCCGCCCACAACTGCCACGCGCTTTCCTTTGAAAAAGAACCCGTCACATGTCGGACAGAACGACACGCCTTTTCCGGCAAACTCTTGTTCTCCGGGGACGCCAAGGTGTCGATGCTTTGTTCCCGTTGCCACAAGCACGGTCTTTGCCCGGAACAGCTTCCCGGAAGCGGAAACTTCGAAAGCATCCCCTTGCCTTTCAATGTGTTCCACGGTAAGCGGCAAAATCTCGACGCCATAGCTCTTCGCATGTTTCTCAGCACTGTCCGCAAATGCCTGTCCGCCAATCGCTTCCGTTCCGAGCCAATTCCCCACATCAAACGTTTGCGTGAGAAGTCCTCCGGCCACTTCGCCAAGAATCACGTGTTTTATACCATAGCGGGATGCATAGACGGATGCGGAGAGTCCCGCCGGACCCGCCCCGATAATAATGAGATCGTACATAGAGGTAGAGAAAATAATAAAGAATGAAGAGGGTTAGGAATGAAGCGGCTTTTTCTCCCGGATAGCACTCGCAACCGCCGGAACGACACGCTTGTCAAAAGGCGATGGAATAATCATGTTCGGTTTTGGCGACACAACCAACTTTGCCAACTTCTTCGCCGCAACCACCAACATCTCATTCGTAATATCCCGGACACGATGGTCGAGCGCGCCGCGGAATATCCCCGGGAAACCCAATACGTTATTAAGCTGATTGGGGAAATCCGATCGGCCGGTCGCCACGACCAATGCCCCGGCTTTCTTTGCTTCATCCGGCATGATTTCCGGCACAGGATTTGCGAGTGCGAACACAATGCTCCGCTCCGCCATAGAAGCGACCTGCGCACATGTCACCGTCCCCCCTTTCGATACACCTATAAAAACATCCGCGTCGAGCAATGCCTCGTCAAGACCGCCTGCGATATTTCGGGGATTTGTTTTCGCCAAAAGAACCTGTTTGGGAACATTCAAATCATCGCGATTCTTTGAAAGAATCCCTTTGCTATCAAGGAGGATGATATCCTGCGCACCGCCCAAAAGGAGAAGCTCAGCAATAGCGTTCCCCGCAGCGCCCGCACCTGCGATAACAATACGCACAGACTCAAGATTCTTCTTCGCTACGCGAAGCGCATTGAGAAGCCCCGCCAAAACTACCATTGCCGTCCCGTGCTGATCATCGTGAAAAACAGGGATATCAAGCAATTGCTTGAGTCTGGACTCAACTTCAAAACAACGCGGCGCAGCAATATCCTCAAGATTGATTCCGCCAAATGTGTGAGCTATACGGGCAACCGTCTCAACGATTTCATCTACGTCTTGCGTCGAGAGCACGATCGGAAATGCATCGACATTTGCAAACGATTTGAAAAGCATCGCCTTGCCCTCCATCACCGGAAGCGCGCCAACAGGTCCCAAGTTCCCCAGTCCCAAAACCGCCGAGCCATCCGACACCACTGCAACCGTATTGCGCCGAATCGTATACTCCCGTGCCTTTTCCGGAAACTTCGCCACATAAGACGATACCGCGCCAACGCCGGGAGAATAGTACACGCTGAGGTCGGCCGGCTTTTTGACTCTTGCTTTCGAAACCACTTCTATCTTCCCCCGCAACTTCTTGTGCGCAAGCAGAGCGCGCTGTTTTATATCATCTCTTTCCATACGATTTTCTTCAGAGGATTTTCTTTATGTCCGTACAGTGTACCACTGGAAATATTCGAGATCAATTCGCGCCGCTTCAAGAAATATCCTCGCCAAATTTCTTCACCAATCGTTGGAACTCATCGCCTTTTTGTTCAAAGTTTTTCCAGAGAGAATAGCTCGGCGAGGCCGTTGAGAGAAGACAAATCGAACCGGGCGGTGTTTGCTTATAGGCAAAACGGATTGCCGCTTCCATATTGTCTGTTTCGAGCACAGTGAGACCTTCGAACGAAGAAAGTATCCGCTTCCCGCTCTCCGGAAACAAGACGATATTTCTTACGCCGCACGCGCGAATAGTTTGCTCCAGTTGGCGAAAATCATACCCACGATCTTCGCCGCCCAATAGAATTGTCGAGACGTTCGGAATCGCTTCGAGTGCCGCTTCGGTCGACTCCGGCGTCGTTGAGATCGCATCGTCATAGAATGTGATGCCGCGAAATTCTCCCACGCGCTCCAAGCGATGCGGAAGCGGATTAAATATCCGTATCCCCTCTCGAATAGCTTCCTCAGAAATACCAAGAAGGCGAGCCACTGAAACCGCCGCGCGGATATTTTCCGCATTGTGCGCCCCCAAAAGTTTGGTTTCGTATGTTTCACATCCTCTTCCACTCTTATGAATCGGGATTGGTCTCCCTTTTCCTTCACGTACCCACTCGGAGAGCTTCGGATTCGTTTCATTGTATACCGCGAAGTCCCGATCATTTTGAAATCGCACGACGTTACGCTTCGCCTCATGATACGCATCAACGCTTCCGTGATAATTCATGTGGTCGGAAAAGAGATTGAGCAGAACGGCGATATGAGGAGAGTACTCGACATCGTCCAGCTGATAGCTGGAGAGTTCCGCAACAATAATTGTGGCCGGATCAAGCGGGGTGTCGAATGCCGAAAGAAGCGGTTGTCCGATATTTCCAAGAAGCAGCGATTTCCGTCCCGCAGTGCGCAGGATGGCATTGATGAGAGAGGCGGTCGTACTCTTCCCTTTTGTTCCTGTCACGCCAATCGTGAGATTTTTTGTCTGAGAGAAAAATATATTCGTCGCCGTCGTATAAGGGATCGTCACGAGCCGCTTCGGCATGCCGGGCGTTTTTATCGCCACATCATATTCCTTCTGACGGTCGAGATAGGAGTCATCCGCACTCTTGTCCGCGATGCCGATCGGGAGATGCGGCAGATGCTGCTTCAAATACCGCTCGGTTGATTTTCCCTCGTTACCATATCCGAGAATGAGCGCATTCTTCGCGCCCGCAAAGAGAAACCGTGCCGGAACCGTCTCCGCTCGAAAGAACCGCATACTCTCTCGAACCAACTGCTCCGGATGGTCGACACTCGAAAGAAATGTTTCCGAAACGCGACTCGTTCCGAATCGCTCCCGTGAAAGAAAGAGCGCCGCCCGAGCTTCTTCGAACGTACCCACGCAGTCAAACGGCTTCATCGAGCCGAAGCCAAGCACATCGCCAAAGAGAGAAAGAAGAGCCTCATCATCAAGCATATTCTTCCCGAAGATGCCCACGAGCGCTTCCTTTTTAACAAACGCCGAAAGCAAGAGAAAAACAAATGCGCATTTTGCACACTCGCCACACCAGAGTGTCTCCGGACGATGCTTTCGCACTCTGAAGCTCCGATTACAGCTTGAGAACAGCGAGAAATATCGATCATATTGAGAAAACATTTCAGCAACCCGAATTTCATAGAACGGACGAAGCAACGAGAAGTACACGATATCCGGCGATAGAAATTCTCGCGCGTATTCCTGAAACATTGTCTCGAATTCAACCGACTTGCTCCACTGGTGATTCACCGTCTCTCCGAAATAGTCAACATTGCCGACATTGCTGCTTCGCTCATTTCCCACAACAACATACCGGTAGCCACAGAGGGCCGCCGCTAAATACCCCGTCCATGCAACCATCGCCGAAAATGGCACATGTCCGTTGTATGACCCCTCATATCCGTCAAAGACTTTCCGGTCGAGCACGTGCCGCACCTTCACTGTTGGCAGTGCCATTTCTTCAACAACTCTCTCCACCAGCGGAACCGGCTCACCGGTCTCAAATATAAACGCGCTCGTCGAAACATTCATCTTTTTGAGAAGCTCTCCGGCAACGATAGAGTCTTTTCCGCCGCCGATACCAAGAAGCGCCCGATCTTCCACATCGACCGCAAAACTCCCCGGCGAAAGACTTCTATCAAATGGGAAATTTATTCTCCCGCGCGGATCAATGTTGTTTCGAAAGAAGAACTCGCCCAGTCCTTTGCGGTAAACAGTATTCCAAAACACCGCCTGCTTCTCCGAAAGCGCATGGGACACTTCAATATCAACGGGACACGAGAGCTTGTAATAGCTCACGCCAAGTGCGATATGCACCCCGCGCAACACCGCATCGATCAATGACTCCGAAGCGCGCATTGTTTCGGGAAGCTCAGGGAAAAAAAGTTCATCGATAAAGATCATCGGCTCCCGATTCTCAAATTCCATCCGATACGTAAAAGACGCTCTCTTTTCTTCGAGAGAAAACGCGTACGAATCAAACACAAATTTCGTCGCCCTCGTCCGATCCGCCATAGTGCTAAGGAATATGTCAATATCCCAACCATACCTCCAAAACCCCCTTCAAATCAAGCTGGGATCCGGCCAGAAAATGAAACAAAAAAAAGCGTTATGAACACGCTCCCATTCTTGTTCGCTCTGTTAAGAGGACGTTCCCTACCAAAACCGTTCCAGAAGCCCTCCGGTGCGGCGCAGCACGGTTCCGTATCGATTCCCTGTGTATTCTCCGCTGTCAACAGCGATCTTACCATTGACAAGAACGAATGGGATGCCGGACGGATACTGATAGGGATTCTCCGAGGTTGCATGATCCTCGACTTCGTTCGGATTGATCACGACGATATCGGCGTGATTTCCAACCGCGATCGTGCCGCGTTTCTCGATGCCTGCTTTCGCTGCCGGCTTGCCGGTCATTTTATGAATCGCTTCTTCCCAACCGAGAAGCTTTCGCTCACGGACATAGCGGAAGAGCACCCGCGGGAATGTCCCGAAACATCGCGGGTGAATAGACTCGCCTGTTCCTGAATAATTCGCCGGGTACCCGGTTCCATTTGTACTGACAATGGAAAACGGGTGACGAAGCCCCTTCTCAATATTCTCTTCGGAAAGCGCGTCGAGCGATACGATAGCTCGATCATCCGAAGCAAGGAGCACGTCGAAAATAACATCTTCCGGCGACTTCCCTTGAGCGTGCGCCATTTCCAGCACGTTAGTACGCGTAATCATTTTGTTCAGCGAGGAGAGCGAGAGCACTGCCGAGGAGTAGTCGATGTGTTCCTCTCGGAGGTCATGAATCGCCTCGGTCCGGATGGCGGGATTTCGCAGTCGCTCGAACATCATCTTTTTTCCGCCATCGGTTATCCAAGTGGGAAGAATCGTGTAGAGCACGGTTGCGGTGGACCGATAGGGATAGATATCAAATGATACGTCGACTCCCTCGGAATCGGACGCGTCGAGAAGATAGAGTGCGCGCTCCATATGATCCCAGTATCGCTTCCCGACTGCCTTGAGATGCGAGATATGGAGGCGGACACCCGAGCTTCGTGCCATAGTAATCGCTTCTGCAATCGCTTCCGGAAGTTCCTTTCCTTCGCTCCGCAGGTGCGCCGTACAGAATCCGCCGTATTTCCCGACTACTTTCGCAAGTGTCGACAACTCATGCTCTGTTGCATGGCGCCCGTGCACATATGCCAGCCCAAGAGACATACCGAGCGACCCTTCACGCATCGATTGCTTCAGCATTCTCTCCATACCGGCAAGTTCGGCCGCTCGGAGCGGGCGCGACTCATCATGCACGAAACCGCGCCGCAATGTCCCGTGACCCAAGAGTGTCGCGAAATTAACCGAGAGATCCCTGCGTTCGACTTCCTCCAAGAATTCTTTTGTCGACAGCCAATTCAGGTTGAGGTTCCGAATATCGGTCCATTTCTGAATGGACTGCAGCATGGATTGATCCGTCAAAGGCGAAAGAGAAGACCCACAATTCCCGCCGACAATCGTCGTGATTCCCTGCCTCACAAGACTCTCAAGGTCGGGATTCAAAAATATCTGCCAATACGTATCCGAGTGATTGTTAATATCCACAAATCCGGGCGCGACATACATGCCCTTGGCATCAATAATTCTCTCGGCTTGTTCGCCATTCAGATTACCGATCGTCGCAATCAATCCTTCCTTGATCCCGATATCGCCCGCAAACTCGCGCGCACCCGTCCCGTCAAGCACCGCTCCGTTTTTTATGATGATATCGTACATACGACTTTCTTTTGTTTGATTGTCTGCTTTCTAAATATCTACCCAAAAGCCGGCACAAGAAATGGAAATTCAGGAATTCTCTACAGCGAACGACAACACTACACCATCATCGTCATATCGGCGAGTCGTTCGGAATAACCCCACTCATTGTCATACCAGGCAACCACCTTGACGAGATTGCCGCCAACCACCTTGGTAAGCGAGAGATCCACCGTCGACGATGCCGGATTTCCGATAAAGTCCGAAGAGACCAGAGGCTCGCTCGTTACCTCAAGAATGCCCTTGAAGCGATCCGTTTTGGACGCCACTTCCAGTGCCGCATTCACCTCTTCCTCTGTCACGTCGCGACTGAGCACAAAGGTAAAGTCCGTCAAGGATACCACCGAGGTTGGCACACGTATTGCCAGACCATCGAATTTTCCGCGTATTTCAGGCACGACTTCCCCAATGGCAATCGCCGCGCCCGTCGTCGTCGGCACGATATTCTGCGCCGCAGCTCGCGCCCGGCGCAAGTCTTTGTGCGGTCCATCCTGCAGGTTTTGATCAGCCGTATACGAGTGCACGGTCGTCATCATCGCCTTCTCGATGCCGAATGCTTGTTGCATCACCTGCGCGACCGGCGCAAGACAGTTGGTGGTACACGAAGCATTTGAAATAACCTTCTCGCCCTGATACGCATCGTCGTTCACTCCCATGAGGTACATCGGGATATCACTGCCTTTCCCCGGTGCCGAGAGTATGACTTTCTTCGCGCCTGCCGTAATATGTTTCTCGGCCGCCTCCCCTTTTACAAATCGCCCCGTGCACTCCAGGACCACATCCACCCGCATATCACCCCAGGGCAGCTTCTCCGGATCCGGCTCGGACAATACCGGAATATCTTGGCCATCCACCACTAGCATACCCTCTTTCGAAGAAACCGAATGAGAAAACGTGCGAAATGCTGTATCGTGTTTCAAAAGATGCGCGAGTGTCGCCGCATCCGAGAGGTCATTCACAGCCACAATCTCCGCATCAGCCCGTTCCGACAGAATCCGAAATACCGTCCGCCCGATCCGCCCAAACCCGTTAATTGCAATTCGTTTCATAAAAAGAAATTTAATTCTCGTGAAAACCCGCATGGAACAGAAAATCCGCTTACATTTTTCGATACCTGTACTTCAACCAGAGTCCGGCAATCGTGGACGAAAGAAGGTAGTACGCCACAAAGGTAGCCAACGAACTAATTAGAGCCAAAAACCAACCTAATACATTTGGAGATGGAATAACTTCACTAGGACCCAGCACATCAAAGCCACTATAAAACGCTATAATGGTAAGCCAAAAGATCTGGAACAGCGCTGGAGAGAAAAGACCTATCTTACCTGATGCGTCAGAATCATGAAAAATAAGCGATACCGCAATAATTGATACTATGTTCACAACAATAATCGTTGGAAAAATAAGCAATAATGCAAGCTTTCTTTTTGTCATAACGCGTTTATTTATTCCCCCTGGATATTCTCTGCGATCGGAT
The DNA here is from genome assembly GCA_016699875.1 of Candidatus Moraniibacteriota bacterium. Lineage (NCBI taxonomy): Bacteria > Candidatus Moraniibacteriota > Candidatus Moraniibacteriota bacterium. The sequence goes on along the minus strand of CP064989.1, from coordinate 998,261 downwards.
CAAGTTGGACGTCGTCACTGTGTGACTTTCTCGCATTGCCCTTCGCCTTTCCTGCCGATCCGAAAGATTCGATTTTTTTCCATACCGCCGCTTCGGCACTTCGCCGAGCCGCGCCGAGCGCCTTTCGGATATCCGTCTCATCGCCACCTGCGAGGGTCTGCGACAACTGACTCAAAAAACTCAGCCGGATCGCCGTATCGACATTGAAACACGACACGCCGAGCCCGATCACTTTGGATACGCGATCTTCTTCCCAGTCCGATGCCCCATGAAGCACGATCGGCACACGGACACATCTGCGAAGTTTTTCGAGACGCGCATAGTCCGGCTCGGGACGCTCCGGGAAAAATCCATGGGCATTTCCGATAGCGATAGCCAGCGTATCGATACCCGTTTCCTCGACAAACCGGCACGCCTCTTCCGGATCCGTCATGTATTCTTCCCAGACAATCGTCTGCGTTGATGCCTCTCCGATATAAGGAACACTGCCGAGCTCGCCCTGTACGCACACATCTCGGCCATGACACAAATCGACGACTCGCTTCGTCATCGCGGCATTGTCGATATATTTCTTGCGAGAGCCGTCGTACATGACCGATGTGAAGCCGATATCAACCGCCCGCTCAACCAGCTCATAGCTCTTACCATGATCAAGATGAATGCCAACGGGAATATTCGAGTAGTAACACTCCGCGAGGTCGCGCACCAAATGATAAATCGCTCGCCCCCCGGCATAGTCCAGCGTCTTCTCCGTCATCTGCACAATGACCGGAGACTGGAGTTCGGACGCCGCGTGGAGAATCGCGTGCGTTGTTTCAAGATTCACCGTATTAAAAGCGCCCACGGCATATCCGCCTTCCTGAGCCTGCATCAGAATGTCCTTTACGTTTGCTATCATATGCATTCCCTTACCGAATTATTCAGACTTTTTTCCTTCCTTCAAAAGAAGGCTCGCAATCTTCACTATCTCTCTCGGCACAAGACCTTCCCGACCAATCAGCACGCCGGAGAGCCCGGAGGTATGGAAAATATCCTCCGCCCGCCCCGCCGATACCGATCCTCCGTAGAGAATCGGGAGCGCATCCGCGCTTTCTCGGTCAAACAGTTCTACAACAGTGCGACGAATCGCAATCAGTACTTCCAAAATTTCATTCGAGGAAGGAGTGTGGTCGGCGCCGATCGCCCAGCGCGGTTCATACGCTATGATAACACGCCTGAATGCTTCCGGAGAAAGACCGGCACACACCGATTCGATCTGCCGGCGTATCACAGCAAACGTCTTTCCGGTCGCCCGCTCCGCCGCCGTCTCACCGACACAGAGTATCGGTTGCAGAGTATTTCGCAAACAAGCAGTCAGTTTCTTCGCTATAATATCATCCGTTTCACCGAAGAATTCCCGCCGTTCACTGTGCCCCACGATCGCATATGAAATTCCAAAATCAGAAAGCGAAGCCGGCGACACTTCACCCGTATACGCTCCCCGGTCTTCCCAGTGCACATCCTGCACACCAAGTGCCACGCTTTTTGGTAATTTTTTCTTGAAATCCCCAAGAAACGGAAACGACGGACACAGTATCATGCGCACATCCTTCTTGCTCTTCAAACCCTTTAGCTCCTCCGCAAGCGCCGCACAATACTCGGTATTTTCCTTTTCCGAGACCAGTTTCATTTTCAGATTAGCAACAAGATAATGATAAGTCACAAGAAATGTTCTTATTCATTTTATTAAGCCCCTATTTCCTTCTCAAAAGAACATAGAAAACAGCCATCACGAAAGCCACTATCAAAGACGAAATTATGGGCACAGAAATATCTTCAAAATTTCCTCGAACAATAAAAAGGAAGGAAAATCCCAATAAGAAAGGTATCCCCGATACAAGAACAAGCATCATTCGATCGTTCCTTCTCTCTACTGTACCAAGAATGAATTTTTTCTCAAGAGGAGCTTCCAGCCAAACCTGGAAGTCTTGTAAGACTTGCTTTACATCATATCCGTAAACGTCAAGATCATTAAGAGTGTCCGATATACGCTCTTTTCCTTCAACTTTAAACATAGCAGATAGCGGCGGAATAGCTAACGACTCCAACAAACTAAATTTCTTCGAGTGAAAATCCTTTTGATCGGGATGTATATAATTTAGTGATCGAGGTATATATACTGTTCTATTAGAAAATTCGAAAAGATAAAAGAACGATAGAACTATTCTCCCAAAGAAACTGACTGTATATTTTTCCGGAAGAATCATCAGTTGAATAGGTATGCCTACTGTCTTACTGAGATCTTGAACATGATAAAAGATAACGTTATCCCGTTTCGGAATAATGACCTTAAAAAAGCGAAACTGAAGCACTATTGAGTCTCTGGAAACAAGTACTTTCATAAAAACCCTCTTAAAGATACCTATCTCTAACCGTCCCACATCAAAAACCGAAAAAAACAGTACATCCTTTCAATGCTTCCGCAAGTGCGCCGAGATACTCCAGGTTTTCAGCCTTCGATACCAGCTTCATTTTCAGATTGGCAACCACATACCACATAGATGTAGAAATGAAACATAGAAAACTAACAAGATACACTCCGAAAGGTAGAGAGGTAAATGATGACCATAAGCACACACGCCGAAGATATTGATATCCATGCCGCTTCATCTCTTTTACTCACACGACGAAGCATACTATACACAAATCCGGCAGATGCATAGCTCAAAACAAGATATGCTACGCTTGTTGAGAGAAAAAATATCCAACTCTGAATACTTTCACCCTCAACCTCGGAAATACTCTCAAGAATATTCTCTCCAATGGGAAGAAATCCTCCACACAAAAAGTTGTACACGGGAAACGGCAGAAATATGATAATAAAAAACCACAAAATCCATTTCTTTGCATTTAGCAAGAGAAATTCTCGAGGAGATTCTCGAGTAATAAAAAACAATGCCCATGAAAGAATCCCTGCAATAAAAAGATAGAGCCCACTAAGAAGAAACAGGAGATCCATACATTTCTCCGAGAACTTAAGAAAGCATACCACGTAAATACTCCGCTGCTTTTTCGGGTTCAATGGAAGAGACTTCAATGCCGGTCGAGAGTTCGAATCCCGCCCAGATGGATGTCTTCGGCAGGATCTCGATGTGCCAGCCGTAGTGTGGATAATCCCGTCCATCACATGGCGCTGTATGAAGATAGAAGTTGTATGACGGGTCATCAAGTCCGCGATATATCGAGAAGAGCGCCGCGCGAAGTGCTTCACCTAACAGAAGTTTCTCCTCATCGGTTATCCGCTCGAAGTACGGCGATGATTTCTTCGGCATCACCCACACCTCAAATGCTGCACGGGACGCATAGGGACAGAACGCTACAAATCGGTCATTCTCATACACTATCCGAGTTTTCGCATCGCACTCATACTCCGCCATTACGGAATACACTTTTTTCTTCGTGCTGCGAAAATACGCCTCCGCGCCTTTGAGTTCCAACTGAATATAGGGCGACACGACCGGTATCGCCATGAGCTGCGAATGCGGATGCGGGAGCGACGCGCCAGAAGCCTTGCCGTGATTGTGAAATATCTGAATATAGTTCACACTCTTTTTCTTCATGAGCGAGAGATATCGGTCCTGGTAAGCATCGAGCACCTCAGCCACCTGCCACGATTCCATGGTCGCCAGTTGATTGTAGTGATCGCGCGTCACGAAGAGTTCATGATATCCGGAACCCGTCATCGAAAAATACGGGCCTTCGCCCATCTGTCGCGGCACTTTTCCGCGCGAAAACGCCGGATACTTGTTCGGGAAAACCCGAAGCGTCCAATGGTCATCTCCCGACGCATAGATCAAGACGTCCTTCTCCTGCCCGGTCGCTTCCGGATTCTCAAAGGGACAGTGCTCGATACCGACATCGCTCGCCTCGTGATCATGATGCGCAAACTCATCCGGACGTTTGGCTCGCCCCGTCGCAATAACCACCCAGTCCCCCGTCACAATATCCTGCCGCAATTCGGACACGGGACGCGCCGAGTTCAGCGCACTTTGTTCTGATTCGTTGTAAATATCCTTGTCCACGGTTTTTGTTTTATACTTCAAAATTCTCCGCTCGAAATTCCGTCCGCAATCTATCACTTCTTGCGACAAACGCTCATTCTCCTGCTGCTGTTCTCGGAAAAATAAGCAGTGATTGTCTTCACTTTAGTTCCCGGCTTCTGCCTTCTTATCTTCAGGCACATACGCACCAAGCCGATAGGCACCGGTCATAAGCCGCCACTTTGTCTTAAAGAGGTCGATCAACACTTGTATAAAACCATTCGGCCCGAAGAGACCGCCCACAGTCGAACCCTCTTCATTGAGCCAGCGCACCGGGAGTTGTTTCACTTTGAATCCGAGTTTGTGCGCCAAGATAATGAGTTCGTAGTCGAAGCCGAACCGATCTACCACCATGCGACTTGCGATCGCGTCTGCAGCGCGCGCCGAAAGCATCTTGAACCCGCACTGCGTATCCGGATATGACCAAAGTCCCAAGACGATACGAATCGCCCAGTTACCCATGTCGCCCATGATCTCGCGATACCGCGGCTGATGCACCTGCACGAAAGCTCCCTCGATATCTCTCGATCCGATCACGACATCATTTCCCTCTTCGATGGCTGGCAAGAAAGTTTCCAAATGCGTAATTGCCGTCGATCCATCCGCATCCATAAAAAGACGATATTCACCCTTCGCTTCGAGGAGTCCCTGCCGTACCACATACCCCTTGCCATGATTCTCCGGGTTATCAATCACGCGAATGTGGTCGACATGGAGCGCATAGTTCCGCGCGATCTCCGCCGTATTATCCGGCGATCCGTCCACCACGACGAGGATTTCATATGTGAGATCTTTCTGTTTAAAGTACTTGCCGATTTCCAAGAGTGTCGTTCCAATGCGGTCACCCTCTTTGTATGCCGGAATAATGACCGAAACGAAAGGCTGTGATTCCATAAAAAATAAAGGGAAGAGAAATTATACCCCTGAACACTCTCAGTGTATCACAATTCCCCCTTCCCCGCGAGAAAGCTCTCAAGAATAATCCGCGCCGCTTCACGATCGTCTTGAGCATCGAGATGCCCGCGGACACCGCGCTCAATCAGCTCGGCACGAGCCATTTTGGTTGTGAACATTTCATTCTCGTAGCGGATCGATACGCCAAACCGCTCGGCAAGCTGCTTCCCCAGCTTCTCCCCGCCGTACTCCACTCGCTCGCGATTCACATGCGACGGAATGCCGATTACGACTTCCCGCACCGAACGCTCCTCGAGAATACTCCCGAGCGCATCAATCAATCGATCGTCATTTGGCAGCGTCACGAGAGAAAAAGCCATTTTCGTCTCCGAGTCGGCGATTGCCACCCCCACCTTCTTCTCCCCCCAATCGATACCAAGATATGAGAATATTTCCATAGAATTCACGCTCTTTGTTTCTTGACAGAAAATGTTTACAATGACTTTCCGTCGAACTCCTTGATGCGAAGCGGCTTCAAGTCAAAGTCATCAAGACACCGAACATTGACTGCTGCCATCTCCGCGCCGTCATGCCCCTTGCCGAAGCCAAATGCCTGAATGCCGCACGTCTTGCAAAAGAGATGTGCAATACTCTTGTCGCCAAATCGGTAATCCGACAAATTATCCTCGCCAGAGAGCACTGTAAACTGAGCCTTCGGAAGGAATACCAGCAAAAGCCCCGCGCGCTCACAGCGCGAACAGTTGCACGAGAGCGCCTCTTCTATCTTATCCATCTTCATCTCAAACTTTACCGCCCCGCACTGACACCCGCCCGTATACGTTTTCATAGAGTTGCCATTAAAGATCAAAAACTACCGATTTTCTATCAGAAGAATACCACGCCGAAACACAAAGCTTATTGAGAGACACTTTCATGACGGCTTTCTTAAAAGTAAGAGCACGAGACCAATCATGCGATCCTTGTCGCTCGGCTTCGACTCGGCAATGAGAAGTGCGAGCGTCGTGAGCGTTTCGGGCGTAATCGCGCGAGTGAAATCAATTCCCGATTTTCGCAAAAACCACACGAACGAAAAAGCTCCCGCACGTTTATTGCCGTCGGTAAAAGGATGATTCTTGATCACAAAATACAAAAGATGCGCAGCTTTTTCCTCTACCGTTTCGTAGGCGTCTTTGCCAAAGACAGCTTGCATGACATTCCCCAGAATTCCCTCCAAAGATTTGGAATATTTTTCCTGCGCAAAGAGCTCCGTCGCCTCGCCCTTCCCCGCAAGATCTTTCTTCAAAAGCTCGACATCCCCATACAATTCATCCGCCGTGAGTGTCACGTTTTTCTTGGTAGAGCCGGTCCGTGGCAATCCCGCCTCGTCATATGACCGCAAAGAAAACCATGTCCCCGAAAAGGCTTTCACGAGTTCCAAGATATCCTCCGTGCCAACTTTCGTACTGCCGGAAGAAAGCGCCTTTATATCTTCGATAGCCCGCAAGAACTCCGCCTTGTTTCTTGCCAAGACATTCTTATTCAAAGTATAGCCCTGAGTAATATGCCGTTTGAGTGTTCTGGTCGCCCATTTCCGGAACTGTGTCGCTATTTTCGAATTCACTCGATAGCCAACAGAGAGAATCATGTCGAGATTGAAGTGTTCTACTCGATATGTTTTCTTGTCTCTGGCAGTTGTTGCAAAAAATGCAACAACTGAATCGCGCATCAGCTCTTCTTCCTTGAAAACATTGCGTATGTGCCGCGATATCACGGATTTATCGCGACCAAAAAGGAGCGCGATCTGATCCAGACTCGCCCATACAGTCTCTCTCGCAACATCCTCGCGAAGTTCGATACCACCATCCTTCGCCTGGTAAATCGCTAATTTTTGTTCTTTTAACGGTGTTTTCATAGCGAACTTCTCAACATCTTTATGTCTGGATTATTGTTTACTTTCTATTCATACTACACCATTCTTCCCATTCCTCCAAGCCAAAAAGAAAACCCCGCCACCTTTCGGAAACGGGGTTGTTGAGATCAGAAATCGAAATCCTTATTCAGAGAGCGACCACAGTGTGTGAACCGTATTGCCTTCGCCATCATCCTGGCTGGCGGAGTCATAGTACAGTTTCACGCAAGTGCCATTCTCCCTTGCCGACAGGAGAGCGTCTCGCCACGAAATAATGGCGGATTCCGTCGGCCAGTCATAGTCGGGATTGGCGATCAGAGCATGATTCGCAAGTCCCGAAACACCCCAAACGCGCATGATCGTATGTCCATCCATATTGATCTTACAATTAGCATCCGGACAATATACCATATCGGCAGACCATGCCGGTTTGGAGAGGATCCCTACAAAAAGCAGGGCTGTTTGAATCGCCTTCTTCACTTTCATTTCACATGCCTCCTGTGCCTGTCATGCCTATGTCTGTTAATCATCATGATGAGCGCCGGGTCCATATGTTTATTTACCGGGTGACTACTCTCAACGATCACGACGTTGCCCGAGGCGCATATCGCATTCCCTTCGAGACACGCCGTCAACATCCACGGACCCAGCCTGATAAACGAAACACCCGGGAGCGTTCCGATAGCGCTTCCCCCTTCGGGTATCGCGCCGACTTGGAATGTTCCCAGCGAGACTTTCCCTATCCCGAAAGGAACTTCCGAAATGAATACCTCGCCGGATACCGGGGATGAAACTCCTCCGGCATTCCCGATGCTAATGGAGATATCCGGACGGTCATCGGTAAAGACATGTCGAGCACCGCCTGCAAGAGCAAGACCGGTTATCGACAGATTTGGCGGAACAGGCGCCTTCACATTCACCAATAGCGTCATGCAGTCATCCGTCTCGTCCGTCTCGGCAATATCGCCCGTGAAATCGGCGCATGCCTTGATCTCGTGGACACCGGCAGTCGCAATACCTCCGGGGACCAAGAGAGATTCCGTCTTGCTCATGCCTCCTCGCATATTTTCCCGACGAATCTGATTCTGTCCAACAAGTCTTCCATCGATGAAATAGCCGATGTAGACATAGTCGGGTCCGAAGTTCTCGCCGAGATTTGCCGTCGTGGAAGAAATGCTGAAAGATTCGTTTGTCAAAGGGTTTCCGACGATGCCCTCAGAACCTGTTTACAATCTTCTGGTACACTGAGGACATAATCCTCAAACCAAAAGAACCATGTATCCAAGCGACATAACCCGAGAACAATTCGAACACATCAGACCATTTCTCGAATCAACCAGGAAGAGAACCAAACCAAAGACACTTGATTCCTATGACGTATTCAACGCTCTGCTCTACATTCTGGTCACGGGTTGCCAATGGAGGGCACTTCCCAAGGATTATCCAAAATGGCAGAGTGTCTATCGACACTTCCTTGTCTGGAAGGAACGAAAAAACAAACAGACAGAGAGTATGCTTGAGCAAGTCTTAAAAAAAATTGGTCGAACAAGAACGTATGAAAAATGGCAAACAATGCAAAACCAGTTTCTGCATCGTTGATGCTCAAAGTGTCAAGAATACAGATACGGCTCGAGAAAAAGGTTATGATGCAGGAAAAAAAGTTTCCGGTATCAAGCGACATATTCTCGTTGACACCAACGGATTGCCGCATGCGTTCACGGTAACCACTGCTAACGTCACTGATCGAAATGGAGCTATCCAAGCCGTCAAGGCAAACAAAAAACACCTTTCACGGGTGGAGAAACTCTTGACTGATGGTAGTTATACCGGAGAAAACTTCGCCAAAGCGATCAAAGCATGTATCGGTGCGGAAGTGGGAGTAGCTAAACGAAACGAATTGCATACGTTTGCCGTTCTTCCTCAGCGCTGGGTGGTCGAGAGAAGCTTCTCCTGGCTGGAGAAATGCCGAAGGCTCTGGAAGAATTGCGAACGGACACTGGATTCGAGCTTACAGATGATGGTTTTAAGTTTTGCTCGATTGTTGTTGAAAAGATTGTAAACAGGTTCTCAAGACTGATCACTGTCGTCGCAAGATTCGGATTGCTCACCACCGTGAACCGAACCTCGTCATGACAGTTGTCACCTTCGTCGGATTCGGTAATTGCTTTGTCTTCGCCGCTCCCGTCCGTATCCGCGCACGCGGTAATATTGAAGGTTCCCGGATACTCGAAAGCGGGGATGATTTGGTAGACTCTTCGGGATTGCCCGGTCGCTAAATCTTCCATGCTCTCATGTCCGAGGTTATCGGGATCGTGATCGCGGTAGTTTCCCTTGGAAAGATAGCACCGATTCGCCCAAGTGCCCCACGCTCCGGCTTCTCCGATGTTTTTCACCTGGATATTGCAATAGCTTCGTTCTCCGATATGGATTTGGGAGAGTTGGGGACTGTCACGGTTGTCTTCTCTCACGAGGGAGAGTTCGTGGACGATGAGGTTGGGAAGGTCGCCGGAGTGTTTGCCGCCAGTGATGGGAGGGGGAGCGGGAGATTCAGATCCGCCAGCACCATCAGCATTAACTGGACAATAATGGTTATCTGGCAATCGAACAGTTGACATCGTATCAAAGTCATACAGTGACCAACCTTCTCCTCCTTGGCACGAACTATCAACCCCAAACTTCCAACAGAGCAAAAACCTCGAGTTAAGACGGGAGCACATAGGATCGGAACTTGAATAAAGACTCCGAATAAAAGTGCTCGGATCATACCATTCGTCCTTTATAAAACCACAGGACGTATAGCCCGCATATATCCAGTCAGAGCCACATTTCTTACCATTTCCATAGGATCCCTTATGGATTCCTGTGTGCACATGCTCTGACCATCCACCATTTTGAGACGACGTCCCAACCTCTCCCAAGACATCCCCCTTGCTAACCTCGTCACCAACCTTCTTCGTAAAGGAGTCGATGTTTAGGTGTCCGATTATCGATACAACTTTTTCACCACTAGCCAAAGTATGTTCAATAATATAAACACCGCCGTAACCATCTGCCTTTCTCGCTTCCTTTACAATTCCATTGGCAATTGCTTTCACCTTTGTCTTTGCCGATGCTCCGGCATCTTCTCCCAAATGCCACGCTTTTACGCATGTTCCCCAATATGGGTTGCAACCTACGGCATAATCATCCAGCGGAAAGCGGAAGCTATCAGCAACATTGTAAGCATAGGTAGCGCTGGAAAATATAACTCCAGCAACAAACATCAACCAAGCAAGCACATTCACAGTTTTCGTTCCCTATTTCAGTTTTGAAAGAACACTCTCCGAGAGCCTCCTCACAGAAAGCCATGGACCCAAACAATGTCTTTTCCAAGACACGATTTGGGAGATGGCTTCATGCTGCACTTCAGGGGTTTAGCCGGAACGTCTGAATAACTGTTTCATAGTACGATGAGATGTTATTCTCGCTTGGAAACGAAAAGACTGCCAGACTCCCATTACCAATTCGAACCAAAACCGCCTCTTCGTTAAGACCAATGTCAGTGCTGTAAATGATCTTTACACCATCATTTCCTCCTACATTATGATCTTCTTGAGAAATTATATTCTTGTAGGGAGAAGAAGGTTTATCATTTCTAAGATCACGAACCCATTCTTTAATATCCTTATTCTTCTCAACTGTTAGTCTCAATAGCGGGACAACTCTTTCCGAGTCATTAGGGCCGAGAAAAATATCGTTGTCCTCTCGCCTTACTGCCCACTCCATCGGATATTGTATCTCAAACCCATATTCCTCATTCCGGTATATTTTCCAATTTGAAGAGCCCGGAACACCAGAAACCCAGGCATTCTCTGGCTGCGCTGACTGATCTGATACTACAGGTGATGATTGTCTCAATACTCTCTGATCATCCTGATCACGAAGCACAAACCATCCGCTGAAAACAGCGAAAGACAAAGAAAGAAGAATCGAAATGCCAATCATCTTTCTAGACATAAAGAGAATCTAGTAGAGAAAAAGAATGTTGTCAAGCACCAAACAAACTCGTCGATGAAAAGACTCATGAGCTCGGTATACCCCCTCTCTCCTGTTTCGCCGGAGATAGTCCGCAGCAAGCCACAGAGAATATGACCCGAAGAGAGATTCAAGAAGATGAATTATTCGAAGGATATCACAAATTCTCACTAATATTGAGTATACTCACCAGCAATAGCAAATAGAGAAGTAGGACACCCACTTCCTACAGAATATCCTTTTTATCTTCCCTGTCCCAAGGAAAATTTAAAGCGATTGCTTTCTACGAAATCAATCAATCCTTTGTAAGACTCACAGAAACTCTTTTGAACATCACTATAATCTAGACATAATCTCCCTGCACCTTCGACACTCCTAAATCCGGATTCAAAAACATATGAGTCATCTCTCGCAATGACCCTCCCTTGCCGACAAAGAGGTTTTCCATCACAAATGCCTTCTCTCCAATCACTCACCGGAATCACGTCAATATACCATACCTCCATCCTATCAATTTTTCCCAAACTTAAATCACGATCAGATCTTGGAATAGCCCTATCCAAAGGGTAGGAAAACCAAAGAATGCTTTCTGTGGCACTTCCATAAAAACTATGTTCCTCCTTTACTTTCTCTTCGAAAATCATCAAATTATCACTTATTCCAGAGGGAATATTCATCTGAAACTTAAAGTCTCCTACTGTATACGTTTTCCAAGTGGATCCTTCTACACCACCATCAGAAGCTTGAGCTTCTTGTAACTTTTCTACCACCTGCATTGACCGTCTTGAATTTGCAATCGATTCTTCCGGCGTATTCTGAGCGTTCTTCTGAACATGGAGCAGAAGCCACCATCCAAGAATGGCAAAAAGAAGAAGGACTACAAGAAAAAGTGTCTTTTTCGACATAAAATAAAGGAAATTTAACGAAGGAAGGGAAAATTGTCAAGCACCACGCAACCTTTTCTACAAACTCAAGAATTCTTATAGAAAAACAACTTATTCGAACGTAAGCGTATCTATGAGATGTTTCGTTCCCTCTTCAAATTCACCAGGCACATACGCTTCTTTCCAAATACGGAGAACTTTGTTATCGGCAAGATTCATCATTTGCGAAAACCCATACATATGCCCCTTGTCTACGATAACGTCTCCATGTTCATCTCTCTCGGCTTTCTTCTCAACATCCAGAGTATATTTAAGGTATCTTTCCTTGAGACAATCCGTGTTATCACAGAAAGAAGTAACACTTTTTATGTATTGAGAATCAGACACTTTATCAAGAATATAGAAGTTCACTTGGTCCCAGCCGATATCCGTGTACCAAATCTTATTGTCAGATGTTACTGTTGCATTTGGAAATCCGGAAGAGAGTTCGTCACGCATCTTGGCGTAGTAACTCTTCATTTCGCTATACGACATATCCTTCAACATACCCCATGTGAAATCCCAGTAATCCCCAACCGGATATGAACAGGATTCTTTCGTAACAAAATCACCAATCTCCCTGTCAAATACCTTCGTGTCTCCGCACACTTTTCCGGATCGAATATCCCCATCCCATTTCGTTCCCAGAAACTCCCTCAACTCCTCTTCATTCATCTGAACCTCTCCGGAATTGCGAAGTTCGGTCAACCAATGATCCGGGACTTCGAAAGAAAACGTGACTTCTCCATTACTCACAGTGACCTTTTTGTATGGTCCTTCAATATCTTGTACGCCGGTTATTTTTTGTTCAGGAAGTATTTTGTTGTAGGAGTTAAAATCAGCACCATTCGTGCTCCCCGCAGTAGTAACAGATTCAGAAGGTTGTTCAGCCGGAATAGGGGAAACTCGATAATTTCCCAGTCCATCATCCTGCCCAAACTTTTTTCCATTTATCAATACGAATGAGACTCCAGCAACAAGCGTGCCAAATACTATGCTAAGAATAATCAGTAATCTTTTCAACATGGAATTATCGTATTCGAAGTATTATATTCTGTCAAGTCACGGTACAGTAGCAGCAAAGAAATATAAAGGTAGGATGCAATGAAACAGAAAACCGCCTTAAGCTTAAGGCAGTTTTTGTTGGAAGCAGAGACTCTGGACAAAAAAGAGAGACTCACTTCCCGCTGCGAGTGACGATTTCGATGCCATGGTCGGTAATGATCACCGTGTCTTCGAAGTGGGCACTCAAACTCCCGTCCTCAGTCGTGAAGACCCAGCCGTCTTTGCCGAGACGCACTTCGTATCCGCCAACATTTACCATCGGCTCGAAGGCGACCGCCATGCCGACACGAAAGATCGCATCTTTCATACCGGAGAAAAAATAGTTGGGAATCCGCGGCAGTTCGTGAAGTTCGAAGCCGACGCCATGCCCCACCAGATCGCGCACCACCGAGAAGCCGTTTTCCTCGACATGATGTTGCACGGCTTTCGCATAGTCAGAGAGCCGTCCGCCAACCTTCACCGCACTCACGCCTCGCAGGAGACTCTCCTCGGTCACACGCACCAAGCGCGCCGCTTCGTCGGACACATCTCCGAGAGCGAATGTCCGCGCCATATCCGTCACCATACCCTGAAAGCGAAGCCCCATATCTATCTTCACCAGGTCGCCCTCTCGGACGACTCGTTCTTTCCGCGGAATACCATGCACCACCTCATCGTTGATCGAGGTACAAATCGAAGCCGGAAAAGGCTTGCCATATTCCTCACCATAGCCTTTAAATACCGGCTCGCTCTCGAGTTTCCGGATGGTTTGCTCGGCAAGCGCATCGAGTTCCGCCGTAGAAACTCCCGGACGAATCGCTTCCGCCACTTTTCGCATCACCATTTCAAGACGCTTCCCACTCTCTCGGAGCGAGTCCATCTGAGCTTTGTTTTTGAGTTGCATAACACTCGTGCGTTAATGAAAAACGACCTGTTCTCGTATATCCCCAAAGAGTGCGATCGGGTCCTTGGTGCCATCGACTTCAAGAAGCGCGCCGGTCCGACGGTAGTGTTCCACAACCGGAAGCGTATTTAAAGCGAATACCTGAAACCGCTTACGGACTCCCTCTTCCGTGTCATCCTTCCGGCGCGACAGAGGGATATGACACGACGGACAGAGAGCATTTCCCTCTCGAAAGTCCACCCCCGACACAAACGGTCGGTTGCATTGCGGACACATCCATCGACGCGAAATACGACGCACCGACTCTTCTTCCGAAAGCGCGACATAGACAGCAAGATTGACTTTTCGTTCAAATGTCTGCAATATGCCATCGATAATCCCAATTTGTGTCGAGCAACGCGGCGCACCGTCAACCACGACCAGTTTTTCCGAAGGAACCGATGCCAGCGCACCGGAGAGCACTTCTTCGACGATGTCATCGGGAACCAACTCGTTCCGACGATTCATAATGTCGGCAACCCGTTCGCCGAGAGGCGTATGCATCTCCGCTGTTTTCCGAAGCGCAAGACCAATATCAACATGAACCGCATTCAATTCCCGAACCAAGAAATCCGCCTGCGTGCTCTTTCCGCTTCCCGGCGGCCCCAACAAAATGATAGTGAATGGCTTATTCATGAAGAATAGACAAGGGGATAAAGATACGGCAACACCAATCGAGCGGATTCTCAGAACCCCTCGTAGCTTCGCATGGCGAGCTGGCTCTGCACATGCTTGACCATCTCAAGTACCACAGATACAACAATCAAGATGCTGATACCTCCGATAGTAAGAGACTGCACACCGGTAAGTCCGCGCACAGCGACCGGCAACGCAGCGACCGTTCCCAAGAATACCGCGCCTACCAGCGTCACATGTCCCAGCACTTTTGAGAGATACTCCACAGTCGGCGTTCCCGGTCGTATGCCAGGCACATAGCCACCCTGCTTCTGCAAGTTCTCAGAAATTTTTGTCGGATCAAAGATCACTGCGGTATAGAAGTAGGTGAAAATGACCACCAATGAGAAGTAGAATATCCCGTAAAACCACTGGTTCTGGAAAAGGTAGTAAGCGCTCGATGCAACATGGGCAACAGTCGGATTGGTCGCTGTCTTCATGAGATATCCAGCAATCACATTCGGCAAAATAATGAGAGACACGGCAAAGATAATCGGGATGACCCCTGCTTGATTGACGCGAAGCGGCAGATGCGTCGACGTACCGGCGGAAGCGATGCCGCCACGGATACGCTTGGCATAGGAAATCGGAATCGTGCGTTGCGCCTCATTGACAAATACGATGCCCGCCACCATGAGAAGCGCCACGACGGCAAAAACGATATTGTTGAAAAAATCATCGGGATTCTGCCCAAACGTATCCAGGAAGCGCGCAAGCACCCCCGGAATACCTGCCATAATGCCGGCAAATATCATGATCGAAACACCATTCCCCAAACCTTTCTCCGTAATCAACTCACCGAGCCACATGAGAAGCACTGTGCCGGCCGTCGCTATGATTACCATTGCCGCCGTATCGAAAGCGGTGATACTACCCAGCACGCCTTGCGACCGAAGAAGAGAAATCATGCTGAATGTTTGAATAACCGCAAGCGGAATGGTGAGCCATCGTGTCACCATATTGAATTTCTGCCGTCCAGCTTCACCTTCTTCCTTGTAAATTCGCTCAAGGCGAGGCACTACCGTCGTCAGAAGTTGCATAATAATAGACGCCGTAATATACGGCGCCACTCCGAGAAGTACGATAGAGACACTGGAAATTCCCCCGCCGGCAAATACATTGAGGAGACCAAGAAACTGATTCTCATCGAAGAATCGCTGGAGTTGCAGCACATCAACGCCGGGCAAGGGCACCACCGCCGCAATCCGGTAGACAACAAGCACGCCGAGAATGAAGAGGATTTTACTTCGTATTTCCTTTTCGGAAAGAATACGAGTCAGTGCCGCATACATAGATTTTTTGTGTTCCGATTGTTATCACCCTCGCAACATGCAAGTAAGACTTCTCGGATCTTGCAACTATTTCAACGGGACTATTTTCCCGCCGGATTTCTCGATAAGCTCGCGAACATTCTCGGAGAAAGAAAGATTCGCATCAAAAGAGAGACCCTTCGACGCCGCTCCCGAACCAATGATTTTAACACCTTTTTTTACGATATCGCTCGGAGCCAACTTCTTCGCTATAAGCGTTTCCACTGAGACTGTCTCTCCAGATACAAACACACGAGCGATGTCCGAGAACTTTACAAACGGCTTCTTGGCATGCGGAGATTTGAACCCTCGAACTTTCTTGAGACGATCAACCAGAGATGCGCGTCCACCCTCGAAAAGCGGGTTCACATGTGCTCCTGATCGAGCTTTTTGTCCTTTGTTTCCGCGCCCGGAATAGGTGCCGCGTTTTCCGCCGCGCCCCACACGTTTCCGCCGTAACCGGTCCCCCGAAGAAATTTCATGAATCTGCATAGGTAATCGTTCGTCGTAGTTTATGCTGGTGTCGAAGCTTCCTGAGGAGATGCGTCGGGAGACACAACTGCCGGTTCCGAGACAGTATCATCATGTCGCATATTTGGCTTTGCGCGAAATTGAGAGAGCGCGCGAACAGTCGTTCGAGCCACATTGAGCGGATTCGACGCGCCAAGCGATTTGGAGACAATATCTTTAATGCCCGCCAAATCCATCACTGCGCGAACCGCCCCGCCCGCAATAATGCCCTGCCCGGGAATACCCGGCTTCAGAAGTACCACGGAGCTTCCCAACTTCTCGCGAACATCATGAGGAATAGTCGATCCATCCAGCATCACTGACACCATGTTTCGTTTCGCATCATTAAACGCCTTCTGTATGGAATCTGAGACGTCCGACCCCTTAGCGACACCGACACCGACCTTACCCTTTCGATTTCCAATAACCAATGTCGCACGAAAACGAAACCGCCGCCCACCTTTGACCACGCGGGTCACACGAGCAAGGTTCAAGAGTTTCTGATCATACTCCGGCTTCTCTCGACGTTTCGGTTTTCTGTTCTGCTTGGACATAGATTCGTTCACCCAAAGTAAAGTTACGATGATTATTCAGCTATATCGTCAATCCAGCCTCTCGAGCTCCCTCCGCTACCGCCCGTACACGACCATGATATCGATAGCTGCTCCGATCAAAAAGTGCGGCATGAATATTTTCCGCAAGACACTTCTCAGCAATAAGCTTCCCCACTTCGTGTGCGCCGGCGACAGTATTTTCCATCTTCCCACCTTTAATCTCACGGAGATAAGCAGAGCAAAGCGTTTTTCCACTCGCATCATCAATAGCCTGCACGGAAATTCCCCGAAGACTTCGGAAAACTGAAAGGCGAGGACGTGCCGCACTTCCGGATATGCGCGCACGAACCCGGTTCTTCCGAAGTGTTCGCCCGCTCTTCTTTGTCAGTGATCCCTTCATACCCGTTCGTGATTAAGCGGCTGATTTCTTTCCTTCCTTCTTCAAAACCGTCTCGCCGACATATCGGAATCCCTTGCCCTTATACGGCTCAACCGGTTTCAACTTCTTTATCTCTGCTGCAAACTGCCCAACAGCCTGCTTGTCCATACCAGAGATCTCCAACACATTATTCTCTATCTTTGCCGATATTCCACCGGGGAGAGTTGCCTCAACCGGATGCGAGAATCCGAGGGCGAATACCAATTTCTGACCCTGAAGCGCCATACGATAGCCCACGCCATTCAGTTCCAAGCGCTTCGAAAATCCTTCAGTCACCCCGACAACCATATTGTGAATCAGTCGAGTGGTTGTCCCCCAAAGCGCCGGAGCAGCTTTCGAGTTGATACGCTTCTCGACCAAGACTTCCGTCCCCTCTATCTTCACCTTTACATCATGGTGATGTGTCAAAGAAAGCACTCCCTTGGAACTCTTGATTGTCACAACATTCCCGGAAAGCGTCGCTTCAACGCCGGAAGGGATCGTAACGGGTTGTTTTCCAATTCTACTCATAGACTTCATTGCTAGATAAGATCCTACAGGACTTCTCTCTTCTCGTACAGTCCCAAGGAAGACCGATCACCTACCACACCTGGCAGAGATATTCCCCACCCAATCCGGAGTGATATGCCTCCGTTCCCGTCATCACCCCCTTAGAGGTGGAGACGATGGCAAGACCGAAGCCATTTTTCACCTTCCGAATATCCCCGTGCTTCACATACATTCTCTGTCCCCCACGACTCACACGGCGAATTTCGCGAATAGCCGGGTCAAGCTCTGTCGGAGAGACTCGATGATATCGGAGCACAATGTGAAGATTTTTGGACATTCCCTTGCCGGTCTCCTCCTCGGACACCTTCTCCACAAACCCTTTCCGTTCGAGTATGGAAGCGATCGCCAATTTCACTTTGGACGAAGGGATAGTAACGGAAGCGTGTCCCGCCCGCTGAGCATTCCGAATTCTTGTGAGCATGTTTGCAATAGTATCCATAGATTTACCATGAAGATTTTCGAACGCCCGGAATCTCTCCCTTACTCGCCAATTCACGAAAACAGATCCGACACAAATCAAACTTTCGGAGGTAGCCGTGTTTGCGACCGCAACGCCAGCACCGGCGAACAGTTCTCGTAGAAAATTTCGGTTGTTTCCGAGCTCTTGCTTCGGTCGATGTCTTCGCCATACGAATATATTCTTTTAATTGGTGTCGCGAAGCGGAAATCCGAGAGATTTCGCCAGCGTCAAACCCTCTTCTCGCGTTTTTGCCGTTGTAACCACTGTCACCTGAAGCCCAAACGACGTCTGCACCTTCTCAGGGACAATTTCGGGAAATACAGCATGCTCGCGAATACCGACATTGAGGTGACCTTTACCATCTACGACAGACAGCGAAATACCCTGAAAGTCGCGAACACGCGGGAATGCCGTCTTCACCAAACGATCCAAGAAATCCCACATGCGATCTCCTCGAAGCGTTACTTTGACCCCGACGGCAAGCCCTTCACGAATCTTGAATCCGGCAATTGCTTTCTTTGCCTGCGTGAGCACCGGCTTTTGTCCGGTAATCTCCGTCATTGATCTCACAATCTCTTCCACTCGTTGCTCTTCCTTGAGAAATTTCCCGATACCGGCATTGACCACTACTTTCCGCACGCGTGCCACTGCCATCGGATTGGATTCTCCACACGCAGCAAGCAATGCCGGAACCGCACGGGTCCGATACACTTCTTTGAGCGGAATAGTAACATCAACATGTTCCATAGAGGTAGAGGCAACGATTCAATATTTCTCTGTCATAACTAAGCAATCGGTTTATTGGCTCGCTTACTGATACGGATTTTTTCACCACCTTCCATCCGGTATCCGATTCTTGTAAGCTTCCCCGTATGAGGACATACCAACATCGCTTTGGAAATCGAGAAGGGCGCTGACACTTCAATGCGCTCACCTTTTTGACCATCCCTCCTCGACTTGACATGTTTCTTCCGGACATTGATTCCTTCAACCACAATTTTATCGAGAGTCGGAACAGTGCGGGACACGGAGCCACGCTTCCCTTTGTCCTTTCCGGCAATCATCTCGATTTCGTCTCCTTTCTTGAATTTCATAGAGGTTGAGGACTATATGCCTTACAAAACTTCCGGCGCAAGAGAAACAATCTTGGAAAAACCACGATCGCGTACTTCCCGAGCAATCGGACCAAACACACGCGAACCTTTCGGCTCTGTTCCTTCGAGGATAACCGCCGCATTCTCATCAAATCGGATACAAGAATTGTCAGGACGGCGATAGGCATCCTTTTGACGGACAATAACCGCTTTTACTTTATCACCCTTCTTTACCATCCCTCTCGGCTGAGATGATTTTACGGAAGCGACAATAATATCGCCAAGCGCCGCATACCGGCGCTTGCTTCCTCCGAGCACCTTGAAGCACTCGATTACGATCGCCCCGCTATTGTCCGCCACTCTCAATTGTGTTTCCGCTTGGATCATAGGTCTGATTCTTCTGATTCGCCAATCACTCTCTCAAGATTTAATATTCCTTGTCGGAAGCAACCACTTCATGCCGTTTATGCCGACTCACTGGCGGACACTCACGAAACTCAACCACATCTCCGACCGCATGCTTCTTTTCAGGATCATGCACCTGATATCGTCGCGTTGATCGATACTTCTTACGATATTTCGAATGCGTCTTCAATGTTTCCACAGAAACGACAATGGTTTTCTCCATCCGGTCGCTTACAACCGTACCACGAAATATGGGAGCCTTCGCTGACTGCAGTGTTCCGGATTGTTGCAATTCTTTCGTCATACCTCGTTCAAACACAAGAAAATTGAAAATTATTTCTGCTCGCCAAGTACCGTGAGCATACGTGCGATTTCCCGCCGAAGCCGCCGATGTTCCTGATGGTTTTTCACATCATGCTCTGCTATTCCAAACCGAACCGTCCGAAGTGCTTCCCGGCTCTCCAGCAGCGCCGTTTCAATATCCTCTCGACTTTTCTCTCGTATTTCAGCGATATTCATAATGGTTCGTAGGAAGTTTTGAGTATACCTTTGTTTTACAAAAAAATCAACCCCACCCACTATTCAGATACAACAAATTTCGTTTTTACTGAAAGCTTGTAGGCAGCAAGCTTCATTGCTTTCTCAGCGACCTCACGGCTCACACCATCAATCTCAAAAAGAACCCGACCGGCGAGCACCTTGGCTACAAAGTGATCGACAGCACCTTTTCCCTTTCCCATAGGTGTTTCATCACCCTTCTTTGTCATCGGTTTGTCAGGAAAAATTCGAATCCACACTTTGCCACCGCGCTGAATATACCGGGTCATCGCACGGCGTGCCGCCTCAATCTGACGAGCCGATATCAGTCCCGCTTCCATTGCTTTCAGTCCGTAGGTTCCGAAACTCACCTGATTGCCGACATACGAAATACCTTCGACTTTGCCGCCGCGATGAATTTTCCGGTGCTTGACTTTCTTTGGCATCAACATACAATTCTCGTTTCAATACTAATCACCCTTGAACTTTTCCCCTCGATACAACCACACCTTTACACCGATAGCTCCGTACGTCGTCCGAGCGGTCGACGAAGCAAAATCAATGTCAGCCCGAAGTGTATGAAGCGGGAGCGTTCCTCGAGAAAGCCATTCTTTCCGAGACATCTCCGCACCACCCAGTCGTCCCGATACTTCAATCTTAACACCGCGAATAGCCGGGCTTTTCTCCACTTGGTCAAGCGTTCCCTTGAGAACGCGCCGAAATGGCAAACGTCGTTCAAGTTGCTCCGCCACCTGCCCCGCTACAAGCACCGCGCTTTCCTCAAAATGCTTCACCTCTTGCACATCCAATTTCAAATCGATACGACGACCGGGGAAGAACCGATGCTTTAACGTTCTCGTAACATCTTCAATGCCAGTCCCGCCACGACCGATCAAGACTCCGGGACGCGCCGTGAAAATAATGAGACGGACTGTTCCGGATGATCGCTCGATTTCGACACTGGAAATCCCCGCCGGTTTCCATTTCTCCATGATGAATTCTCGGATGAGAACGTCCTCGCGAAGGTGCTTTTGATACAACTTGCCACCAAACCACCGCGACTTCCACGAAGTCGTAATGCCGATTCTCATGCCGATTGGATTTGCTTTATGTCCCATAAGATAAGAGGCTTCAAAACGGAGCTAGACCGATTTTCTGTGAAAAATAGAATTTGACGAACGAGCACCTGACGACTTCTTAATACCTCCGGATCGCCGCTTGTCCGAGAATGACACTGTTTTTGACACCTTCTCTTGTGATTTTCCAGCATCATCCTTCTTCGCATGGACCAACTTTTTTGTCGGAGCAGACGCTCGAAGTTTCGGGTCCTTCTCCGTAAGCACGATGTGCACTTGGGACATCCGCTTCCAAATCGGCGTCGCTCGCCCCTGGGCACGAGGCATCCATCGCTTGAGTTTTCGACCTTCTCCAACCGTTATCTTTGAAACCACGAGATTCTCCGGAACCGCCTGAAAATTATGTTCCGCATTCGCCACGGCGCTCGACAGTAATTTTCCAAGCGGAAGCGCTGCGCGACGAAGCTCCCGGTCAAGCTGAATACCCGCCTCGCGCACCGAAAGACCCTTAAGCATTTTTGCTACCACAAGCACCTTTCGAGGAGAAATGCGCAAATTGTTGAGATGTGCTTCTATGTTCATACGATTATTTCTTCTTTCCACCTGATGGAGCGCCAGCAGCAGAGTCTTTTTGCTTCGAAGCAGTCTCGATTTCCTTCTGCATCTTCCCACCGTGACGTGTAAACTTTCGCGTCAGTGAAAATTCTCCCAAACGATGACCGACCATGTCTTCCGTCACATACACCTGAGGAAATTCTTTCCCATTGTGAACGCCAAACGTCACCCCGATCATCTCCGGCGTAATCACACACGCCCGTGACCACGTCTTTATAGGGGTAGAATCGCCAGATTTCCGATTTCTCACTTTCTGGAGAACCCGTTCATCAACGTAGGGACCTTTTTTGAGACTTCGAGACATAGAAACAGTCTAAATTATCAGCTTCGAGACACTACCAAAGACATAATTATCGCTTTTTTGTCCGGCGCTTCACGATATATCCATCACTCAATCGACGCTTTCGACGGGTCTTTTTCCCAAGTGCTGGCTTACCCCATGGTGTTTTCGGATGTTTGAGACCAATACCCTGACGACCCTCGCCTCCGCCATGCGGATGGTCAACCGGATTCATCGCCGAACCCCGAACTGCCGGACGCTTTCCTTTCCAACGATTCCTTCCCGCCTTTCCAATCTTCTCCGCACTATGTTCAAAATTACTCACTCCGCCCACGGTAGCATAACATTCAACATTTACCAAGCGAATTTCCCCGGAAGAGAGCCTTATCCGCGCCATCCCGCCATCTATCGACATAAGAGACGCACTTGATCCGGCACTCCGGACCATCTGCCCGCCTTTTCCGGGAAAGAGCTCGATATTCGAAATAGTTGTGCTCGCAGGAATATGCTTTAGCGGCAGGCTATTGCCTGGTGCAACCGGCGCATCTGGTCCAGCAAGCAATTTCTGTCCGGTAACAACGCCGGCAGCCGCTAGAATATATGCCTTTGCACCATTCTCATAGTGAAGCAACGCGATCAGAGCAGAACGATTGGGATCTTTTTCTATGGAGACAACGGTCGCGGGTATGCCTCGCTGTGCTGTCTGCGAAAAATCAACCAATCTATAGCGACGCTTATGTCCGCCTCCTTTATGGCGAACCGATATCTTTCCATGTGATCGTCCGGATTTCTTAGAGAGCGACGTCGTCAATGACTTCTCGGGGCGCGCCGTCCCCCGAGTCATATGTTCGGGCTTCACCAGAGACATATTTCGCCGTCCCGCCGTATTTTTTCTATAAACATGAATGGCCATACGAATAGTTTCAGTAGTCCGATACCATTAAACTCCCTTGAAAAGCTCGATACTTTCTCCCCTCTTGAGAGTTACTATCGCTTTCTTCATTGCGGATTTCCAGCCAATTGATCGTCCAAATGCGCGACGTTTTCTCGGGATATTCACCATATTCACCGCCGTTACCGAAACACCATACACGCTCTCAACCGATTGCTTCACGGATTGCTTGGTGGCTGATGGCGCTACCTGAAAAACATACTTCCCGAGCGATATCGCAAAGTGCGACTTCTCAGTCATACGAGGACGAAGGAGCGTTTTTGAGGCAACAGCATTCGGAACAGTTTTTTTGTTCTTCTCTGAGGTCATAAGTCGTTATGAAACAGTTTCGGTTTCGATGCAACGCTTCTCGAGATCAGCAACAGCGCCTGAGCTCAAAAGAAGAATCTGATGATCAAGCAGATCTTTGGCATTCATCGTATGAATCGGCAATGGCAAAACTTTTGGAATGTTGCGCGACGCTCGATCAATCCCTGACTCCCCCTGTGAAAAGGCGAGAATTGCACTCTTTCCTGATACTGAAAGTGCCGATAATGCTGTCGCCACTGCCTTTGTCTTCCACTCAGACAGCGAGAATGAATCAACAATACGAAGCGCGTCACTACGAACTTTTTCGCTCAGAGCAATCTTTATCGCTTTCTGACGCACCTTCCGGTTTATCTTTTTAGAAAAGTTCCGATCCTTCTTTGGTCCGAAGATAATGCCTCCCTTTCTCCAGAGCGGACTCCGTACGCTTCCTGCCCGCGCACGTCCGGTATGCTTCTGCTTCCATGGCTTTTTCCCGGAACCACTTCGTTCGCCACGTCCCTTCGTATGTGCAAAGACACCTCGTTCATTGGCTGACAAGGAGACATAAACCTCGTGAAGCAACGCATCATTCTTCGGAAGAGCAAAGATGCTCTCATTAAGCTCAATTGAGCTCACTTTTTTTCCTTCAAGATTGTAGACTGGGAGTGTTATCATAGGATTCTCATGCTGCATCAGTTCATTTCTTGTTCTGACACTTACTTCTACTTCGTACTTCTTACGCCTATTTTGCCGATCGTATCTCAACAATGCTACCAACGCTGCCAGGCACTGCACCACGAAGCCCAATTAATCGTCTCTCCGGATCCACATAAGAAACCGAGAGATTCTTTGTCGTTGCCCGAGTACCGCCCATACGTCCCGCCATACGCATTCCCTTAATAACATGTTGCGGGAATGTTGCCCCGATAGATCCGGGCGCACGAAGATCATGCTTGTGCCCATGTGTCTTCGGAGCTCCTTTGAATCCGTGGCGCTTCACAACACCCTGAAAACCCTTTGCCTTGGTAACACCGGAAACTGAAACACGCTCACCAATTACAAAAGTATCCAGAGAAAGTGATGTACCAACCGAAAGCGACTCTACAAGAGCTGAGGATTCTGATTCAGCCAACTTTTTATCGAGACGAAACTCTCGTCTGACATTCTTTCGCTTGGTTTTCGGTGTTTCCACTTGAATCGCCACATAACCATCACGATTCAAATCGCGAGCCAATGTTACCGTATTCTCTCTGCATTCAATAAGCGTAACGTTTCGCGCCCCCTTTTCAGGGTCGTGAATCGTCGTCATACCCAATTTTTTCCCCAAAAGAAATTTCATAAACCACAGAAAGACAGTGAATTTTCGAAGTGTCGTCGCTAAGCAACAAAAAAACCGGTCAAAAGCCAGTCCCATACCACAGACATTGGTCTGTTTTGGTCCCGCTGAGTATCCATCCTCTCCATCCGTTTCTTCCCCGAGAGTCGGACTTGAACGAGTTTTCTATTTTTCAAACACCCGGGAGAGCGCTTGAAATTTCAGTATACACGGCTATGCTGAAATTTCAAACGCCCTTACATTTTTATCTCAATATCAACCCCCGCCGGAAGATCAAGATTGGTCAAATGATCGATAGTCTTCGCTGTCGGCTCCAGAATATCTACGACGCGCTTATGAATACGCATCTCGTACTGATCCCGCGAATCCTTGTGCTTAAAAGATGAGCGATTCACCGTCACTCGATGCATCTCTGTCGGCAAGGGCACCGGACCGGCAACACGAGCTCCTGTTCGCTCCGCTGTCTCGACGATCTTTCGGGCAGTCTGATCAATCACTTTATGATCATATGCCTTAATTTTGATTCTCACTCGATTGAGCGATCCGACCGGTTCCGACTTCTTCATGTGAGATGAGTACCGAAATTAAATCCATTCTACAAAAATCCCAGACACGAACACATTCGGATTCGCTCTTGTGTGCATAACCCAAATGACGCAGTCCGTCTGCATTTTTCGGAGAACAGTGGCGAGCCGAATATATTCGGCTCGCTCTTTTCCTCGAAACCTACTTGATAATGGAAGTGGCCACACCGGCACCCACCGTTCGTCCACCTTCTCGAATAGCAAAGCGCATCCCTTCCTCCATAGCGACCGGAGCCAAAAGTTTCACTTTAAGCTTGACCGTATCGCCAGGCATCACCATTTCGGATCCTTCCGGAAGAGTCACATCGCCTGTCACATCAGTGGTACGAATATAAAACTGCGGCTTGTATCCTTTGAAGAAAGGGGTGTGTCGCCCGCCTTCCTCTTTGGTCAAGACATACACCTCGCTCTCAAATTCCGTATGCGGTGTAATGGAGCCCGGTTTTGCCAAAACTTGACCGCGCTCAACATCCTCTTTCTTAATACCGCGCAAAAGAATTCCCGCGTTATCTCCAGCGTTTCCGCTTTCGAGTGACTTATTGAACATTTCGATACCGGTCACAACCGTCTTCGCTGTCGGGCGAATTCCGACAATTTCAACTTCTTCATTTATCTTGACGGATCCCCGCTCAATGCGACCGGTTACCACCGTACCACGACCTTCGATAGAGAAAATATCCTCGATCGGCATAAGGAGCGGCTTGTCCGTCTCACGAGCCGGCTCGGGAATCTTGGTGTCAAGCGCTTCAACAAGGTCAAGAATCGGCTTCGCATCAGCATCATCAGCAGACTTAGTATCGAGCGCTTTGAGCGCGCTTCCACGAACCACTATGGCATTATCACCGTCAAATTCATACTTCGAAAGCAACTCTCGGACTTCCGCTTCGACGAGATCGACAAGCTCCGGATCGTCCACCATGTCCACCTTATTCAAGAAGACCACAATAGCTGGAACGTTCACATATCGTGCAAGGAGGATATGCTCGCGAGTCTGAGGCATCGGACCATCGGTCGCAGATACCACCAAAATCGCGCCATCCATCTGAGCAGCACCGGTAATCATGTTCTTGATATAGTCGGCGTGTCCCGGACAGTCGACGTGCGCGTAGTGACGAGCCTCGGACTCATATTCACAGTGTGACGTAGCGATCGTGATGCCACGAGCTTTCTCTTCAGGGGCATTGTCAATCTCATTCACCCCTCGCTCCTTTGCGAAACCCTTCAAACTCAGAACATGCAAAAGCGCCGCGGTAAGAGTGGTCTTTCCGTGGTCAACATGACCGATAGTCCCGACATTCACGTGCGGCTTGTCCCGCTTGAATTGCTCCGCCATACGATTTGCCCCGGAAAGCTTTGCGTTATGCCATCTCCTCTTGAAATCTTCGAAACAAAGAAGAATCAATCGGGAGTGACAGACGCGGAAACTTTCTCTACAGGAGAATTAACAGTTTACGCAAACATTACTTTTTGAGTGTACCATATCCCCTTCAAAAAGAAAGAGAAATACTCGGAACTCCGAGCGCTTTCAAGAGTCTAGCAACTGCATTTTCTTTTGTCAAGCACCGCAAGAAGTCCCGCTTGGGCACTCCCGTGCATATCAGAAATCTTATGCCGATTCGCTATTCTCCTTGGCTTTCTCAGTGATAGCAAGCTCTATTTTCTCTGCAATCTCGCAGTGTTCCTTCAAGAAAACCCGAGCGGACTCCCGTCCGACACCGAGCTTTTCCTCGCCAAATACAAAGGAATTCCCGCTCTTTTTGATTACTTCATAAAGCACGCCCGTATCAAGGAGATCGCCTTCTCGAGAGATGCCCTCATTGTACATGATGTCAAACTCCGCCTTACGAAAAGGCGGCGCTACCTTATTCTTTACTATCTTCACATTCACGCGATTACCCACGACACTATCGCCTTTTTTGATCTGCGCGGCACGACGAACCTCGATGCGCACGGACGAATAGAACTTAAGCGCCTGTCCACCAGTGGTCGTCTCAGGATTCCCGAACATGACGCCGATTTTCATGCGAATCTGATTGATAAACACAACAATAGTGTTCGATCGAGAGACAATAGCGGTGAGCTTCCGGAGCGCTTGCGACATAAGACGCGCTTGCCGTCCCACATGCTGATCACCCATCTCGCCTTCGATTTCCGCCTTAGGAACCAGCGCCGCCACCGAATCGACCACGATGATATCGACCGCGTTCGACCGCACCAAAGTTTCGACAATATCAAGGGCTTGTTCGCCGGTATCCGGTTGAGAAATAAGAAGCTCGTCCACATTGACGCCGATCCTCTTGGCATATTCCGGATCAAGCGCATGCTCGGCATCCACAAATGCCGCTGACCCGCCCGCTTTCTGCGCATTGGCAACGATATGCAGTGTAAGTGTCGTCTTGCCAGACGATTCCGGTCCGTAGATCTCTACGATGCGCCCCCGCGGCACGCCGCCGATGCCAAGGGCAAGATCAAGCGATACTGAACCCGTCGGGATTGCTTGAACATCAACCTTTCTCACGTCGCCCAACTTCATGATCATCCCGTCGCCAAACTTCTCGCGGATTTCATCCATAACCGCGCTCAGATTCTTCTTGCTGGATTTCTCGGTAGACTTTGCCGTTTTCTCAACCTTTTCTTTTCCCTTTATCATAACGTACCAATTAAATAAATGATGAATCTTCAAACCTGCAGTCCACCAAAACCACTCGGAATTCGACACAACAAGAGGACACGGGCAGCTCCCTGCGAAGTCTTCAACAGTATCATTCTTGATTTTCCGGTGCAAGTGAGAATTCAACCCCGATAACTGTCCCCGGTTTCCCCGCTATCGGCTTTGCCTCACTCCCATCCCAACTCGCCAGCGTCCCCGATCCGGACGTGGAGTCAACTGTGCACCCTTCATTACACTCAAACTCTTTCGTTTCGCCTGCCGAGAGGTCTCCTTGATACAGCTCGCGCCCTTCGGAACGCACAAGAATCGAGACTGGCTTCTTCTGTGTCGTTGAAAGAATCAGCTTCGGAGCCTGGGAAGATTCGGCACTTTCTCCCGGTGAATCAGGTGTCGTAGCCTCAGGAACTGTGTAATCGGCAAGTACTGAAACCGTTTCCACTCGCTCCTTCTCAAAGCGATTCACCACTTTCACTGTTACCATATTCACCCCCGGCTGAAGTCGCACCCGCTCGCGAAATTCCCCCGATTCATTCACAAAGACCGGCTGATCATTCAGAAACAGCTTTGCATCTTTATCCGTCTTCCCGACTACCATGCTCTCATCATTTGAAACCGTCTGCCCATCCGACGGCTCCAAAAGCGCCAAATAAGGTTCTGAAACAAATGTCCGATACTCTCCATAGAGATAGAGCGCAATCCCCAGCACGCACGCTGCGACCGCCCCTCCAATCATCACTCTCGGCGTCACCACAAAGAATGAAAACTTCCGTGACGGCCTCGCCGTGGCAGCAAGCGCCTTCTCAGGCTCCTTACCAAGATTCTTTGCGATACTGCGTTCCCGCTCATACAGACGGACAAGCGCCTTGGGGTCAACGCCGAGAAATCTCGCATAACTCCGCAAGAATCCTCGAATATACACGTCAGCCGGCAATTTCGCGTACTCGCCATGCTCGAGATATCCGAGATATTCCAGACGGACTCCTGTCTCGCGAGCTACCTCCGAAAGCTCTACTCGATACTCCGCACGTATTTTTTGAAGTTTCTCGCCAAGCGTGAGCGACCCGACCTTTTTTCGAGTAAATCCGTTTCCCAACATACCCATACAACACGATCCTCGCTCGAAAGCGAGTCTCTAAAAACAAAAAGAAACGCACAATCATTCTCGACGCTCCACAACGAATTGTCAAATTCCTCTCTGCATTTCACCGGGGCGGAGTTAGCCATTCTCAAACATAAACCATCCTGCATTATCTCTCCGCCGACATACTCAAGACACCTTCGAGAATCTCCTTTCGGAGGGATGGGTCCGACACGTGTTCTGACAGCTTCTCCAGGCTCTCCTTTCTCTTGTCACCAGTCGCCAGTGCCACTTGCCCATCGCTATTCACGCGTACCGGCATAAAGACATATTTCATATTCTTACGAGAAAAATCGACGCCAAGAATTATTTCCAGACATGTTTCGCTCGACGATTGGCAATTTGGCGACACACTACCCAATGAAGGAAAGATGAACTTTCCGCGATAAACCTCTGTCGATTCAATCGATGCCTGATCTTTCCCGATTACCAGGTCGGCTCCTGCGACAATATACATCCGTGCAATGTCGAGAGAGAAGAATGAATTTCCCCACAGAACAATGACTCTGCCACCCTCTTCTTTTGCGACACCTATATCCTGTACACGATTTTCCGGACTTCGACTTTCGATACCCGCATCAATGAAAGTTACTCGATTCCCATCTATTGTACGCGTAGAGAACGGTTTTCCCGGCTCCACGACTTGTTCAACATCAGACATCATCTCTTCCGAATCCGGACGAAACACGCCAACATTTGTTTTTCCATTCTCTTCGAAAATATCTCCGTCTTGCGCCATAAATATTCGCCGCGACGCCTCTGTCATCCGCCACGGAAGGATATCTCCCGAGAAGAGCAGCTTCGCAGAATCGCCGTCATTCTCCGGAAGCGACTCTTCTGAAGAAAAATACCCTGTTATATGACTCGTCTCACTACCGACAATGTTTGATCCGAGCATCGACAAAGAGCTTGATCGCGAAAGCAGTTGGAAATTTGAGGCGTTCCGCAGGGAGGCATACTCCATAGCAACGCGAAGACACACCGAACAATCCACATCCAATGTATCGACACGAGACAGCTCATTATGAGAAAGAACCTCTATCGCTTCATCATCGTGAAACCGCGAAAAATTCCAATCCAGATAATGCGAAAAATCAGCCGACACAACGAGAAGCGTATGCGTATCGGAAAGCATACTCAGACGCTCTGCCAAATCATCCGATTCTTCATGCGGAAGACCGTCGTGCAACACAAGAGGTACCACAGTAGCGCGAGGGAAGTATTTCTTTATGAACGGAAAAATATTACGAACGCCGTGTTCGCGATCGAGAATGGTATCGCCGATAAAAACACTGTCCCGAAGTTCCCATAAAGCACCCGTGTCAGCCTTCAATGTTCCTGACGGAGTCTCCCAGTCTTGGTTGGCGCCGACAATCCAATCCCTTCCCACTCCAAAGTGATTCGGACTCAACAGTATGACTCGGTTGACAGCATTGCCATCGATTTTCTTACTTACTCTCTGAAAAGCGGCATCTATAAAAGAATCCGCCACCAAATGATGCGGCACAATCAAAACGGATACTCGCGAAAAATTAAAGCACGTCGTCGCTTCTTTCGAAGGGCGTTTTGATAACTCGTTTGTCTGAAAGACCACAAAGATCAAAACAAGAAGAATGCCTATCAACAGAAAAAACCCGATGACCCATATAGTAGGGTGCCGCCATCCGCCCATAGCGTTATTTCTTTCCCAACCTTCCTCCCCATTCAACCGCAGTAAATCCTTTTCGCTCCGGCGCGTGAAGCAAAAGTCCCGGAACATTCTCCCAGCGATCCATCCCCCGGAAATCCATCATGACCCGAATTATCGTATCCGGAGTCGGAGCTACCACAAGCGGAGCGATTCGATCAATCTCTTCCTGCGCAAGAAATGTCACGAAATAATACGGGTTCTCAAGCGCTTCCATGCGAGGGATCCAAAACTCCTTGAAGTCAGCTGCTTCTTTTGCGGAGAGGCCGGCCTGCGACAACTTCTCATCGAAAAACGCCGAGAGATTCTCGCGAGATGTCACAAATCCCTTTTCCGGAGCCTGATAGAGAACATTGCTCCCTCCTTCCCAAAAAAGATACGGGTATGTTTTTCCATCCACATAATTGAGAAGTGTTCCATCCGGTCGAGCCTGCACATTCCAGCCGTCTTCGTACGGTGGCTTCGAAACGGAGACTCCCTCATTTGGAAAGACACGAACCGATACATCCAATGTGTTCTTCGGATACAGGTATACGACCGGTTTCCCGCATTCCGCAAGTTCCATAGTCTCTGTGTTGTAGAAAGCCAACAATCGACCAACAGGATCAACCCAAAATACTATCGGGCGCTTCGACAAAAATGTTCCCCACTCCGACACAGTATCAGTGTCCGCAGTTGTTGTCGCCGCGCCGGAAGAAGCGCCCTGCCATTTCCTACGCATCTCCAATGAAGGAAGATATGTGTCGTTGAAATATTTTTTCAAGTACGGATGAGAGTCTCGATATCCGTAGAGAATATCTCCCTTGTCCGTTTTCCCGACGACCGTCAAATCGTTTTTAATACTTACAGATCCCGTTTCATCATAGGCATAGGATCCCGTACCGCATCCGCTCGGATACTCTTCATAGCTCGTCTCATTTCGGGATCCGTCGCTCCATGTCGCTTCAAGCACTCCGTCACGATCGAACTTATCGAAGATATCAAACTTCAGCCGATACGTCTCCATAATGCCATCCGGTCTCTTGACATAAAAACCTCCGACAACCACAGGGCTATAGTATTTCTTTTTCTCTACACGGATGTATTTGCCATGAGCATCCTGTTTATACGTATTCGTCTCGCTATCATATATGGTACTACGCTCTATATAACTGTTCAGCTCCGTACGATCATCATTTTTTACGGGAGCAACTGTCATCCACACTTTCCCAAGATCGGAATGTGTAAAAACCGACTTCAGATTATGTTCCGAGAAAAACGCTTTGGGAGAATACGTGTCCCGTACGAATACTTCCCGATCGTTTTCTCCTTGAAATTCCAAGCCATACCCGGCAAGATCCTCAATCCTCGTCTCAAAGTCAACCTGTTCGTTGGGAGCCTTAATATCCATTATAGTCTTCCCCGACTCATCCTCAGCCTTCGTCGCTGCGGGACTTGTCGGAGGATTTTTTCCGATCTCGCCATTAGCAACATCAGCATTGGGAAGTCGAATAACGCCGTTTGCGCCACGCAGGTAATGCGCAATCTCCGGCGCGTTATTTCGGGGATAGTCGCTTGAGAATATCCACGAGGCAACCACGATTATATCCGATCCCGAGTATTTTCCCTTTATTATCGTTCCCACTTTGACATACCGCACGCCGCCGGAATATCCATCATCGCCCTCATACGTTCCCGAGTACACCTCATGGTTGGTCCATCCCAAATCGCCCATATCCACAGGATCCTGCCATCGAACATACCCTTTACGTATATCGTTCTCGGTAAATTCCGAAAATATTTTCGGCTCCGGAGTTGTTGACTTGACAGGCACATCATCCGGCGCCGCAACATTTTGTTTCTCAGTTTCCGTATGAGAAACCGCTGCCGGTGAAGGCGAAGCTGACAATGATCCTGGCGGTATCGAATCAAATGGACGGAAGAGTATCGAATGCGCCGCAAGCATCCACGCCACAACAAATATCCCGACCGGCAATGTCACAAGCAACACCGGAGCCATTTTTTTGATAGACATACATTCTCCTTAATCTTTCGAACATTTTCTGCTTCCATTGTATATCCAAACGCACTGTCTTCACAGCCACCACACAACAGCATCCAAAAACCGCTGCTGCAAGAGCAATGCTCCCTGCACACAGGGAGCATTGGCAAATCAAAGACATCCTACTATCTTTCAAGATTGTACGTCTATCCCACTTGCAAACTGCGTGATGTTTTCAGGTTTCGTTCCCGTTCGAACCGTTCGATAGCAAGCTGAATCAACCGGTCAATCAAATCACCGTACGAGATACCACTTGCTTCCCAAAGGGGTGGATACATACTCGCATTTGTAAATCCCGGCATCGTATTTATCTCATTTACGAAGATTTCCCCGTTTTCCTTCAAGAAGAAATCTATGCGACCCAGCCCTTCACATTCAAACGATTGAAATACCTTCACGGAGAGTTCCTGAACATTCTTTCGCGTCTTCTCAGAAATATCCGCCGGTATCTTGAGCATCGCTCCATTTTCATCGGTATATTTCGCCTCATACGAATAGAATTCGTGATTTGAAAGTACCTCCCCAACAACAGAAGCGACAGGATTTTGATTGCCGAGCACCCCACACTCTATCTCGCGCCCAGCAATCATTTCTTCAATAAGAATCTTCGTATCATATCGAAAAGCATACGCTACTGCCGTTTCAAATTCTTCTTGATCCCTCACTTTGCTCACGCCGACTGAGGAACCAAGATTGGCAGGCTTTACAAATACCGGCATCCCAAGCGTTTCCTTCACATTCTCGAATTCCGGAGCATCACCATTTCTGAATGTAAGGAATTTTGCGACGGGAACACCCTCGCCTTGCAAGAGCCGCTTCATTACGTCCTTATCCATACCAAGAGCCGAACCAAGCACACTTGAGCCCACAAAAGGAACATTTGCTAATTTCAAGAGTCCCTGCACCGTGCCATCCTCTCCAAATGGTCAGTGCAAAAGTGGGAACACCACATCAACCGAAGCATGTGGCTGGCTATCGGAAAGATTCGTGAGTTCGCCACCACCCTCTAGAGCCAACGCAACCTTCTGCGCATTTTCTTCGTTGAGTTTGACAAGCTTCGGATTGTTTTCATCGAGAAGAAATCGGGATTGATTCGGCAGCAGCCACCGACCACTCCTATCAATACCAATCAAGGTCACTTCGTATTTCTCCGTATCAAGAGCATCCACAACATTCTTCGCCGATTGGAGCGATACTTCATGTTCCGCTGATTTTCCGCCAAAAATTATTCCGACTCGAAGTTTCCTATTCATACTCTCGAAAAATTAATTCAGTTTCGCCGGCATGTTTTTCAGAATGATGTCGAATTTCGAATCTCGCTCGGCGAAGCGGAGAGGTTTCACTTTTTCGACGAGTATTTCCGACGGTGTCGGTTCTTGTTGCAGGAGCGTCATAACTTCATCGGCAAATGCATCAAGCGGCATGTACTCCTCATTCTCACTCTGCCCGGGATTGAGCTCGGTTCTCACGCCGGGCGGAGCGATTTCGATCACCTCGATCTCTCCATCAAGCTGACGGCGAAGCGACTGTGTATATGAATGCATCGCCGCCTTGCTCGCAGAATACGTCGGCGAAATCGGCAGTGGCACAAAGGCCAGTCCGGAAGTAACATTCACTATCGCCGCGTCTTTCACTGCGCACAAGTGATCAATAAACGCATTAATAAGACGGATTGGTCCCAGCAAATTCGTGTTAACAACATTTTCCGCGTGATCTATCTCGCGCCTAGCGGTGATATTCTCAAATCCCATAATGCCCGCATTGTTCACAAGCACATTCACATCGGGATGCTCCACGATCACCGCCTTTGCAAATGACTCAATGCTCTCCTCGTTCGCCACATCAAGCTCGTATGCATACATGTTTTCCAAATCTCCAATCGTTTCGCGTAAGTTATTCATATTCCGACCAGCAACGATCACGGTATTGCCAGCTGCCTGCCACCGCCTTGCAAGCTCGCGCCCAATCCCCGATCCCCCGCCCGTAACTATAATTGTATTGTGAGAGAGTTTCATAAAATATGGTTCTTATTTTTGTAACAAAAGCCTAGGTAATAAGTTTTCTGGCTATTTTAACACAAGAACATATCCTTGAAAAAGAACAGCCCGTCTTCTTCTTGCAAAGAGAGACGGGCTTATTTTAGAAGTTACGAACGAAATCGTTTCGCGCCAGTCCACGGATCATCACTCGCAAGCGGATAACCATAGAAGAGTCGCGCACTTAGAACATCGCATGCATGAACAAGCGCCCCAAGCTCACCCATACACCGATAAGATGCTGAGTGATCTTCGATTTCCCCTTCTGCAAAATCCAGTCCGTTTTGCTGTGCAGGAGTAAGGACGATTCCAGCCGCATGAATCTTATCCGCCCGAAATCTCTTCTGTTCAGCCTTTGTCTTTACACCGCTCCTGTACCGCAAACTTCCGTCTTCATCCATCTCATATTTCCACGGCTTTTCGAGATCGTGCAGAAAGAGCACCAGGAGAAGATCAGAAAGAGAAAATGGCAAAGGTCGACTCGTCTTTTTCTTCAGTGTCGTATAGAGCCATACTCCCAAATTCATTATCTCTGTCAGATGATCTATATATCCACCGCGCCAACACTGGTGATTCGCACTTGACCCAGGAGCAGATTCGAACAATTCTCGGTTTTCCCGAAGAAATATCCGGCACGGAAGCCGATGATCTTCATCAAGCAAGTCGAGCAATTCATCAATTGAACGATATGTCCAAAAGAAGTAGCTCGTGATTCCAAGAAATTCCAACACGCCCAACACAAACTTTCTCATTGCAAGAAACCTCTCTCGTATGTGACAATTACCATGCAAACTTCCTAGTAAAGAACTCTATCCTCCTTGGCGGAAGGGGTGGGATTCGAACCCACGGTACCGTTGCCGGTACAACAGTTTTCGAGACTGTCCTATTCGACCACTCTAGCACCCTTCCAAAATACGGTTCCCAGCCTGGTTTTCACAATGGGAACCGCCTGAAATTTTGATTGCAACCCTAGAAAACACCTATCCAATCTCTCGCACGCCGACCAATTGGAGCTGGTCGTTCTTTCGGTGGCGTCCGAGGCAGAGGACGGCGCGCTCGCCCTTCTTGACCTTGCCTTCGGCGAGGAGTTTCTCGATGAGGCGGTCGATAATGCCGTCGAGTTGAGTATTATCCGCAAAAAGCGTCGCGTCAACTCCCCAGAAAAGCGCCATGCGGTTCCATGCCTTCTGATTGTTCGTCGCCACGAAGAGTCGCGAGTCTGGACGAAAATGCGACATGAGCCGCGCCGTGAAGCCGCTCTCACTCATGAGGAGGATAATTTCGGCATCATAGCTCTTGGCAAGCTCGTAGACGCTCCGCACCATGGTTGCGTATTCGGAGCGGAGATTCATGCCGATTGTCTGATAAACATTGTCAAAGGGCGACTCCTCGGTATTCGCAATAATTTCACTCATTGTGCGAATCGTCTCGACCGGATACTTCCCCATCGCCGACTCTTCCGATAGCATCACGGCATCCGCATGATCAATCACCGCATTCGTCACATCGCTCACCTCGGCTCTGGTCGGGCGAGGATTCTCCGTCATGGACTTCATCATCTGCGTCGCCACGATAACCGGACGCACCGCCGAGAGGCTCGCCGCGATGATTTCTTTTTGCAGAATCGCGACGCGCGTTTCCGGCATTTCAATGCCCAAATCGCCACGCGCCACCATAACCGCATCCGCCTCGCGAATAATCTCGTGGAGATTCTTGATAGCTTCTTTTCGCTCTATCTTTACCACGATTTTCGGAAATTCCGACTCCGGCATGCCGGTTTCCGCAAGAAGTGCACGGAACGACTTCACATTTTCCGCGTTTCCCACAAACGACATCCCTACATAGTCAACACTCTGCCCGGCGACAAATTGAATATCTTTCTTATCTTTCTCGGTAAAGACCGGCAGCGAAAGCAAGGAGTCCGGCAAGTTTACACCCTTTCGATTCTTCACTTCGCCATCATTGATCGCCTCGAGTTCGAGAACATTCCCCTCCTTCTTCATCACACGAAACTGCAAGAGTCCGTCTTCCAAGAGAATCAGATCATCGACACTGATATCATGTACAATATTCGGCTGATCCAAGAAAAACCAATGCCCGCGCGTCTTGGGAAATTCCGCTTCATTGGAAATATCACCCACGAATACCGCGTCACCCTTCGCCACGCGAAACGGTTCATCCACCTTTGTCCGAATTCGCGGACCCTGGATATCGGCCAAGATCGCGATCGGTCGCTTCAATTCTTCCGACACTTCGCGCACGCGATTGATCACCATTTCGTGCCACTCGTGCTCGCCATGGGAAAAGTTGAGCCGCACCACGTTCATCCCCGCTTCCACCATCTCTCGCAGTTTCTCTTTCGACTCCGACGCCGGTCCGATCGTCGCCACAATTTTCGTATTCTTTTTCATACTGTTTTTGTTGAAAATAGAGAACGCCCAAAAAGTTTATTCAAATCACCCGAAACATCCTATCAGGAAAGCCCTCGAAAGGCAAAAGAAAAAAGGTTCGCACCTTTTTCCCCTTCGCCCCTTCGACGATATCAGCCAAAAAGCACACACTACCGAGTCGTGTCAGGGAACCTAGATATTGATCTTTCTCGCCAGATCACCGATTATCGGCACTTCCCACTTCTCACCCTGAAGCGCTTTTACGATCGCGTAGATATCAAACAGCGCGACCGCCACCCAGAGAAGCCAGCCGAAAACCGGCACCCAGAAAATCGCCCACCCGATCATCCACACGATAAAGAACGCAAGCCCTTGCTTGGCATGAAACTGACAAAACGGGCTTTCACGCTTGAGGAAGAGCGGGATAAAGAAGAGCGGTCCCAAGTAGCTGATTGCCGCCACCACTTTATTCTCCTCGATATCTTTGTCTACTTTCGGTGCTTCTGCTCCCTCATGCACCGCCTCCCACGCCTTTGCATTCTCTTCTTGTTGTGTCGTTTCTTCTGACATAGTGTTGGTTGATTCTTATAAATAATTTCCTCCACTCCATACTACAAAGAGTATACACCCTCCCCGCCCAAGTCTACACCTTCATCCCACGAAGCGCTGCGATGCGCTCTTCCATTGGCGGATGAGTCATAAAAAGCTTCGCAACATTCTTCCCCTTAAAGGGATTGGCGATATAGAGATGCGCTGTTGCGCGGTTCGCCGCTTCCAATGGTTCCGTATCACCGGAGATTTTCTCGAGTGCCCGAGCAAGTCCCTCCGGATAGCGCGTGAGAAGCGCGCCCGACGCATCCGCCAAAAACTCTCGCTTCCGCGAGAGAGCGAGCTGCATCAGCATCGCCGCAATCGGCGCAAGAATAGAGAGTAGCACCGCGAGGATCATAAAGATAAACTGCAATTGCCCGCTCTCGCGATCGTCGCTCCGACGTCCGAAGAACGCCCAATGCCGAAACCAGTCAGCCAGAAGCGTCACGAATCCCACCATCACCACGATCACTGTCGAAAGCAAAATATCGCGATTCCCAATATGCGAAAGCTCATGCGCAATAACCCCTTCGAGTTCTATCTTTTCGAGCCGATTAATGATACCCGTCGTGAGACACACCACGCCATGCTTCGCATCGCGCCCGGTCGCGAACGCATTCATTGCCGTGTCTTCGATGATATAGATCCGGGGCGTCGGAAGCCCCGCCGTAATACAAAGATTCTCCACCAATCGATAGATTTCGCGCCCGTTCTCGCGAGTCACTTCTTTGGCGCCGCTCATCGCGAGCACGATCTTGTCGCTCCACCAATACGATCCGAAGCTCATGAGAATCGAGAAGATCACAGCCCCATAGAGGATCCCGCTCGACTGCATCGCTCCCGCAAACACATACCCCACTCCGATCACAAATGCCAAGAACCCGGTCATATACACCCAGGTCAATCGCGTGTTCTTGTCATAACTGGTATAGAGAGTTGCCATACGTTCTGATTGTTCAGTGTATCAGCCTTCAGCCTCTTGTCATTTCGACCGAAGCAGAGAAATCCCAATGCTCGTCAAAGAGACCAGTCAACCTATAAAATAAGAAACGAACTCGAATCACTGTGACATCCCGAGATCCCTCGACTTCGCTCGGGATGGCAGAAAATACAACACGTAAAAAGGGTGGAAAACTAAAATTCCACCTTCACCGGTTGCTTCGCCGCTTCTTCATCGAGCTCGAAGAATTCTCGCTTGGCGAACGTAAACATGTTCGCAATGATATTGGTCGGGACGGTTTCGATCTTGGTGTTGTATTCCATTACGACGCCGTTGTAGAAACGGCGCGATGCTTGGATCTTGTTCTCCGTGTCGGAGAGCTCGCGCTGAAGCTCGAGAAAGTTCTGATTCGCCTTGAGATCCGGATATGCTTCCGCGACCGCAAAGAGACTCTTCAAAGCGCCCGAGAGCATATTTTCCGCTTGCGCCTTCTCCGCTGTGCCGCCCGCTTGCATCGCCTGGCTCCGTGCCTCGGTCACCTTCTCAAAAACACCCGACTCATGCGCGGCATAGCCCTTCACCGTGTTCACGAGATTTGGGATAAGGTCATATCGACGCTTCAACTGCACGTCGATATCGCTCCACGCCTCCCCGGCGCGATTCTTGAACGTCACCAAACTATTGTATGCCGCAATCCCCCACACCACGAGAACCAACCCAACCCCCAAGAGAATATAGAGCGCCATAATAATACGAGTCAACACTTTCCGATGCATCCCGAAAAGCCCGCCTCAGTTAAAGAAAAATCTTACTCCAACACCCTCACAGTAGCACAAAATCCCCCTCTTGAGAAGCTCCTGCCACAAACAGGCAATGCGATGTATAATAGAAGAAAGCTATCGTTCTTTATTCTTAATTCCTCATTCTCTCTTCCCCATTCTTAATCCCTTATTATCTTCACCCCTATGATTCGCAATGAAATTATGTTGTTTCTCATTCCGATACTCGTCGTCATCATCGCCGAAGGGATTAAGTTTGCCAACTACTGTCGCAAGCACGGCTGGGATCTGCGCTACTCGATCGCCTATGGTCACATGCCAAGCGCGCATACCGCATTCGTCGCTTCACTCGTCACCACGGTCGCGCTCGTCGACGGCTTCACGCACGTATCTTTTGCCATAGCACTCACACTTGCCATCATTGTCATCTTTGACGCGCTTCGGCTCCGTGTCTACATGGGCGAGCACGCTCGCTACCTCAACAATCTCACCAAGGAACTCAAGCTCGATGAATCGCAATTTCCCCGCCTCAAAGAGCGCGTCGGTCACAAACCCGAAGAAGTCGCCGTGGGCGGCCTGGTCGGCATCCTCCTCACGCTTCTCTTCTTCGCCATCTGGGGGATATAGTCCAGACACTTCTCCACCTGTCTACCTGCACACTTCTATGTTTCTCAGAAATTTCTTTGAAAATCCCTCCGCAGGAGAGAAGAAAGCGATTGCTAAGAGTTCTGAAGACCCAACAAAACCAGAGTTGCAAGATTCACGAAAGGAAGAATGGGCAATAGAAACAGCAGGAGGAAAAACAAAGGTCTATGAATTCATTCCCAAGGACCCTATTTCCGAGGTTCCTGTTTTTCTTGCTCCCGGATTCGGAGGCACCGAAGCTATCTATGAGAAGAGCATCCTTGAATTTGTTCAAGAAAACAGAAGACGAGTTCTTACAGTTGACCATCCTCGATTTGGAGGGAGGCGGATTGAAAACGACAAAAATAGATTTGCCTCAACAGAACTTTCCAGAAGATCTCTCAATATTTCCGAGGTACTTGAGGAACTTGAACGAAGAGGTACACCAAGAGTCGATGCTATCACACATTCCGAAGGAACAATAAATCTTATCGAGGCTGCCGCAGAAAATCCCGAGCGATTCCGAAACATCATACTTTTTGCCCCAGCGGGATTTATCAATAAGACTGACCGAGAAAATTTTATAAGATCCATCACCAGTCTCGCCCGAAATTTTGTCAGCGATCTTTTCAAAAGTCATGGTTCAGAATCGGAAGAGGAGAGGCAAAGAAGAAAAACAGCACTTCAAAAAGGGGTGGTCTACGTACTGCAAAATATCTTTCGATCCATGGAAGAAATCGTGGGAATCGCTACAACTGATCTCTGTGAAAACCTCGAAAAGATTCGCAATACCTCAAATCTGAAAAATCTGAACACAAAAATCCTCGTCGCCGCTCCCATAAATGATGCCGTATTTCCTTTTGAGGATATGAAGGAGATATTGCAAACTCTTTATGAAACAAAAAAGATAGATGGAATTGTTACCGTAACCAAGGGTCATTCCGCACTTTATCAAAATGGGCATTTTTCATGTATCGGAAAGCTCTTTGACACACTCGAAGGACGGAATTGAGCAATGATAATAACAACGACGAAAGAAAGAAAACCACGCCTTAAAACCCAGCGCGGTTTTTTCTCGAACTCTCCATGTTCATCCTTCCTCTTTTCTAAGGGTCTTCTGATACGCCCTTAGCTCAACATATTTTCTCCTCATATCCGACTTCTCGCTTTCTTGCGAGAATAGAATCAAAACTTTTAGGAGAAGGAGCGTGCAGCGAGCTTCTTGAAGCAATACCCAGAAGCGCATACGACTTTTCATCCGCCGACAAAAGGCTACGGGGGAAACCCAAAGAAAAGCCAGCAAAGGAATATTTATCCTACCCATCGCGATACCCTCCACAGGGTTGAAAGAAGAATTCCAAAGAACTCATTTCTGCTATAGAGAATCAAACATTTCTCTTTCTGTCAACATTCTCCAACTCCCGAATCTCATCTCGAAGAATAGCGGCAGTCTCGAAGTCGAGCATTTTCACAGCCTCGTTCATCTCGGCTTTTTTTCGGCGGATGAGTTTCTTTTTGTCTGTTCCGAAGACTCTCTCATCAAGCGCAAGATCGGCGCGAACGGCGCGATCGTGATCACTCTCGATTTTGTCCGTGATATCGTGAATCTCTTTACGCACCGTTTCCGGTGTAATGCCGTGCTCCACATTGTAGGCAAGCTGGATATCGCGGCGGCGATTCGTCTCATCGATCGCGCGCTTGAGCGACCCGGTCACCGTATCGGCATAGAGCGTCACGCGCCCCGAGACGTTTCGTGCGGCGCGACCAATCGTCTGGATGAGCGAGGTTTCGGATCGCAAGAAGCCTTCTTTGTCCGCGTCGAGAATACCAATGAATGTCACCTCGGGCAGGTCGAGCCCCTCGCGCAAGAGGTTTACTCCGACAAGACAGTCGAATTCGCCACGGCGGAATTTCGTGAGGATTCGAATACGATCGATTGTCTTCACATCGCTGTGAAGATATTCCGCTTTGATATTTTTCTCTTTCAGAAATGTGGAGAGATCTTCCGCCATTTTCTTCGTCAGGGTCGTCGCAATGACTCGGCCGCCGCTTGAAATTTCCTTCTCCGCTTCAGCGATAAAATCAACGATTTGTCCCGCATACTCTTCGCCGGCGCGCACCGGTTTCATCGTCAGTAACGGGTCAACGAGTCCCGTCGGACGGATCACTTGCTCCACAATATTTCGGCTCGTTCGCCGTTCTTCCGTGCCAGGTGTCGCCGATGTAAAAATCATCTGCCCGATACGCGCTTCGAACTCCTCGCCGCGAAGCGGGCGATTATCGAGTGCGGACGGCAGTCGAAAGCCGTGTTCGACAAGCGTTTTCTTGCGCGATTGGTCGCCCGCATACATGCCGCGAATCTGCGGAAGTGTCACATGCGACTCGTCGAGAATCGTGAGAAAGTCCGGCGCGCCATCGGGCGTCTTCGGGAAATATGAAAGAAGCGTCTCCGGAGGTTCTCCGGCAGTCTTCCCCGAGAGATGCCGCGAGTAGTTCTCGATACCGTTCGTATAGCCGATTTCTTCGATCATTGAGAGATCGTAGTTGGTCCGGCGCTTCAGCCGATCCGCTTCAAGAAGCTTCCCGGCATCGGTCAGTTTCTTGAGTTGCTCCTCAAGCTCGGCACGAATGGACACCAGCGCGCGCCGTTGCTCTTCCTCCGTCGTCACAAAATGCTTCGCCGGGAAGAGAAAGAACGCGTCCGGCTCCTCGAGGATCGCCTGCGACACCGGATCTATCTTGCGAATGCGTCCGATCGATTCGCCCGAGAGCTCGATTTCAAAGACAATCTTCTCCTGAACCGGCATCACCTCGATCCGATTTCCCATTGCGCGAAATGTCCCAGGCGAAAGATCGGCCGTCGTCCGTTCGAAGTGCCGATCAATCAGTGCCCGCAAGAATTCCGCGCGTGGACATCGCATGTCCCGCTCGACACGGAGGTTCTCCCGCTCGTATTCCTCGGGCGATCCCAAGCCATAGATGCACGATACCGATGCCACAATAATCGTATCGCGCCGCGTGAGAAGCGCCTGCGTCGAGGCGTGCCGCAACCGCTCGATCTCCACATTGATCGCCGCATCCTTTTCAATATAGGTGTCGCTCGCCGGGATATAGGCCTCGGG
The DNA here is from genome assembly GCA_016699875.1 of Candidatus Moraniibacteriota bacterium. Classification (NCBI taxonomy): domain Bacteria; phylum Candidatus Moraniibacteriota; species Candidatus Moraniibacteriota bacterium. The sequence continues at coordinate 954,772 of CP064989.1, read as the reverse complement.
CTGATAGAAGTCGTAGTACGAGACGAAGTAGTGCACCGCCGCATCCGGAAAGAAACTTTGATACTCCTGCGCGAGCTGTGCCGCAAGCGTCTTATTGTGCGCAATGACCAAGGTCGGCTTCCCAAACGCTGCAATGATATTTGCTACGGTAAAGGTTTTCCCTGAACCCGTCACCCCGAGAAGCGTCTGCCGCCCCATCCCCGCCCGCAATCCCTCCGAAAGCGCTTTGATCGCCTTCGGCTGATCCCCTGCCGGCTGGTAGGGTGCTTTGAGTTTGAATGTATCAGATTTCATTGACATTTACCCATATCTGTGCTATTTTTGCATGAAAGCAGTTTTTTGACAACCCACATAGCAAAGAAGGAGAATCCAATGCCTATACCTCTTAGAACCTGTTTACAATCTTCTGGTACACTGAGGACATAATCCTCAAACCAAAAGAACCATGTATCCAAGCGACATAACCCGAGAACAATTCGAACACATCAGACCATTTCTCGAATCAACCAGGAAGAGAACCAAACCAAAGACACTTGATTCCTATGACGTATTCAACGCTCTGCTCTACATTCTGGTCACGGGTTGCCAATGGAGGGCACTTCCCAAGGATTATCCAAAATGGCAGAGTGTCTATCGACACTTCCTTGTCTGGAAGGAACGAAAAAACAAACAGACAGAGAGTATGCTTGAGCAAGTCTTAAAAAAATTGGTCGAACAAGAACGTATGAAAAATGGCAAACAATGCAAAACCAGTTTCTGCATCGTTGATGCTCAAAGTGTCAAGAATACAGATACGGCTCGAGAAAAAGGTTATGATGCAGGAAAAAAAGTTTCCGGTATCAAGCGACATATTCTCGTTGACACCAACGGATTGCCGCATGCGTTCACGGTAACCACTGCTAACGTCACTGATCGAAATGGAGCTATCCAAGCCGTCAAGGCAAACAAAAAACACCTTTCACGGGTGGAGAAACTCTTGACTGATGGTAGTTATACCGGAGAAAACTTCGCCAAAGCGATCAAAGCATGTATCGGTGCGGAAGTGGGAGTAGCTAAACGAAACGAATTGCATACGTTTGCCGTTCTTCCTCAGCGCTGGGTGGTCGAGAGAAGCTTCTCCTGGCTGGAGAAATGCCGAAGGCTCTGGAAGAATTGCGAACGGACACTGGATTCGAGCTTACAGATGATGGTTTTAAGTTTTGCTCGATTGTTGTTGAAAAGATTGTAAACAGGTTCTTATACCTACGGATGAGCAGGAAAGAACCGCAGCATCGGCAGCTGATTTTGCAGCAGCGCTTGCTTGGGAAAAAACAGGTAGCTTTCTTTACTGGCTCTATACCTGGAGAGAAGCCTATCGAAAAGCCCTGAAAGAGCTCAACTCCCGATAAGACTATCGCCATTTTCTTTCAACAATACAGTCCGCCTGAAAACTGAAGGAGAATACACCATGCCTATGGGTAGCCTTGGAAGTAAGTCACTTCCGATTCATCATCAAGATTTTTCGAGAGAGGAGATACAAAGAATAACCAAATTCAGCAGTGACTGCTTTACAGGGAAAGAAGCTTGCGCGTATTTCAAGGAAGCAGCCGTGGCACTCCTGGAACACACCATCATTGAGGCACAGCCACACTATGGTCCATGCATATGGCTTCCCATAAAGGATTTCATTGATGGAAACTACACGGAATTTCATGAATTCTTAGTGCCAAACCTCTTCGATTTACTTTCTGTCAAGGGACTCTCCTGGACATACCTCGTAAATTGGCATCTCAAACAACTAGTGCTATTTCTCAAACAAAAATCACTCAGTTCGCCGGCGCATCACAGCCAGAGCTCCCATGATCCCGAAAAAGTTACAAAGCAGATCAACGAAGCTAATGCGGGGCTTGCAGCTGTTCAACAGGACATTGCAGCTATTCGGCAGGAGATCGAAAAGATGAGTAAATAAGTCGTCCAACCCGGCACGCCCGCAAAGCGCGCCGGTTTTTCTTTTCTTCACTTCCTGCTACAGTAGCCTTGGATTTGATACTTGTAATGTATGCTTTCTTTGGAACTTGGAATTTTGAATTTGAAATTTTCATCCTCCCTATGCGTCTCTCCTATTCCTCCCTTGGCACGTATCAAACCTGCCCTCTGAAGTACAAGTTCAAAGAAATCGATCGGCTCAAAGAACCGAAATCGAAAGAAGCCATCTTTGGGACGCTCATTCACTCAACATTGAAGTTCTTCCACGAGCCGGCGCTTCTCCCACCCTCTTTGGAAGATGCGCTCAACCATTTCTCGAAGAACTGGAACGATGCGGTCTATGATAATCCGGACGAAGAGCGCGCCGCCTTTTCCGCCGGTGTCGATATGATCCGCCGATATGTCGAGCACAATGACCCGACGCAATTTACGATCGTCGCACTCGAGAGTCCGTTTCAAATAGAGATCGCCGACGCACACGGCACGACACATACCGTGAAAGGTATCATCGACCGTATCGACAAGACTGCGGACGGCTATGAAATCATCGACTACAAAACCGGGCGCAAACTCCCTTCGCAGGCAGATGTCAACACCAATCTCCAGCTCTCTGTGTATGCCAAAGCATTCCTCGCTCGCTATCCGCAAGAGGCTAACAACCTCGATCATCTCACAGTAAGCCTTTACTTCTTGAAGCACGGCGTGAAACTCTCTTCGCGGCGGACGATTGAAGATTTGAAAGACGTCGACGACATTTTCCTCGAGACAATCGGGGAAATCGAAGCCAAGCATTTCGAACCGCGAATCAATCCTCTCTGCGACTGGTGCGGCTTCCAAAAAGTTTGCCCCATGTGGAAACACAAATTCCGCGAACTCCGCACAGCAACCACCGAGGAGAAAGAGCAGGCGGTAAACGACTACCTCGCCACCAAGCGCGCGATCGAGCTCGACAAACAGAAACTCATGAAACTCCAAGCGACAATACTCGAATACATGGACGCCGAGGATGTCGAGCGACTCTTCGGCGATGTCGGCATTATCGAACGCGCGCGAACACAGAAGTACGAATACGACGCCGGAAAGCTCCGCGACCGCCTCGAACCTCTCGGCAAATGGGAGAGTGTCCTCGCCGTAAACCAAACGCTCGTCAAAAAAGCGCTCGCCTCACTCCCCCTGGAAACCAGAAAACAAATAGAAGCCGAGACCAAAACACCTGGCAAGGAAACCGTTACCCTCCGCGTAAAGAAAACGCTTGCCGAAGATTCGGATGACGAATAGCTTTCTTTCAATTACTCCTATTCCTCCGCCATCCAAGCGCCCAATATGCGGCAACAAAGAAAAGATATGACGCGCCGATACCAATCGAAAAAAGAAACGAGAGCGCTACGGCGCGGGCAAACCACACCGGATCGCCATAGTGCGATAGCGTGTCGCGAAATACGAGGAGCGGATTAAGAAACGCATCCCAGCTGTTCCACCGAAGAAATCGCCCGAGATAAATTCCGATACCCGACAGGAAAATAACCGCGACCATTGCCGCGTCTCCCCACCAGCGGCCAATCGCCTTCCGAAGCGCCCGGTGCACTCGAAAGAGCGCGCCCATCCCGAAGAGCATCCCTGAAAAAGCAAAAGTTGCGACCAGTACAAAATCATAAGCAAAGCTCTGTGAATATTCGTATTCCCACGGGAGGTGCACGAAATCCGTCACGATATACGGCGCATTCGGAAAAAAGAACAGCCACACCAGAAACACAATCCACAAGCCGTTCGTCATGTGGGTATTTTTCCCGAGGGATCGCTCGAAGAATGCCGCTATCCAATAGGGTATCGCCGCCAGGAATAGGTTCCACAAGAGAAAGAAATATCCGTCTGTTCTCGCCACGAACATTCGCACAGCCAACAACGAAAACGCTCCCATGAGCGAGATATTGAGCGCTATCAAAAAAACATTCCGTCGGGACATGTCGGTTTCTCCCAAGTAAAGTACCGAAAAATATACCACAAAAATACCCTTCTGTCGATCGTCCGGACAAACTTGCTCTGTTGAGAGGAAAACTCTTTTCTATTACAATAAAAGTGAATCTGAAAACCGTATGAAAAGATTTTTTCTCTCAACACTCATTCTGACCGCCACTCTCACCCTCTCCGGATGTTCGCAGGAGCCAGCAGCGGAAACCATGCAGAGCAAAAAGGCAGGAGACTACAGCTATCTCGCGCGGGCATTTGGCGACACGTCATCAGACAGCGCATCCTCCACCGCAACATCGGCATCGCCCGCACCGCAAACATCAACACCAAGAACTCCCGCATCACCGACTCCGCAGGTTGCCGGCGATCAAACATCAGCGGAGTCTGCTGCGCCCGACGCAAACGATCCGGCGTCTGCCGACACGAAATCACCAGCCGAAAAACCCGCCATCGAGGAAGACACCTACCAAAAAGAAGACCTCTCTTTTATCAAGAAGTATGACGGAGCCATACTCAAAACGAGCGAAGGCAACATCACTATACATTTTTACAATGATGACGCACCAAAGACCGTAAACAATTTCTTCAAACTCGCCGCCGACAATTTCTATGACGGCATTCGGTTTCATCGGGTCATAAAAGGATTCGTCATTCAAGCAGGCGATCCGAATTCCAAGGATAATAACTGGGCGGACGACGGACAAGGTGGACCCGGTTACGCCTTCGACGACGAGATCAATTCGCATAAACTCATTGAAGGATCCGTTGCCATGGCAAACTCGGGACCAAATACCAATGGCTCGCAATTCTTCATCGTGACTGCCAAATCAACACCACTCCTCGACGGGAAATATACCAACTTCGGCGAAGTGACGGACGGCATGGATGTCGTCCGAAAAATCGAGAAAGTCGACACCAATACCAACGATCACCCGAAAGAAAACATTGAAATCAAACACATCGACTTCGTAAAGAAGAAGTAGAGCTGCTCACTCTGACAATTGTACGAAAAATGGGGGATTTTCCCTTCCGTCATTCCCGCGAAGGCGGAAGTCCGGTTGTCACGTACTCAATACAAAGTCTTTACGAGCAAAATTTGTAGCGTGCTTTCTCCAAAAACCAGTGGAGCCTGGATTCCCGCCTTCGCGGGAATGACAAGTGACAGCAACTACACATGAAGAGAGTCGCATCGCATAAGACACATCATTCACCCCTACAAAGAAATTCTTCCGTCGACAACCATCAGCCGATGACCCGATGACACAGGATAGATAAGAATCGGGTTGATATCGAGTTCGCGAATAGCTGGGAAATCAATGAGAAGCTGGGAAAGGCGACTGATACATTCGACACCTGCCGAAACATCATATTTCGCACCACCCCGCGCGCCATCGAGGAGCGGAAAGATTCGAAGCTTCTCAAGCATGCGCCTGGCACGGCTCTGCGAAACCGGGACAAGACCGAATGCCGCATCTTTTAAGATCTCGACATAAATACCGCCACTTCCCACCATAAGCGTTTGCCCGAGATTGGGATCACGAAGACTCCCAGCAATAAGCTCCACGCCGCCCCTTGCCGCCATTTCCATGAGCAGAATGCCGTCGAGTTTTGCTTTGGGGACAGCTGACCGCACGCGATCCATGACTGTCTGAAATGAGGAGGATACGTCGTCCGGCTGAACATTAAGAAGGATACCTCCCGCATCGCTTTTGTGCGTGATATCTTCGGAGAGAATCTTCAGGACGCACGGCGCGTTGATAGTACGCGCTATCCTTTCAGCCTCCTCCGGCGTTGACGCCGCTCCGTATCGAGGCAGAGGAAATCCGTATGCCGAAAACACCTCGAGCGTCTCCGTCACCGAGAGCGATTTCCGCCCGGAAGTTTCTACGGCGTGAAATATCAATTCGGCTCGAGCACGATCGATCGCTCCCAGCAGCTCTGCAGATACTTCTTTCTTTTTCTTGCGATCGCCAGAAAGCAGCGCTTCCCTCGAGTCACAAAACGCCGAAAGCGCCGAAAGCATCCGTATGCCATCTTCCGGAAAATTCACTACCGACACTTTCTTTCGCGAAAGCGTTTTTATACCACGCGCTACAAGCGCCCCTCCCATAAACGCAGCGACTATCGGGATTGCTGACGCTTTTGCACGCTCAGCTATCACCTCCGCAACCGCTTCGACATCGGTCATAGACTGCGGCGTCAGCACGGTGAGCACCATATGGACAGAAGGGTCCGCAAGAACCGCGTCGATAGCGCGAGCATAGCGGTCGCTTTTGGCATCGCCCAAAATGTCGACCGGATTCTTCACGCCAGCCGCACCGGGCAAGAACGAACGAAGACTTGTCTGAGTCGAGTCGGAAAGCAGCGCGAGTTCGATTCCCGACTGAAGCGCCGCATCGGCAGATAGCACGCCGGGACCGCCGGCATTGGTCACGATGGCAATGTTTTTTCCCCGAGGAAGCGGCAAACGAGAGAAACCCCGAGCGAGCATAAAGAGCTCTTCCGCTGTCTCAGCACGAAGAATTCCCGCCTCTTCAAAGAGCGCTTCGTAACTCGCATCATTCCCCGCGAGAGATCCCGTATGCGACGAGAGCGCCGAGGCTCCCGCCGATGTCTTCCCGGATTTCAGCACGATGATCGGTTTCGGGCGTTTCGCTTTTGCCATTGTGTGCGCTACCTGCCGTATCGCTTCGGGATTCCGCAGGTCTTCCGCATATATCGCGATAACCGAGGTCTTCCTATCGGCGGCAAGATATGCGAGCAATGCCGATTCGTCGAGCACAGCTTTGTTCCCCAAACTCACAAATTTTGAAAATCCAGCGCCGAGCGTCGCTGCCATATCGAGCACTGCCGTCCCAAGCGCGCCGCTCTGCGACAGAAATGCGATATTCCCCTTCTTCGGAAGCGTCCGTGCAAACGAGGCATTCATTGAAAGGTGCGGGTTGACGACGCCAAGACAATTCGGTCCAAGCAGAGCGATATCTCCGGCGCGGGCGATTTCAGCAATCTCCGCCTCAAGCTCGGCATTGCCCGCCTCATGAAATCCGGCCGAAATCACTATGACTCCCTTCACCCTCTTTGCGACCGCCTCGCGCAACACCGTAGGCACGATCGGCGCCGGCACCGCGATAACAGCGCAATCAACCAACCCTTCGATTGCCGAAAGATCCGGGTAGCACCGCCGCTCATAGAGCACGTCTGTTTTCGGATTGACCGGATAAATTTCGCCCCGGTATTTCTGTTCGACCAAATTCTTCACAATGTCATTTCCAACACTCCCAATCTTGGTCGACGCTCCCACAACTGCAATCGATTTCGGCTCAAACAAAGATTGAATATCCATAGGATAGAAAATTGACGGATTATACATGCCACACCCACACAATACGGAGCGCCTGAAAACGAAGCCGGAACAACCCATTCAAAGAATGGAAACAGTCATTATTGAACTGGTATTTAATACACCAGGGATCAGCGTTACAATGAAGGGAATATCTCCACGATATTAGCCGCTTAATTGGTAACGCTCATCTATGGCTACTAAAACAAAAGGTGATCACCAAAAGAAATTACCGGTGAAAGTTTCAGAGAGAAACTTTAATCGATATATCAAACGGTATCTCCGTACCCCAGTGAAAGGAAGGCTTCAGAAGATTTCAAACTACAAGATATTCAATTACATCCTCTATGTCCTTCACGCCGGTATCCAATGGAAACAATTGAAACCATACAAGCGTGAAATCCATTGGTCTAATGTCTACAAACGACACAATCGTTGGAGTAAAGACGGAAGCTATCGGAAACTGTTTGAATCTTCCGTTCTGGTTCTTGACCGAAAAGGAATGCTCGATCTCTCGATACTCCATGGCGACGGCACAAACATTGTCGCTAAAAAGGGGGCGAGAAAATCGGATACTCAGGACACAAACACCAGAAGGGAGAGAAAACACTTGCGATAACGGAGAACCATGGATATATTCTGGCTCCGTACGTAGTGCGTCCCGTGAATGTTCACGACAATCTTTTGTTCGATACTTCCTTTACGGAACTCTTGGAGAGCATGAACCGGCTCGGTATTTCTCTCGTGGATTCATACCTTACTTTGGACTCGGGGTTTGATGATGGAAAGAACAGGAATCAGATCGAGTATGCCAATCTCATTCCGGTCATTAAGTCCAACATTCGGGGACTCAAGGATCGGGAGAAGATCAATGCGAAACTGGATGCGTTTGAGGAGGTGCGAGATGTTTACCAGGAACGATACAAAGTTGAGCGATGTTTTGCATGGGAGGACAGTTATCGGAAGCTGGTTATTCGGTATGAGACGCTGCAGTGTACCTTTATGGGTTTCAGGTATCTGGCGTATTCGATGGTGAATCTTCGTAAATTGTTCGGATAATTGTGTGGGTATTCGATATGGGTTCTTTCTCTCCGAAGTATACCATTCTTCCCTCCACCAAAGGAAACTTTACGAGCTTGTTTATGTGCGCGATAATGGGAAGGCGCGAAATGAAATAGCGCACTCCGTGGGGGAGGTCGAATATCCACGGTTTTTCTTTTCTCTCAACCAGAAAATCCCCTAAAAAGCATATGAAACACCGAAAGAAAACTGAGAAAATATCCATCGAATCGGTACGGAGACGAAGCGGACGAACCACCTCATTCAATCCGTACAAGATCATCAATGCCATCGAAAAAGCGCTCTTCGCCACCGCGGAAGGAAACGAGAAAGACGCCGCTCGCATCGGGAAAAAAGTAGTCTCGCTTCTCGAGAAGAAAGCTCGGCACTACGCCAAACAAAACCTTGGAACCTTCATTCCGAAAATCGAGGAGATCCAAGACCTGGTCGAGACCGTTCTCATGTCAGAGGGGTTCCATGAAACCGCCAAGGCCTATATCCTCTATCGCGAACAACACCGCGAAGTTCGTGAAACCGAAGAATCCCTCGTCAAGGCTGTGCATTTGGTCGACAAATACATCGGCAATCTCGACTGGCTCGTCAAGGAAAATGCCAATATGGCGTATTCCCTTCAGGGACTCAACAATTACGTCTCGAGCGCCATCAGCACCAAGTACTGGATGAACACGATTTATTCCAAAGAAGTTCGCGATGCCCATGAGTCCGGCGATCTCCACATTCACGATCTCCAACTTATCTCCGCTTACTGCTGCGGCTGGGATCTCGAGGATCTCTTGCGACAGGGATTCACCGGAGTCCCCGGAAAAGTCTCCTGCAAGCCCGCCAAACACTTGGGATCGATTTTGGGGCAGATGGTCAATTTCATCTATACGCTTCAGGGCGAAGTCGCCGGCGCGCAAGCCTTCTCCAACTTTGATACGCTTCTCGCGCCATTCGTCCGAAAAGACAAACTCTCCTACGAACAAGTAAAGCAGGAAATCCAGTCATTCGTGTTCAACATGAATGTCTCGACGCGTGTCGGATTCCAAACGCCTTTTTCGAATATCACGATGGATATTATTCCACCGAAGATTCTTGCGAAGAATCACGTCGTGATCGGAGGCGAACCGCAGAAAGAAACCTACGGCGACTTCGCACCCGAAATGGCAATGATCAATCGCGCCTTTGCCGAAGTGATGTGCGAAGGCGACGCCTCGGGACGCATCTTCACCTTCCCTATTCCGACCTATAACATCACCAAGAACTTCGACTGGGAAAATCCCGCCTATGCCCCGCTCTGGGAAATGACCGCCAAATACGGCATCCCCTATTTCGCTAACTTCGTGAATTCCGACATGAGCCCCGACGATGCACGCAGTATGTGCTGTCGACTTCGTCTCGACAACCGCGAACTCCGAAAGCGCGGCGGCGGACTCTTTGGCGCGAATCCTCTGACCGGATCGGTCGGCGTCGTCACGATCAATCTCCCTCGTATCGGCTATCTTGCCAAGAACGAAAAAGACTTCTTCAAACGACTCGACCGCCTCATGGATATTGCCAAAGAAAGTCTCGAAGTGAAACGGAAAATCGTCGAGCAGCTCACCGAGAAAGGACTCTACCCCTACACCAAGTTCTACCTCGGCAATATCAAAAAACGCTTCCACCAGTACTGGAAAAATCATTTCTCCACGATCGGCCTCGTCGGTACCAATGAAGCGATCGGCAATCTCATAAAGACCGATATCACGACCGATAAGGGTCAGGCATTCGCCAAGAGAATTCTCACCCACATGCGTGAGCGCATCGGAACCTACCAGGAAAAGACGAATAATCTCTACAATCTGGAAGCGACTCCCGCCGAAGGCACCGCCTATCGCCTCGCTCTTCTCGACAAGAAGCACTACCCCGATATCGTCGTCGCCAATGAGCAAGACGTAAAAGCTCGCCGTGCCGAACCCTACTACACCAATTCCTCCCACATCCCCGTCGGTTTTACCGATGACATATTCGAAGCGCTCGACCTCCAAGACGGACTCCAGACACAGTATACCGGCGGCACCGTCCTTCACGGCTTCTTGGGCGAACGCATCAACGACCCCATGATGGCTCGGACCCTCGTCCGCCGCATCGCCGAGAAATATCACCTCCCCTATTTCACGCTCTCACCCACCTTCAGCATCTGCCCCACTCACGGCTACCTCCCTGGCGAACACAAAACCTGCCCGAAATGCGTGGTTGCGCCTGCCAAGAAAGAATATCAAAGAGTATGAATGACGAATATTTCATGGAGAAGGCAATCGAAGAAGCCAACACTTCACTCAAAAATGGGGACTGGCCGATAGGATGCGTTATCGAAATGAACGGAAAGATTCTCACGCAAGCTCACAATCAGGTATACTCAACGGAAAACAAAATGGCTCATGCTGAAATGCTTGCCATGAGAAATACCCAGGATGTTCTTATACAAAACAAAGGCAAAGCGACCCTCTACACAACCTATGAACCCTGCCCCATGTGTTTTGGTGCTGCTATTCTCAATCGAATCAAGCGAGTAGTATGCGGTATAGATCTCGATCAAAGCGGCGCAATGCTCTTCAGAGAAAACCTTCCCATCCTCTTCAAACAAGAAAAGTTCCATGTTGATTTCACCCGAGGCGTCCTTGCCGAAAAATGCCACGAGGTATTCATCAGGGGAGAGCCCACAAAGAAACTCATTGAAGACGGGTTGATCTGAAAGAGCTCCAACGATATTGAACAATTAAGTCTATAAAAATAAATCGTAAGGAAAAATGTATGCAAGCGATAACCTGTCATGATTGCGGAAGAACTCTCAAGAAGGGTGAGGAGTATATGCCCTACGAGGCAAATGGCATTACGCTCGCGAAGTGCCGGACCTGTCACGAGACAAAACCGGAACTGACCGATTTCCAGAAAGCCGAAACATACACCCGCGTCGTTGGTTATATCCGCCCCGTCGAGCAATGGAACAAGGGCAAGCAGCAAGAATACACCGATCGCTTGGAGTACGCGCCAAGCGCCGTCTAGAGAGTATGTACCTCGCCGGATATCAGCCGCTCACACTCCTCGACTATCCCGGGAAACTCGCCGCGACGGCGTTTACACTCGGGTGTGTGTTGCGGTGTCCGTTTTGCCACAATCCGGAACTTATCGAGCCAAGCAAGGAATACCTTGCACAAGCAGGCGGCAACAAAACCGAGGAGTTTCTCGAATTTCTCAAGACGCGACAAGGAAAACTCGACGGCGTTTGTATCACGGGCGGCGAACCGACACTCCACAGTGATCTCCTCGACTTCATCCACACAATAAAAACTCTTGGATTCCTCGTAAAGCTCGACACCAACGGCGCCTTCCCCGACATTGTGCGAAAAATCGCCGAAACCAAGCTTGTAGATTTCTGGGCGATGGACATCAAACATACGCCGGAAAAATATCCACTCGCTTCCGGCAACGCCGATATCGATATCCGCCGATTCCAAGAAAGCGTAACACTCATTATGGAGAGCGGCGCGGATTATGAGTTTCGTACCACAGTTGTCCCGGGCATTCATACCGAAGATGACTTTCAAATAATCGGCGAATGGATACGAGGCGCGCGACGGTTTGCCCTGCAGGAGTTTCGAGATATAAAGATCTACGACCCGTCACTCGTGTTGCGATCAAATGAACGATCGATCAACCTTGATGTTGTCCGCACGAAAGTACTCCCCTTCGTTGAACATGTCGAGATCCGCCGATAAAAACAAAGAAAAAGAAAAACACCCGCATTCATTCTGCTGGTGTTTTTTATCATCAACATATCCGATGCCTTATCGCCTATTGATCAATAAGGAAGCGGCAAATGCTACCAGCATGATAAGCACGATTGTCCCGCCAGTCGCCAGATTGAGATAAAATGACGCCACAATACCGGAAAGCACCGAGATCATAGAGATCCCCTCTGCTATCAGCATAGTCCGCATAAATCCGCATCTCCACTGAAGCCCCGCCACGACAGGAATCACCATAAGCGCCGCGATAAGGAGTATCCCGACAATAGGAATCGCCACAGAAACCGTCAAAGCCGTAAGGAGTATCAATGCAAGATTGAGGAATCTCGTCGGCATGCCGCTCACACGAGCCGCTTCCTCGTCAAATGTCACAAAAAGAATCGGCTTAAAAAGAGCCAGAAGTGAAAACATAACGAATGCCGACACGCTGCCGATAACGGCAATGTCGGTTGTCGTCACGGTCACAATGCTCCCAAAGAGGTAATTGAAAAGACTCGCATTGAACCCATTGGCAAGACTGAGTAGCACCACAGCGAGCGCAAGACTCCCCGAAAGAAAAAGTGCGAGTGCCGACTCGCCGGAAATCCGTTTTGAACCTCGGAGACGCTCAATCCCAAGCGAAGCGACTGTGGTCGCTCCGAGTGCGGCAAGAAGCGGGTTAATCTTCAAGAGCAACCCAAGCGCAATACCGGCAAGCGACACATGAGACAAGGTATCAGCAATGAGAGAGTACCGACGCAATACCAGAAACGTCCCAATAAGCGGCGCGACACATGCAACAATAATGCCCGCCTCGAGTCCGCGAACGATAAATCCGTATTGAAAGATATTCTCTCCCATAAGGTCTTAAGCGTAGTGATGGCGATGCGGCTCCACTTTGATATCGCGTTCAAAGATCGCCGTCGAAGCGCTTTCCGCTTGATAGGCTTCGGGAGAAAGATATCGAATAAGCGACCGATCGACACAGGCGATATGTGTTACCTCCCGAACAATACGGTCAATATCATGGGAAACAAGCACCAGCGTGATGCCGGATTCAGTGTTGAGCTTCTTCAAAAGCGCATAGAATCCATCCTGTGTCTTCTTGTCGACACCGGTTGTCGGCTCATCAAGAAAGAGTATTTCCGGACGATTTACCAGTGCCCGAGCGATAAAGACGCGCTGCTGTTGTCCGCCAGACAAGTCGCCAATAAGACGATCCCGAAAATCCCACATATCGACACTCACGAGAGCGTCTTTCACCGCGTCACGGTCAGCGTCTCTCATACGTTGAAAAATTCGTCCACTTTTGTAGCGACCCATGAGAGCGACTTCGTACACACTCACCGGAAAATTTACATCGAAATGCACCGCTGTTTGCGGAACATACCCAATTCGATCCCACGCGGAGAATTCACGAATATCAACACCAAAAAGACGAATCGACCCAACTGATAGCGGCAAGAGTTGCAGCATCAGCTTGAGGAGTGTTGTTTTCCCGGCACCATTCGGGCCCACGAGTCCAACATAGTCTCCGCGACGAACCGCAAGCGTGACCCCTCGAAGCGCCTCCTCTTTCCCGTCATAGGAGAAAGAAAGATTTTCAACTTCAAGAATATTGTCATTGCTTACTTCTGATTGCATTGCAGTGCTGTTTGCAAATTTACAAGATTTTCTCGCATCACCGAAAAATAATCCTCGCCTTGGGAAATCTCCTCGCCACTCAAACCTTCGATCGGATTGAGTACGAGTGTCTTTGCGCCGACTTCCGTAGCAATTGTCTGTGACAGTTTCGGACTTGCGAGACTCTCAAAGAAAATATACTGCACATTGTTCGTTTTGGCGAATTGGGCAATCTGAGCAAGCTGTGCAGGAGACGGCTCAGCATCGGGAGAAAGTCCCGCTATCGACACCTGATTCAATCCGTATTCCGCTGCCAAGTACCCGAATGCGGAATGGGAGGTAATAATATTCCTAGTTGCACACACTTGGAGCCCTCCGCGATAGGCAGCATCCAGATCGGCAAGTCCAGCAAGAAGAACGCTCGTGTTCTCACGGTAATATTTGGCGTTCTCCGGATCGACTTGTTCGAACCCGCGAGCAATATTCTGCGCCATCGTCCTTGCCAGCACCGGATCGATCCATATGTGCGGATCCGTAGTAAGCGAATCATCCCCTGATGTCTCTCTCGTCATAAGGCTATCCCCCGCCATAACTATGACCGTATCTTCCGTGCGAATATTCCGCTCAATGCGATCACCCCACGCTTCGAATCCCCCGCCATTCAAAATGATAAGGTCAGATTTTTCCATTCGTGCCATATCCTGTGCCGTCGGTTCATAGTCATGCGGCTCCGCTCCTGAGGGAACGATATTCGCCACTTCCGCCTTGTCTCCGCCAATCCGCTCCGCAAAGAAATAGAGCGGATAAAAGCTTGCCGTCACGTGCAATTTCCCGGGATTCCCCGACTGGACATCTGAATGGATTGAGTTGATCGAATCTTTTCTGATACTCCAGACGAAACCATATATTCCCACAAGAGCAATCATCAAGAACACGGCGATAAAAAAGAATCTCTTCATAGATCTTGGTATGCATTAATTATACTTCTTTGCAAAGCATCAGAGATCGCAACAAAAAAGTACTACCGACATCGCTCGCACATTCCGAAAAATTCCAGGGAGTGATCAAGAATCGTAAATCGCTCGCGACGTGCCAAACGATTCTCTTCCTGTTCAAGCGATTCATTCAAACGAACTTCGCGGACATCGCCACAGGACACGCACACCAAATGATGGTGATGGTCGCCGGCGAATTCGTACAGCGCCGTGTCATTTCGAAAGAACACCTCTCTCACTCGTCCTATTTTCTTCAATGTCTCGATTTCCCGATACACAGTAGTTTTATTGACGCTCGTTCCCTTGGCGCTAAGCGACGTTATTATACCCGGAACCGAGAGGGGCTTTCCGGCATTCATAAAAGTATCGAGTATCGCGTCACGCGCTACGGATTTCCGCAGACCTTTTCCTTGGCGGGAAAGTGTCGAAGCTTCTCCGGTATTTTTCTTCATACATCCACTATAATGCAACTGAGTTGCACCTGTCAAGGTGTTGGGGAAAGATGCCGGAAAGGCAAATACCGGACACGCACCACTACGTCAGATCGGTGATGACTTTCTTGATATCATCAATATTTTTTCTGTTGCAAATAAGGAGATTGTCGTCCGTTTGAATAACTATCGTATCTTCCATGCCCAATAAGACAGTGTTCTTACTTTGGGATAGCACCATACTCCCCGATGTATGAGAGAATCGGACTGATCCATGTTCATAGGCATCAAGCAATACATTCCCATTCGCATCCTTTTTGGCGAGATCATACACCGACTTCCAACTTCCCACGTCAGCCCAAGAATAACGGGCAACATACACCAACATATCGGAAATTTTTTCACTGACAACTTTCTCAAAGGGTTTCGGCTCTACTCGTTCAAACCAATCCGACACTTCTTGTGCATAGTTCTCTCCGCCAATGAAAACTCTGAGATGCACCAAGCGCTCGTAATGCTCCGGAGCCACCTCTTTTAACATATTGAGAAGAACCGACGTCTTCCAGATGTATACCCCCGTATTCCAAACATATCGTCCGCTTGTCACATAGCGTTTTGCCAATGTCAGTTCCGGCTTTTCCTTAAAGATCCCGGCTCGGTACACATTTCGTTCTGCCTGAGGGTCTGCTAATTCTATATAGCCAAACTGAGTACTTGCTGTCGTCGGCACAGTGCCAATCGTCACCAGCGTATTATACCTATCAGCGATCTGAATAGCTTGCTTTACCGCTTCTTTAAAATCCTGAAGTTTTGCTATCTTATGATCCGAATATAGAAGTACAGCTATACTTTCCGGAAACAGCGTTTCCAAATGCAATGCCGTCAAACACATAGCTGTTGCCGTATCAGCATTCTTGGGTTGCACGATAAAGTTCTTCGCAGGAAGCGGTATAATTTTCTTAATTTTCTCTTCCAAGTCTTTAGTAGTAACAATGACAATTCTATCTTGTGGGAATATTGTCAAAGCTCTTTCAAACGCCTCTCGAACCAGCGTCTTCTTGGAAAAGATAGGACTTACTTGTTTCGGAAGACTTCGAGTGGAAGCTGGCCATAAGCGCATACCCTGACCTCCTGCAAATATCACTGCTACCGGTCGAGTTTCCAGGGAAACATTGAGCATAAACCTTATTTAATGCTAAACTAGCAGCATCTATCATGCGTATTGTACATCATAAATACCAAACTTGTGACGTCGGAAGATGAAAATTTTCCTACTGTTGACAGAATTCGGTTGCTCGATGACTCGCAGGAACATCTCAGAAAAGATCCTGCATTCTTGCATGCCTTTCAGCCTATTCTACTTCTCATTGCAAACGGATACGCCAAAAAAGGCTTCTACCAGACTATTGCAAAGAAGCTTGAACTTGAATATACGGATTCTTTGCCCGTGAAAATAAACGACTCCAAGTCTCTCTCCAACAGAGTAGGAACAAAGATTCAGAGTCAGTATCTTTTCTTTGCTTATCAGGAAGAAGACTCGCTGATTATAGCGACTCCCGATCCGACACCTCTCAGGAAGATGGTCGAGAACACACTGCCTTTTATGGCAGAAAAACCACGGTCGATCATTGTTAAAATATGTCCGATTTCTACTGTCAGAGAGGCCCTTTCTCAGAGCGCTTATATTCTCTCCAATCAACTCGCGGAGAGTCGCCTCAAGAACAGCAACCCTCTCTTGTCCAGCTACCATAT
Source organism: Candidatus Moraniibacteriota bacterium (assembly GCA_016699875.1). Lineage (NCBI taxonomy): Bacteria > Candidatus Moraniibacteriota > Candidatus Moraniibacteriota bacterium. Next base: position 937,872 of record CP064989.1, on the reverse strand, counting down.
ACTCACCAAGAGGAATTCTCGAATCGCACTATTAACATTTCTCGGCTTTCTTGTTCTCCTCTTTTTCTATCCTCAGCCAGTATTCCTCGGAATATATGTCTTTATAAACGTCTTCTATTTTCTTCTCAACCCGTTTAAAGGCATTGTCACTATCACTGGAATTTTTGCTCCTCCATCAGATACTCTCCATACGGATCGACTCTATTTGCCAGAGGAGAATCTTCCTATCTACACCATCCTCATCCCACTTAAAAATGAAGAGGCTGTTGTTCCAAAGCTTATTCGACACCTTCGACTGCTCGATTATCCGGCAGAAAAACTCGACATCAAAATTATCCTGGAAGTGAATGATTCGAAGACTCTTGCTGCCGTAGAAAAAGAGCTTCGCCTGATTTCCGAGTACGATCCTGATAACCTCGTCTTCCATATAGTAAAAGTCCCGCTGGGAGAGATATCCACCAAACCCCGATCGCTCAATTTCGCACTGCAATTTTCTCGCGGAAGCGTCAGTGTCATATATGATGCCGAAGACAGACCCGATCCGCTCCAACTCAAGAAGGCATTCTCCGCTTTTCTCGCGAACAAACTGGACACTCTCTGCATTCAAGCAAAACTCAACTATTACAATCCAACACAAAATTTCCTTACCATGTTTTTCACCATGGAGTATAGTTTCTGGTTCGACGCTCTTCTCCCAGGCCTGCAATACTGGCGCATTCCCATCCCACTTGGAGGAACCAGCAATCATTTCCTCACAGATACACTCGAGAAGATCGGAATGTGGGATCCGTACAATGTAACCGAAGACGCTGACCTCGGATGGAGGCTGGCGAGACTCGGATACACAACCTCCATGGTGGATTCCTACACATTCGAAGAGGCAAACAGCAAATTATGGAATTGGATCAAGCAGCGTACTCGATGGCAAAAAGGATTTCTCATGACACTCCTTGTTCATATGCGTACACCAAAGAACATGTGGCAAGAGTTGGGAGCTTGGGGCTGTGTTACTTCCATACTGCTCTTTACCACTAACTTTTTTCTTCCCGTTATCAATCCTCTTCTTTGGATCGTATTCCTTCTCTGGTATATTCCAGAAATGCTCGGCCTTCACGCGACCATACCTATTCCTCACTGGCTCGAGGTCATCGGATTCATCAATCTTGTACTTGGCAATGGAATCTACATGCTTATACATGCTCTTGGAGCCATAAAGACAAAACGATACCACTTGCTCTTTATGACACCTTTCATCCCCTTGTACTGGTTTCTTATTAGTTTCGCGAGCTACCGAGCTATCTGGCAGATATTCTCAGCTCCCTATGCTTGGGAGAAAACAGCTCACGGTTTGGACAAATAGCTATCCAACTTTTCAATAAGTTCGTTAATTGAAATATTGCTTTTTATAAAGTAATCGGCGGCTCCCAGCGCCTTTGTCTCCTCTATCATTTTCTTTTGATCCAGATTGGAGGCAACAATGACGGGGATATCTTTAGTGTCATCACCATCTTTCAAAGCTTTCAGAACATCAACACCGCTCATTTTCGGCAAAACAAGATCGAGAATAATGACATCCGGACGTTCTCTCCGAGCGATATCCAGCCCAGCCTCTCCATCTTGAGCAAACAAGATGCCGTATTTGGATTGCTGGAGCTTGACTTTATATGCATCCATCAGAAATGCATCATCTTCGATTACTAGAATTCTCTTTGCGCCATTATCTTTCATATCGCTATGTTAATGTTTTAACACCTTCTCGCTTCTTGCTTCCGGAAAGCGGTAAAGAAAAACTAAATGTTGTCCCTTTGTTCTCTTCACTTTCGAACCAGATTCTTCCTCCCGACACTTCGACTATTTTTTTAACCAAATAAAGCCCCAATCCGTTTCCATCTGTTTCTTTCGTGGCAATATTCGACGCTCGATAGAACTTAGTAAATATTCGATCATGTTCATCTTTAGGGATTCCATACCCACTGTCTTTTACAGAAAATACAACATCTCCCGACATTTTCGTTAGAGAAATCTCAATCTTTGATCCCAATGGTGAGTACTTTACAGCATTACTCACAAGATTCAGATAGATCTGGCGAATAAGCTTAGCATCAACATTGATTACCAGGGTAGTGGCATCGAAATGGTTCACGATTTCCTGCTTCTTTGACTGAAAGCTAACCGTCAGCTCTCCCAGAACCTCCTGCAAAAGTTGCTTTAAATCCGTTGGGCTCGGATCCACCATAATCCGCCCCTGCTCAAGTCGTGAAACATTCAATAAAGAGTTTACCAATTCAATCATATTATTATTTGATCGATTCACTCTCTCCACTATATCCCTTTGATTGTCTTTCAACTTTCCGGAAGTGCCATCCATGAGAATTTCCAAAAACCACTTCATAGCGGCAAGCGGCGTACGCAACTGATGACTTGCCAACGAAAGAAATTCTGTTTTCATGCGATCAACCTCTTTCTCCTTGCTTATGTCGCGAAAGATCTCGATAACGCCTATGGATCGCCCCTCAGATTCAACCGGTGCGACATTTAGCTCAACCGAGACTCTGCTTCCATCCTTGCGAACATAGTATTTATCCGGATCAATAACGACTTTCCCAGCATTCAACACCTTCGAAAGCGGGCGATCCTGAGGAAGAACTCTCTCGCCGGACTCGGTTTCCATGGGCACAAAATCCACCATATGCTTCCCTGCCGCTTCAACACCACTCCAACCCAGAATGTCCGAAAACGCGCGATTTGTCATGATAATCCGCCCCCGCTCATCAGTCGCAGCCAAACCCTCACCAATACCAGCCAAGATAGCCTCGTCTCTTTTCTTTACTTCTTCCAATGCCCTCGTCCGATCTCGCAGATCCTCCGTGATCTCCTCGGCCAAGTTGACAGCCCGAGCACGAGAAGAAGATAGCGAATATGTGATACCTGCCAGTAAAATACTGAGGATAATTCCCAACCGGAGCACGAGCGATGGATACGCCTCTTGGAAATCTCCTAACCCATATCCTGGCAATGAGACAAATTGAAAAGTCCATAGATGCCCGTACAATTCTACGGTTTGAGTGCTCACAAAACGATTTTCCCGATCCAAGTCAGAAGACTGGTCCACGGCAGGACTATCACCATACATCTTGTTATCTTCTTCTGCGCTCTGTCCATCAAAAATATCAATCGCTATCCCGTATGACTGACGAGATACTGCCGAGTTTACAAAATCCCCCATCCGGAAAGGGCTATATACATAGCCGGAAATAGCTTCTCTTCTCTTTTCAACCGTATCGATTGCAGACCCTTTGGCATACAGAGGGACATACATCAAGAAACCCGCCTGAACATCATCATCGGTTTCTTGCAACAAAAGAACTTTTCCGGAAATAGCTGTCTCATCATTATCTCGAGCATATTCCATTGCCATTCTCCTCACTTCTTGAGAGAACATGTCGTATCCAAATGCCCTTTGATTTCTGAAGTCAAAAGGCTCCAAATATTTTATAGAAGTATATATGCTGCGCGGAGTATCGGGAAACACTTTGAATTCAGGAAATCCTTCCGCCCGAACAGACTCTTCAAATGAACTCACCTCGTCCGGATTCAAAACCTGCGCGAAACCTATACCTTGCACGCCAGGGTAGTTTCTCTGTATATCAATCCCCTCTACGAATGTTTTCCACTCATCACGCTTCACCGCGTCAGAAGAGAGAAGCAACCCTCGTCCACTCTTTAGAGCATTCGCATAGATTTCCAACCTTTCCAGGATAAGATTTCTCAGGGAATCAGATTCCCTGGCAAACTCAGTGGATATTTGCCAATAAACGTTTGATTTTGCATATTCCCACATGAAAAACGTTCCTCCGAAACCCGATAAGAGAACAAATGCTGGCAAGATATACACAAAAATTCTCTTCTGATATCGAAATGCGATACCGACAAAGATAATCACGACAGCGATAGCAAAAAAAATAAACGGGATAATGCGTTCGACAACGAGTTGCTGCTGCGCGTATCGACGAGCAAGAGTCGTTTGTTCGCTGATAGATATCGGGGTAAATTCACGATTCCACTTAGACCAAGGGTGCATCCGCTCACCCGTCTCTTGATTATAGACATAGGAAACAGCAGTATCTTCATACTTTACCAGCCACCCCGTTTCCGGCTCTACCCAAACCTGCAAATAGGCATCCGACTCAATGCCACTCCCAGGGTATTCTTCGGAAACTACGGGAAAATTGGCGGTCTCATCTGAAATATAATGGCTGGAATAACGATAAACGATCAGTCCGGATACATCTTCCTCACCTTCGAACTTCATAGAAACCGGCGCGTCAGAACCAATCGGCCAGTAGGTAAACTCCTCTTTATTGAGATATTTTGGCGCAAAGAGAAAACCATCCCGATCGCGATCCCCATACCCAACAACATGCTGCAGAGTATACGCATTGACCCCATACCGCCTCTCCGTAGTCTCGCCTGACTCGGAGAACACCAATGTGCCCACTATCTGACGAAGCTTCCTCGTCGAATTTACCGTCCGATAAGACAGGTTCCCATGAAACACTTGTTCGGGGGCATACGTATCAGCTTTCGAATCATACAGATTTTCCGAAGACGTTATTCCGGCAAGATAAGAAAAATTTTTCGGCAATTTGGTAATTTCGGGAGCAATCAAGAAATACCATGTGAAAGCAAACAGAAGAAAAATTCCGCTCAGGAATTTGAAATTGAACAGATGAAGTCGTGTAGAACATCGCTCCCGCAAACACAGAGTAACCGCAATCGCTAAGAGGAAGAAGGCAGCAGCCGTATGCAAAGCCATGCTGAAGTAGAAAGGATTTTCCAGAAAAATCACACTCTTCCAAGAGTACAGGAAAAGCGCTAGTCCGGAGATAGAGAGGGTCGCAATAGCCCCCAACTGTCCAAAAAATGCAAGCAAGCGATTTCCTGACAATGCCAAAAAGATCGATACGCCCAAGAGAAAGAAGTTTGTTGCGGTAGACAAAGACATCCTCGCCGGAGCTGTTGCTTGCGCGATTTCATTTGAAAATAACAAAGAATCAATCCGCATGATATCTCCAAGAGCAATATCTACCACTCGCAATGTTGCAAATAACACCACGGCAGCCAAGAGTGTCCGAGCGATTCCAAGAAATATACCGGACTTTTGGTGATTCTCCCATCCGACCAACAAAAACGACAATGCCAGAGCAACAAACAAGACCGCCGTAGAAGGATTCATGGCAGATAACTGAGGTAACACCCGGATAAGCAGCTCAATATCAAGTAGCCATCCCACCAGGACAGACACACCCAAAACAAGCACCGAAATGCCAATCCAATTCGCGACGCTCATGCGTGATAGTTGTTTTTTTGTTTTCATTCGGAATAGATCACTACCCCAAAAAAACTGACATTACATATACAGTGTACTCATTTTCCCTCCGATTAGCAAAACAGATTTGTAAATCACGGACTCCTCCTATGTCAAGATGTCAAGATAACTGAAAGAAACTCCGATGTGCATTTTTTTCCGTCAAGAGCCCAACCCCCTCAACAGGCATTCCTTTTATCTCAGCAATCTTCTTGGCAACTTCCGTCACATACGCCGGCTCATTCCGAGCGCCACGATACTTCTGCGGCGCCAGATAGGGACAATCCGTCTCGGTAAGTATCCGCTCAAGCGGGATCACCTTGATACTCTCACGAACATCGTCCTTGGTTCCCGCTATCGACTTCTTCACCGGATAAGTGATATTTCCCGCAAAAGAAAAGAGGATATTATCGCTCAAATCAAGAAACTTCTGCGTCACTCCCTTGTCGCCCTGATAACAATGCAAGACAATAGACGGAATATCCTCGGCATATCTGCGCACGATATCAAGGACATCTTCATACGATTCGCGCGCATGGATAACGACTGGCTTCCCAATACGCCTGGCAAGCTCCAAATGATCTCGAAATCCTTCCTGTTGGATATTCCGCTGTTCTTCCGACACTGAAACCCCGTTGAAGGCATGGTAGTCCAGTCCGCACTCACCGATCGCCACCACCTTCGGGCGTACCGCTATTTCCTCCAGCCTCTTTATCCATTCCAACCGCACGTCACGCTCGGGCATCTTGGAATACTCATGCGGATGCACGGCAACAGCCGCAAAGAGTACTTCTTCGTACCGCTCGGCTGCCGCAACAGCATCAACGCTCTCTGCCACGCTGGTACCAACCGTTATGATTTTCCCCACTCCCGCAGCATTCGCTCGACGAATCGCCTCGTCCCGATCATCGTCAAATACCACTTCGTGAATATGCGCATGCGTATCAATCATATCTCATCCATCAAATCCGCTGAAAAAGAATCTCGCTTTTCCGATTGGAAAGCATTGCCTGAATTTTTTCAGATGTTTCCGGAAGAAATGGCGCGAGGAGAGAGGCGATGTGTGCCAAATCGTCCAGAAGTTTTCGCATGACCGTCTCAAACTTCTCCGGATTTGTCTTTGCCAGCTCCCATGGTTTATTTTCCTCGATGTACTTGTTGCTTGCCCGCACGATATTCCAAATGTACTCAAGCCCCTCGCTCAAACGATACTGCTCCAACAATGTTGAAAACTCTTCCGGAAACCCTGCAAACTCTTTCATCTTCCATTTTCCATCTTCCATTCTTTCCCCAAGTTTCAACACTCTCGATACCAAATTCCCAAGTCCGTTTGCTAAGTCGGCATTGTATTTCTCCGTCATCCGCTCCCACGAGAGATCAATATCCTCCCCAAACGCCGCCGCCGAAAGCAGGAGATACCGCGTCCCATCCTTTCCAAATTTCCCAATCATCTCTTCGGGAGAGACAACATTTCCGAGACTCTTCGACATCTTTTGCCCATCACAGGTGATATGCCCATGAATGAGTATCTGCCTCGAAGGAGCAAGACCCGCGGAGAGGAGCATCGCCTGCCACATGGCCGATTGCTGCCGGAGATTGTCCTTCCCGGCAATCTGCACGCCCGGCCAAAAATTCTCAAATTGTTCTTTGTCAATATTCCAACCGATTGTCGAGATATAGTTGACGAGCGCATCAAACCACACGTACATCACATGTGACTCATCACCCGGAACGGGGATACCCCATGGCATCTTCGATGCAAGCCGGGATATGCTGAAGTCTTGCAGTCCGCGCTCGACAAACGCCGCAATCTCATTGAGCCGCTTTTCCGGTATGACAAACTTCGATTGTTCCCGGTACAGCTTTAGCAACTCCGTCTGATAGTTCGAAAATCGAAAGAAATAATTCTCTTCCTCTACGATTTCTACCTCGCGATTCGGATGCTCGGGACACTTCCCATTCACCAAATCCGAATCCGTTTTCTCCAGCTCGCACCCCACGCAGTACTTCGCCCGATAATTCTTTTTGTAGATATCTCCCCGCTCTTCGCAGAGCTTCCAAAATTCCTGCGCCGCTTTTACATGATAGTCGTCCGTCGTCCGGATAAAATTCGTATAGCTAATATCAAGAAGTGACTTCAAATTTCTGAAGTGCTCCGACATCCGATCGCAGAATTCCTGCGGCGTCACCCCTTCTTCTTTTGCCTTTTCCCAAATCTTCGTCCCGTGCTCGTCCGTCCCAACGTTGAAAACTACGTCCTCGCCAAGCGCCGCATGAAACCGCGCCACCACATCCGCCTGCACCGCCTCGAGCGCAAACCCGATATGCGGCTTCCCATTTACATAGGGAAGCGTTGTTGTAATGTAGAATCTTGACATAGATCAAAGTTCAGATTATATTGGTCAGTCTGGAGAAGCCGGGCTGCTACCTTTCCTAACTGAGGAATAAGGAGGAAAAAATGAGTTCTTTGTCCGTTATACCCGATCTAGAAATAGACTTGCAAGTCATCCGAGAGAAGAATGGGAGGCTAAAGGGGTACAGGTGTGTAACTAAAGACCTAAAGTGGACTAAGTTTTTCGAAGACTTCCCACTGAAACTGTGCGTAGGATCAATAGGTATTTATTTATCCCGAGGATATTTCATCCTAGAGGAGGATCGAGATTCATTTCCACAAAGGAAAATTCGCATTCCCTTCAAGAATCAGGAGACCCGTCGGGGAATTTATAGATTTTACGAGAGTGATCGGAGCTTCAAGGTGCAATCCATAAAAGACGATCAGCTGGTTGGGTTTGAGGTTTTGAGACAATGTGCCACTAACAAAACCTCGGTTTCGAGAGACAGCTCTTCTCAGCGAAGATAAAGAGGTGCGTCAGAACCAGAACAGGGATGGATCCCTGTTTTTTCTTTTCCTTCTGTCACTTCAAGGCTTCCTCAACCATCACCACAAACTCTCCCTTCACTTTTCCTGGATTCTCTCGGTAATACTCCAATACTTCCGCAATGCTCCCGCGCACGATCTCTTCGAACATCTTGGTAAGCTCGCGTCCGACAATTATTTGCTTCTCAGGCGCAAGCGAGGCAAGAAGTTCCAAATTCTTTACCACGCGATAAGGCGATTCATAGTAGATAACCGGCGCGACTGATTCCGCAAGAGCACGAAAAAATGTTTCTCTCCCCTTCTTGTGCGGCGGGAATCCCTTGAAGCAGAATTCCTGCGTATTCACCCCGGCAACCGAGAGAAGAGCCGAGAGCGCCGATGGCCCCGGAACAGGCGAGACTCGGAAACCAGCAGCAATCACCTTCTCTACCAGTTCATTCCCCGGATCAGATACGCCCGGCGTCCCGGCGTCGGTCGTAAGCGCGACGGACTTTCCTTCGCCGAGTATATCGAGCACGCGGCGGTGTTTTTCTTCCGCCGCCCGCTGTGGAATAGCAAGAAGCGGCTTCGAAATATTGTGACGGAAGAGAAGCTTCTTGGCAACACGAGTGTCCTCACACACGACTAAATCGCACTCGCCGAGAATACGAAGCGCGCGAAGCGTAATATCCTCCATATTCCCAATAGGAGTCGCCACTACAAAGAGCGTCCCCGATTCGGAATCTTGCTCATCCTCCATTTGAATTTCTTCTTCGCAATCATTCATATTCTATTGTTATTCCCGCGAAGGCGGGAATCTAGGCTTCACCGGTTTCCAGAAAGCACATTACAAATTTTGCTCGTAAAGACCCCGTATTCAGTATGTGATAACTGGATTCCCACCTTCGCGGGAATGACGGAACGCAAGGCGATATCGACACCGACAGCTTGCCTTCCCATCATTTATTTTGTTTCTTATTCCCCAAGAACTCATCCGTGAAAACAGTAAATGCCGCCGCCGAAGGGACAGCAAGCAATATACCGGCAACACCGGCAACTTTCGCTCCTATGAGGAGCGCCAAAATAACGGCGACCGGATTCAAACCCACTGTCCGCCGCATTACCTGCGGCACCACGATATGATTCTGTACTTGCTGAATAACCACATAAAGGATAATGACCGCCGTCCCCAACCACGGCGAAACAAGAAACCCGAGAATAGCTGACGGAATAGCCGCCATCGTCGGCCCGGCATAGGGCACCATCTCAAGGAGCGCCCCAAAGAGCGATAGAACCAACGCATACGGTATGTCAAGCATCGAAAGCCCGATGAAATAGAACAGAAAGACGATCGCCATGAGAAGCAATTGTCCGAACATCCACTGGCTGATCTTGTCCTGAATTTTCCGAGAGAAGTACAATACCCGCTCTTCATATTCGGCTGGCGTCAAAGTCTGAAGCACTTTGTCGATACCGCGCCGCTCAAACGACATATAGAGCGAGAGGAAAAATATTACTACAATCGAGAAAATTGCATGGAAAACGCTCACGGTTGTCGAGAAAATTCCTGACACCGCGCCAGATGGCTCACCTCCACCCGAGAACGAATCCGAACTCAGCGGAACATCATGAACGCGAAAGAACGAATCGATACCATTGGCAAAAAGAGAAATCCGATCGAGGTACTGCGGCACATTCGACGAAAGCTCCACCACCTGACTCGAGAATATCGGAACAACCAATGAAACAGCCGTCACCAAAAGCCCCACAATGACCGCATACACACCAAGCACGCCGAGCGTGCGCGGAATGCGAATCGATTCCAACCGCTCAATCGCCGGCGCCACCGATGCAGTGATAATAATCGCGACAAAAAACACGACAACGATATCTCGGATCAGATACAGAAAGAAAAGCATGATCAATGCTACGACACCGTGCAACAAAATCTTCGTCCACGCCTCAATATATTGCTCTTTTGTCATCATACTTCTTGAGTTGAGATTTTTGCATTCGGCTAAGAGAAAGAAATCAACTACCAAGCCCCGGAGCATTTCTTGAGCGTAACGAATACAAAAATCATGCAAACGCCTACAACGTCAAAATTTTCTCCAATTTCTTCGCCGATTTTTGCGGACCGATCACCGCCAAATTGAGCCGATCGGGACGGAAAATCATACCAGCCACCCGGCGAACATCCTCGCCGGTCACGGAATCGATCTTCGCATAGCGATCTTCCGGCAAAACAATCTCGCCCTTCAACACCTCTTGATCAACCAAGTACCCCACAATATCATCTGACGACTCCAGATGCATCGCCATACTTCCTTTGATATGCTCCTTTGCTTTCATAAGTTCCTTCTCCGGCACCAGCTCCGTAGCGATTCGCTTGTACTCCTCAAGGATCACTGCGATTGTTTTTTCGAGGTTCTCATGTTCTACGCCGCATTGCGTCGAAAGATACCCGGCATCGTGATACGCGTCCGTCCCGGTGCGCACACTGTAGGCAAGTCCGCGCCGCTCACGCACCGCCACAAAAAGCCGGCTCGACATGCCGCCGCCGAGAAGAGTCGAGAGCACCGCAAGCGCATGACGATCCTCATGAAAGAAATCGAATGATCGAACCCCGAGAATGAAATGCGTCTGATCTGTCTTCTTTGTCTGGAGAAGTACGGCGGGAGATTTCTGCTTTTCAACCATTCCCTTCCGATCGGGGTTTTTCCCCGTTCGCATACCGGAAAAATCGCGCTCAATCACTTCCTTTGCCCACGCCGCATCGAAGTTGCCCGCGACACCGACCACGACATTCGACGCGACATAGGCGCGATTGAGATAGCGGAGAAATTCCGCTCGCTTGAAGCCTTTGATATTCTCTCGCGTACCGATGATATCCCGCCCGAGCGGATGATCTCCATAGAGCAATATTTCGAATATGTCGCCTACATGCCGCATTGGCGTGTCTTCGTACATATTGAGCTCCTGCAAAATAGGTCCGCGTTCACGATCAATCTCTTCCGCTGGCAATGTCGAGTTCAAGAAAATATCACTCACGATATCGAGCGCCATCTCGGCGTGTTTCTTATCCACCTTCGCATAGTATGCCGTGCGATCCTTCGATGTGAACGCGTTGTATTCTCCACCCACCGCATCAAGCTCTTCGCTGATTGAAATTGCTGTCGGGCGACGCTTCGTCCCCTTGAAGAACATGTGCTCCAAAAAGTGCGAAAGCCCACCTTCCTTCTTTGTCTCATACCGCGACCCCGTCGCCGTCGTAATGAGCACTGTCACCGTCTCCGCTTCCTTCATCGGCGCCAAAATCACCCGCAACCCATTCGGCAAAACATGTTTCTCGTATTGCATAGCAGCACAGAGTCAAGAAATAAGATCAAGACAAGGGAACGTACGAATTGTCTCTCTGAACATCATCCTCTCCTCCTTCGATTCGACTCAAAGATACCGCGTATCCGCCAACCCTCGAAAGCTCCATCATCGAATCAATATGCACCGATTTTCGATCCAAACCCTTCCATTGTTCACGCGCCTTTAATTTGGCTTCGCTATCATCCTCAGCAACAACGGCAACAACCTCATGGTCTTCGCCCATCCTATTATCACTCAATCGTCCACCCAAAAATACTATAAAAAGTTTTGGCATAGTTTCTCGGAAGTATCCCTACCGCAAGTGCTCCCAGAGGTAGTTGCCGAGGTCGGCGAGCGACAGACGGTCTTGCTTCATCGTGTCGCGGTCGCGCACGGTCACCGTGCCGTCGTCGAGTGTTTGGAAGTCGATAGTCACGCAGTATGGCGTCCCGATTTCATCCTGTCGGCGATAGCGCTTCCCGACATTGCCATTATCATCAAACTCGCATACGATATCTTTCCGCAATACCTCGAACACCTTGCGCGCTTTGTCGACCAGCTCGGGCTTGTTTTTCATAAGCGGAAAGACCGCCACTTTGACCGGCGCGATAGACTTTGCCAAGCGAAGCACCGTTCGAGTCTCCCCTTCGCCGACTGGTTCTTCGTCATAGGCGGAGAGCAGAATCGCGAGGAGTCCGCGATCGAGTCCGAATGTCGGCTCGACAACAAACGGCGTGATCTTCTCTTTTGTCTCAGGGTCCTGCCAGGTCATATCCTGCCCCGAGAACTTCGCGTGGCGCGACAAGTCATAGTCTGTCCGACAGGCAAGCCCGAAGAGCTCCTTGCGCCCGAAGGGATAGTCGAATTCGAAGTCCACCGTCCGAGCCGAATAATGCGCCCGCTCATTTTCCGCTATCTCTGTCGGATGAATTCGAGCCATATCCATGCCAACCGACTTCATCCATGATTCCATCTCACTCTGCCAATAGGTAAACACTTCATTCCACTCCCGTTTCTTCGAGTCAAAGAAGTATTCAATCTCCATCTGTTCAAATTCGCGCGTACGAAAAATAAAATTGCCCGGCGTGATTTCATTGCGGAATGCTTTCCCGATTTGTGCGATACCGAATGGCAACCGCTTTCGCGACACGCCGGCGACCAGCGGAAAGTCCACAAACATCGCCTGCGCCGTCTCCGGTCGAAGGTACGCAATATTCGCGCTTTCCTCAGCGGGGCCGATGAATGTCTTAAACATGAGATTAAAGAGTGTCGGGTGCGACCAGTCGCGTTTCCCACAGTGCGGACACTCGATCGTCCGGAGCGCACCGAATATTTTCTCAGCAAGCGTCTCAACATCATGCTCATATTTTTCAATCATCGCCTGATCCGGAGACGCCTCCTTCTTGAGTTTCTCAATCTCCATCTTCTTGAACGTCATCTCCGAGAACGCCAGCATGAATGCGTTTTGATTCGCCGCATCGAGATGCTGATCCGGCCGGAGCCGCTCATGACATTCCTTGCACTCGACCAGGAAGTCGTTGAAACCGGAAATATGTCCGCTCGCCTCCCACACCTTTGGATTCATGATAATCGCCGCATCGAGCCCCACCATATCATTGCGACTCTCGACAAATGTCCTCCACCAGTGATCTTTTATGTTTTTCTTGAGCTGAGCACCGTATGGACCGTAGTCCCATGAGTTTGCAAGTCCTCCATAGATATCGCTTCCCGGAAACACAAACCCGCGGCGCTTCGCAAGCGAGACAATTTTGTCCATGGTAATTTCCGCCGTATTCATAGGGTTTTCCAAGAGTTTATCTGCTTCCATCCTATCGTCTCGACTCCAAAGTGTCAAAAAAAGAAAACGCCCGGAATCAACTCCTGATTCCGGGTATCCAAATACTTGCACACGTTAATGAAGATGCACCTCATTTGCTATTTGTCATTCCGACGCTGCCACTCATCCTGAGCGGCGCCAGAAGAAAGAGGTCTTCGGCACACATTTATACCAGAAGCATACCGTCTTGCAAAATATCCTCTCTTATCCTGTTTTCCAGAACATTTATCCTGCGATGTTCCATCTCGACGCTTACTCCCTCTTGGTTTACGCTGCATCGCCATCTTGAGTGTCTCCTCTGCCAATTTGAAATGGAATCTCTTCGCCTCGCTCCGTCGCTAACCGAAAAGTTCCTGAGCCTCTCCGTCCAGCAAAGCACCTTCCGAGCAACTCCCTTGCATCATTCTCATCGTGCGCATATACGGAGATATTACTTACTCCTTTATGATCATCCTGAAAACACACATAAAATTCTCTGTAGCTCATGATATATCCTCCACTTGTTGGCCTGCGAATTGTTAAAGAGAGACACTTCAATATACTGAATAACTCGTGAAATGTCAATACTCCTCGAGAAATTCCGTTGCATCACCGAGAAAACCGATTCCACACTCCCGCAACGGTTTCTGCGATACGCCGAGAGGAATATCCGTCGGGAAGATCTGACTCAACGCGAATATCAGCGATATCGCGCGGGGCGATTTCCTGCGCCGCAAGAAGCGCATCAACCGCGGGAAGCAACTTTTCCAGAAGCTCCCGATTCGGCTCGATCCGCACACGACTCACTTCTTCCGAGCCACGAAACAAGACAACATCTGTCACCACCTCTTCGACATGAAGATCCAATCTCCACACATTCTCTTTCTGACTCTTTATTCCTGATTCTGGATTCATAATTCATCTTTCCATCAGAGTTCCTTGCCACCGATCTTCTTCCAGCTAAATCCCCATGGGTCGCTTTTGCGCCCCGGCGCGATATCGCTGTGCCCGAGGATATGTTTGATGTCATGCCGCGTCTCGATATCGGCGATGAGTTTCTTGAGCGCATCATACTGCGCATCGCTCGGACTGCCGTCATCTTTCCCGATCACCTCGATACCGATCGAGAATGCATTCACATTTGTCCGTCCATCCGGCATTTCCGAATCGCCGGCATGATAGGCGATATTCTTCTCCTCGACCATTCGGTATACCGTCCCGTCCCGCGCCACAAGATAGTGCGGCGATACACCGTAGCTTTTGTAGATATCTATAATTTTTGAAACCGAAAACGGATCGCCACTCAGCGCATTGTACGTCGAGTGAATCACCACGGTGTCGATCTTCCGTCCGCTCGATGCGGTAAATCCCCACGACACCAGCTTCTTCTCTATCGAAAATTTCCCGCTCGACTTTGACGGCGACGTTTCTGATGTCGCTGTCGAATCATCCGCCTCTTTCACAGGCTCAACTGCTTTCGCCGGTGTCGCAAGAGAGGATTCGGTTGAAGCCGACGGCGAGACAGCTGCCGGCTCGCCCAATACCTCTTGGCCCGTTGTATCGCCGACATCATCGCCGCTTTCCGATTCCCCGGGAGTAGCGTCTCCCGTTTCAAGCGCTTTGACAATTCCTTCCGAATCCTCCGCCGAAAGCTTTCCATCTGTCATCTCCGACTCCGATGATATTGCCGACGCCTCATTCTCCAACACCCGCGCCGACCCTCCGCGGAACAGAAACATTCCGACACCGCCGGAAACCAGGATGAATGACACGAGAAGCCACACCCACGGATTTTTGATAGACCCGTTCATACTTCCATGGTAGCAAAAACCCTCTCCGAAGAGAAGGCTCGAAAACGAAAGCAGCAAGGCGCGTTTCAGAAAAATACCCGAGAAAAATCCCGAACGGTATTATTTTCTGAAAACACCGGCAAGGACCTGGGTGCCTCCCATATATATGAAAGCCGCTATCGAAAGAACGCCGGCTAACAGCAGGAGATACTTTGGCGGAAGAAAAAAGAGACGCCAATCGAGAAAGTACGCTATTAATCCAATGGCGACCGGATAAAAAAATATGAGCAACATGAAAAGAACATTCCCAATACTCGCCTTTGACCCGGGAGCGTCAAATATCATAGCAGACATAAGAACCAGCATCGGCCACGCCAAAAGAGCAAGATGCAAAAACCCCTGAAACAAGAACGAGATAATCTTCATAGGATCATACCAAAAAAATTCACCTACACCCCCATAATAGCAAAAACCTTCTCCAAAGAGAAGGTTTTAGTAAGTGCCTGACAAGCCGGATGAAAACTATGAAATTATCCCGCGCGCCCACTTGACATATAGCCCGTCAAGTTCCAATTTCATGGATACTATCCTTTGGATACGTTCATGATCAATAACTCCTGTCACCGAATAATTAAGTTCGGCAGCATGGATCTCACCTTCGATTTGATTCTTTAAACCAACAATTTCCTTTGGTCGATAGGAGCTTTGTGCTAATTCACAAACCTTTTGCACTTCCTCTGGACTCAAAAATTTTTCCATGACACACCTGCCAATTCAGTTGGAGATTGAAAGAGCAAACGAAAAGAAAAGGATTTCATCGGAACAACAAAGAAATCAGTGATAATGTATAATGATCTATGTAAGTTGTCAATAAATGGTCTCCTATTTCTTCTTCCTTCCTGTGAAGAAGCCGACGATAGAACCGATAATGGCGCCGACACCGAGCGCAATGCCTGCGGACTTGACAGGATTCTCCTTGACGTATTTGTGCGCGTCGTTCGCCGCCTCGGCAATTTTCTCCCGGGCTTGTTCCGCTTTTTCGACAACCGCATCTCTTGCCTCGCCCGCCCGCTCCGAGACCTTCTCCGCCTCTTTCTTCGCCCGATCCATGAAGTCATTCATAAGAAATAATTTACCCATTAAAAATCGATTCGTATTTTAACGACGAGAAAATACCAAGAGAAGGGCGCCTGTCGCCACAAAAAGCGTCCCGACAACCAATGACCCGGCCGCAGGTCCCAGGCGGAACACTTCCACCAATGTCATTCCGATGCCGAATACCACAAATCCGAATCCGATAAAGAGCAGTACCATGCCCAAGACCAGCTCTCGAATAAACCGCATGATGAACGCGCGAATATCGCTCTCAACCGTCCCGGCAATAGCAAGTGCTCCGCCCACCACATCCTTGGCGTGCCGCGATGCGATATCAAGTAGCAGCGAAACCCACGACGGCTTTGCATCTTTCGGGTTTTCTTTTCCCGGCTCCCCTTGCGTGTCATCAGTCATAAGTGCACATATTTGAGATAAGCGTCTCTCACCTACGAGTATACCAGAATATTGACAAAACAAGAACGAGTGCTACCATGTCCGAAAATTTGGAACGCCGAAAAATACTCCCGCTCTTTTTCCGAAGTGACCGAACTGACTCTATGACCGTCCGCTCCGCACTTGTCGCATTCATATCTTTTGGCGCCACACTCGCACTGTCGACCGGAGGCGTCTTTTTTCTTTCTCCGAAAAGCGCCGAGGCAAAGACATTCCGCAATGTCTTCATACACGCCGTGCAAACCGCAGGGACCACCACTTCCGAAGACTTCATCGAAATACAAAATGACGAAGAATGTGCGCTCGACCTGTCCGATTGGAAACTCCGAAAGCGCACCGCAAGCGGCAGCGAGTCATCCATCAAAGCGTTTGGTGATACAAGCATACTGCCGCCAGGTGAAACGCTCCTCTGGGCAAATTCCACAAACGGCTTTGCCGATGCGCTCCGCGCAACCGAAAAAAGCACTGCGACACTTACCGACAACAATTCTCTTGCCCTTATTGATGTAGACGACACCATTGTCGATTCGATCTCTTGGGGCACAGTCAACAAACCGTTTCGAAGCGATGAACCAAATGTTCGAAACCCCAAAGCAAACGAGATGATTATCCGCTCATCCAAGTCGGACATGCCAACTATCGAGACAACAATCTTGCCGACCGGGCACACTTTCGACCGCGCGTCGCTCGATTTCTGCGGCGTCTCCAAAGATCGCGCGGGCAGCGCAATCGTCGTGCTCTCCGAAATACTCGCCAATCCGACAGGAGACGAATCGACACGAGAGTTTATCGAGATAGAAAACAGAAGCAAAAACCAATTCGATCTCTCTGGTTGGAAACTCCGCGACGCCTCGAAAACCGGCAAGTATATATTCCCTTCCGAAAGCTCGATTGCGCCGAACACATTCCTCACAATCTTCCGTTCCGACTTCATCTTCGCGCTCAACAATAGTGCCGAAACCGTCTCACTTGAAGACTCGACCGGAGCCACAGCCGACAGCGTGTCCTGGGAAAAAACCCGAGAAAACGTTTCCCTTGCCCGAGACGAGAGTCGTTGGCGAAATACCAAGTTCCTCACGCCAGGCGAAGCGAATCGCTTTGGAAACGACCCCTCGGCGAAGACTTCCGTCCCGAAAACCGGCTTCGCCAAGATTTCGATACCCTTTAGCGCGAGCATAAAGGACAAAGACCGAGACAAAACCAAAGTCGTTTGGGATTTCGGCGACGGACACAAGAGCTACAAGAAAGACACCGCACACACCTTTGCCAAAACCGGACGGTACACTGTGAAGCTCACCTACACCGACGGCATCTCGGACAAAACCAAGACATTCCGCATCAAAATAGAAAAGTACGTCGCTCCGAAAGTCCGCATCGTTTCCCTCGTGCCAAATCCCCAAGGCGCCGATACCGGTCGCGAGTACCTTCTCATTCAGAACAAGTCAAAAAAGGAGGTCGATCTCAAGGGCTGGAGCATCGCCACCAAGTCGAAGTTCACCACCAAAAACTTCGTCAATCACAAGATTACTGAGAGTGTCACCATAAAGCCCGGCACCTCCGTCCGGATCACGCGAGAGCACGCCGCCTTCACTCTCGGCAATACGCGGCAGTATCTGGAACTCCGCGACCCGCAAGGCAAAGCCGTACAGCGTATTCACTACAAACTCGACAAGAGCGCCCCCGACGATGCCGAATTCTTCAAAATCCCCGATCACTCCTGGGAATGGCGACTCCCCGCACCACTTGACGCCGCCACAAGCGTACAGTAGAAAGAAAGTAACGGATCCTTAACAAATTCATTTTTCGGGTACGCGCTTGTCCATGAACTCGCATTGGTACAACCGTGCGGGAAAGTTCGTCCGATACCGTCGGCAGACATTCGAAGCAAGGCAAAAACCGAAATAATGGCTCCGGAAACGTCCTTCACGCTTGGAGCTCTGAGTTTTGGTTCCAGTGGGGGATACTATTCATTGAGGACGGCTGGATCTTTCCGACAAAGGAATCCCCATGAAGAAGCAATTTCGTACTGACCCAACATGGCGCAACTACCGCGCCACAAACGCACCGTAAGGGGAACTGCCGATGACCGATAGCAGGCGGTCCCCCGATGTCCTGCGCAACTGCAACCATGAGGAGACTCCTTCCTATGAAGGTCGTAAATCTGAACCCTGACTGAGTTACCACGGCTGAAGTACCCTGGGATGCAAACGAGAAAGCAACACCTGCATCCCGGCGCGCAGTAAGTAAATGGGGATTGGAGCTTCCCAAGCTTCTCCCCGCGCAGTATCCGGGCGGCGCAGAATACGGGCAAAGTAGCGACAAGCGAAATGCTCCTGTGTCCGCCCGACCAATCCAGGGATTTCCGACAATGTTCGGAGATTCCAAACCAAACAGCGCAACGCGCTGAGCGGGAACAACACACTCCCTGCTATGGATTCCAGCTCCGGACACACAGGCTGATCATCTACCGCAAGGCAACAATTCGATCAGTTTCCAAGTTGGAATCCTACCTCTCAAACTCCTTCACGTCTCAGCACTCAGGCGGCTTCTCCCGGACGTGAAGATCTTCTCCCAAAGCATTCATCCCTTGTCGCGGGTTGTTCAATAGGGTTGCTTTGGGAGCTTTTTATTTCTCTTATTCTTATTTTTTCCCTCCGCGAACAATATCCGCCAACACACTCATATCATCATCCGCCGAGAGGCGGTTCTTTTTTTCGTATCCGCAGGCAAGACAACGATGTCGCAATTGCCATTCGCCATGCTCAAGCCACGCTGAAACAGGCGCCATCAACTCACCACACGCCGCCGCCCGATCGCCGGGGAAAATATCAACATGCCGACTCCAAAGACACCTCGGGCAGTGATTGGTATAGCCATTCCCTTCCACAAAAGCGCCACAATGACCGCATGCGAAACTCTCGATATGTTTTTGAAATCGCGATGAAGACATACACATCGCTATACCAAAAATGTGAAGTTTCGTCAAATAGAACCATTCCATCGGCTGAGAAACCGAAACTTGACAAAGTGGCTTATTTAGAGGATAATTTGCAGATTGCTCGTTTGATTGTTTTTTATTCACCTTCTAAGGACAGCCTCTATGGTCATCTCGTCTATATTCTCAAAACGCCCTATCTTCTGGGCGATTATCTTCTGCCTCGCGCTTATTGGCGGAGGATCCCTCTTTTTACATAACAGCGCGTCCGAAACCAAAGAATCGTCACCGGAAAGCTCCGAAACCGATCACATTCAGGTTATTACAAAAAAAGCGAGCGAGCTCAAGACTGTTTCCAGCGAAGAACATCTCCCCGGCATTATCGCTCCGGAACACGAGACTATCTTTCTTGCCACCGCTTCCGGAACTATTGCCGCCGCCCCATTCGAAGTTGGGGATACCGTTTCACTGGGATCAGTTCTCTTTCGCATCGACACACCATTCGGATCAGCGATAACGAAAGACGGGCTCTCCTCGGAAACCATCAGACAAGCAGAGATAGCTGTTTCCCTTGCGAAAAAATCATACAAGGATGCCAATCGACTCGCGGAGAAAAAAAGCACCAAGAGCGTTGCCAATACGCTTGCGCGAGATCTCGCCAAGCTCCGCCTTGAAAGCGCCGAAATCGCGCTCGACAATGCCCGAAACAATTCCATAATTCGATCGACATTCTCCGGCGTTATCTCCAAGAAAAATGCCAGCGTCGGAAGCGCTGTTTCGCCCGGAACAGAGCTTGCTTCTATCGCCTCAACCACAACGCCTACGGTTCGATTCTCTGTTTCCGGCAACCTGCGAGAAAGGCTCGCTCTCGGCGATGTGGTTTCCGTACAATCCGGAGAGATGTCATCTGAAGCGCATATCACCTCAATCGGCGCCCTTGCCGATTCCAGCACAGGAAAATTCCCCGTTGAAGCAAAGCTCTCGGACGACATGCTCCGCGCAGGAACCGTCGCCACCGTCAGCCTCACGTCAGAACACTCGCTCACCGAAAGCGATCGCCTTTCTCTTCCACTCTCCGCTACCACCACCGGACAAGATGGGTCATTCTTCTTTATTGAGGACTCCGGCATTGCAAAGAAAGTATCCGTCGATTCCATTACTGTCTCCGGAGAGACCGGTATCGTATCGGCCAATGTTCCAAACGACGCCAATATTATAGTCGAAAGCGGAAAGGCGCTCGAAGAAGGTGCGTCTGTTGACATCAAGTCATAAAAACACAACAAACCGCCACTAAAATTCACTTGCAACAATTCATCTCCATGACAGACAGAGATATGCCAACTTCTCCACACAACAACTCCGGAAACACCTCGTCCGACTCAGAGTATTTAAAACAACTCGAATTCGATCCGGCACTCAGAAAGAGTCCATTTAATTTCTTTGTCACGCGCCCGCGAGTCATCCTTCTCCTCATTACGGCTATCTCCATCTGGGGACTCTGGTCATTCTTCCAACTCCCCCGCGAATCCAACCCGGAAATAAAAATCCCCATTGGCATTGTCATAACACCTTTCCCGGGAGCATCTCCGTCGGATGTCGAGGAACTCGTCACCAAAAAGATAGAGACGAAAATAAGCGGTCTCTCGGGCATCAAGAAGATAACATCGAATTCCGCGAATTCCCTCTCATCTGTCACGGTCGAATATGAGGCAAACGAACCAATCGACGATGCTATCCGCAACCTTCGCGATGCCATTTCAGAAGTTAAAAGCGATCTCCCGGACGATGCCGAAGACCCTTCTGTTAAAGAGATTTCATTTGATGACCAACCAATACTCACCATAGCCCTCTCCGGTCCCATCGATGGACTTGCCCTGCGATCAATCGCTGACACGGCAAGCGACGAACTCAAAAAAATTCCCGGTGTCCGGGAAGTCAACATCTCTGGCGGAGATGAGAGAGAATTCTCCGTTGCTTACGATCCGGCAAAACTCTCCGCGCTCGGCATCTCGCCCGATGAAGCAAACCGATCTATTGCCCTTACCAATCGAGCTGTTCCCGCCGGAAGTTTTGACGGCACACGGTTCTCCTACCCAGTTCGAACTGACGCTCGATTTTTCACAGCAGAAACACTGGGAGATATCCCCATCCGCTTCTCTTCCAATGGCAATGTTGTCCTCCTCAAGGATATCGCGACCGTCGAGGAGCGCGCCGTAAAACGCACCGTCCTCTCGCGACTGTCCATCAACGGATCAGAACCCGCAAATGCTGTCACGCTGAATATCGTCAAACGGACCGGCGGATCCATCATCGAAACCGTCGACAACGCGGAACTCACCATGAACCGCCTATCAGAGAGTTTCCCTGGTGGCGTCGAATGGACCACGACCGTCGACCTTGCCAAAGAAATTCGAAAAAACTTCAACGAACTCACACGCGACTTTTTCCTGACCGTCGGACTCGTTGTCGGCACGCTCGTACTCATTGTCGGATTGAAAGAAGCGCTCATAGCCGGACTCACTATTCCGCTTGTCTTCTTTATCACGTTCGGCACCATGCTCTTTTCGGGGATATCACTCAATTTTCTCTCATTGTTTTCACTCCTCCTGTCCATGGGACTTTTGGTTGATGACGCTATTGTCGTCGTATCAGCCACCAAACAGTACCTCCGTACCGGAAAATTCACACCTGAAGAAGCGGTCCTCTTGGTATTGCGCGATTTCAAAGTCGTCCTCACGACAACGACGCTCACAACCATGTGGGCATTTCTTCCACTTCTCCTTGCGACCGGCATGATCGGACAATTCATCAAGTCTATCCCCATTACCGTATCCGTCACACTCACAGCTTCTCTTGGGATAGCACTCATGATCAATCATCCGCTCGCAGCCGCACTTGAGCGCATTCGCTTTACCAAGAGTTGGTTCGTCATTGCCGTTTCATTCCTTGTCGGACTCGGCACATACGGCGTACTCCTCGGAAGCCTGTGGGGATTTGCTCTTGCCGGCACAGCACTCGTCATCATCATACGGCTCACGCTCTGGTACTTTCTTCGCAGTGGGAATAAAATTCTCAATCAAAATGCCGCGCTCGTCGACGCGGAGTGGCATGATGAAAACCTCATCAAGACCAGACTCAAAGAAGCGGGAAATCGCGAAAACGGGAACTTCAAAGATCGGCTCATTCACGGAATTATCCACTTCGACCGCATTATTCCGCCCTATGAAAAGCTACTAAGAAGTATCTTATCGAGTGCGCGACGCAAATGGATCGTCCTTCTTGGAACTGGCGCGATATTCATCGGCTCGGTTCTGTTGCCGATTCTCGGCATTGTGCCCATTGAATTCTTCCCAACTTCCGATGAAGAACTTATCTTCATCAATATCGAAGCGCCGATAGGACTCAGACTCAATGAGACGAATACTATTGTGCAGCGTATCGAACATAAACTTCTCACCTACCCAGAAATTGTAAACTTCTCTACGGTTGTCGGAAATGCCGGCATTTCCCAAGACGGCACCGGCACAGCAACTGGCAATGCCTCACACCTTGCCGGCATCGTCGTCAAGCTCTCGGATAAACATGATCGCCACCGCACTTCTTCGGAGATTGCCGATGCATTGCACAACGATTTCTCCGATGTTCGAGATGCCGATATCCGCGTTGCCAGCCAGCAAGGAGGTCCGCCTTCCGGATCCGCCTTCGAGGCTCGCGTCACAGGCGATGATCTCAAGACTATCGACGGAATCGTGCATGACCTCAGAGGAGTCCTCGCAACCATCCCCGGTACAACCAACATAAACAGCTCGCTTAAAAACGCTCCGGCGGATTACACCTTTGCTCTCGATCATGATCGACTCGCCTTTTACGGACTCGATGCGACCAGCGTCGGAAGCGCACTTCGCACGGCTATTTCCGGCGTCGAAGTAACTACCGTTCTTCGCGATAACAAAGAAATAAGTGTCAATGCCCGATTCTCAGAGCAATCAATTCCTTCGCTCGACGATCTTCGATCTATCGAATTCCGAAACGCATCCGGAAATACGATTCGCCTCGGAGACATCTCCGCAATCGAGCTCAAACCGTCAGTCGATTCTATCACCCGAATCGATCAAAAACGAACCGCGCTTCTTTCTGCCGGTGTGAGCGCCAATGTTCGACCCGCAGAAGTCCTTGCCACCTTCCAGGAAAAAGTGAAAAACAGCTATCATCTCCCCGACGGCTACTCCATTACTTATGGCGGCGAGAACGAACAGAATCAAGAGTCGGTCGCTTCAATTCTCCGCGCGCTCGTTATCGCGATCGCCCTTATCGTTGCGACGCTCATTATCCAGTTCAATTCCGTAAAGCAAGCGGCGATTGTTCTTACGACACTCCCGCTCGCCATGATCGGCGTATTCATCGGCATGGCAATATTCCGCATCTCACTCTCCTTCCCGGGACTCATCGGGATTCTCGCGCTTTTCGGTATTGTCGTGAAAAATGCCATTATTTTAATCGATAAGATGAATCTGAATTGGGCACACGGACTCGAACATACCGAAGCGATCATCGATGCCGGAAAATCTCGAATCGAAGCGATATTCATCACTTCGTTCGCCACCATACTCGGACTCATTCCAATTACCCTCTCCGATGCTCTGTGGCGAGCATTGGGAACCGCCATCATCTTCGGTCTTGCCGTCTCATCCTTCTTTACACTCCTCATCATTCCGGTTCTTTCCTCAATGCTGATCAAAAAGCATCGGTAGACTTCTGCATGAAATGAAGCTTGAATCTCTCTACAATAATCGCGGAAATAATAAAAAAGAAGTCTTTTGAGACTTCTTTTTTATTTCCTTGGCAGCGCCTCGGACACTTATTTCCGTTCTTCGAGCGTCACTTTCACGTCGCGCGTATCGCCCTTATGCCATACCTTGAGCGTCACCGTATCGCCCGCATGTTTTGAAGCAATCACGTCGGAGAGTTGATTCTCATCGTCGATCTTAACTCCGTCGATTTCCAGAATGATGTCATTCTCGACAATATCCGCTTTGTCCGCCGGAGAACCCGGGACAACCGCCAAATCAGTAATGTTTTGTCCGCGAACGATGAGCGCTCCATATTCAAAAGGCAGATTGTTCGCCTTTTGAATCTCCGATGTAATCGCAACCGATCGTACACCGAGAAACGGTGCCGATATCTTCCCGGTATTCTTCACTTCATCAAGCGCGCGTTTAATGCTGTTGACCGGTATCGCAAATCCGATATTTTGTGCGCCTTGTGCCATGGCAACATTAATGCCGATAACATCTCCTGAAAGACTAAGAAGTGGTCCGCCAGAGTTCCCCGGGTTAATAGCCGCGTCGGTCTGTATAATGCCTGAGAGGCGCTCGGAAGCACCCATGCCTGATCCCGCCACAAGACTTCGCTGCAATCCGGAGATAATTCCCCGACTTACCGTATTGGAGAATTCCCCAAGCGAATTCCCGATGGCAACTGCCGTCTGCCCCACACGCAAACTCTCCGAATCGCCGAGCTCGAGCGCCGGAAAATTATCTCCGTCGATTTTCAATACGGCAATATCCTGCACCGGATCACGCGCCAAAACACGCGCCACATGCTCCTTTTTGTCGCTCGTTATAACGGTGTAGTCCGCCTGTAAATCCTCGACAACATGCTTATTGGTCACAATAGTTCCATCCGAAGATACGAAGAAACCCGATCCTTCGCCAACCGTCTGTTTTTCAGTCTCCCCTGAATCGGAATTTGAATTATTCCCAAACGGACGACCAAAGAAAAACGAGGGAAAATTCGGGTCATCAAAAAAGCTCCTGTATTTGGGAACATCTTTTGAAATAACAACGCTTACAACACCCGGAGTGCTTTTCTCTACCAGAGAGACCAGAAGCGACTCTTCCGACGACACTGACGCCGGCAATGAAGACGATGCCCCTTGTCCGCCTGAATCTTTTGCGTTTTTTGTCATCTCCAATAAGGCAGGAGAAATGGGAAGTTTCAAGTCACTCGCGAGGCGTGGTCCGACCCACCAGCCGAGAATACCGCCAAAAACACCGAAGAGAAAACTTGCCAGAAGAAACGATGCGCCCCCATGATGACATGTCTTCCGGGGAGACACATCCGATCGTTCCGTCACCGGAACAGTTGTATCCGTTGTTTCCATACGAAGGATATACGAAATTACACCTGAGAAAAATCGATTCAGCCTTAAAAGACAAGTGACGGGTCGCCTTCGGATTGTTGAAGCGCATTCTTTTCAAAAGTACGCATTGACTCGTCCCGAAAAGCGACACTGCCACTTTTCGAATCCCAGAGATATCGACGAGGAAGAACAAAGACAACCGCTTCGCGCTTTTTGTCAGCAAGCCACTCCGGAAACGAGGGCTTTCGAGTAAATATCTGCCGCATCCGAACCATCTCTTTTCCGGATTCCGTCTTCCTGTCCGCAACAGTTACGATATGAAATCCAAGCGTACTTTCAAGTATCGAGCTTACCGCGCCGATCTCTTGAGTTCGCGCCACCTCCTGAAGTTCCGGAACTAACGAATCGATATCTACCCAACCAAGATCACCGCCGTTCTTCTTGGAATCACCTTCTGACAATTCTTCCGCCACCCTGTCAAACTGCACCCCATTCTTCAGTTCCGAATCAGCTTTTTCAATATTCGATTTCGCTGCCGAAACATCGCGTTCTTTCAAGAATGACGCCTCGAGCGCATCTCGGTAAAGCGACGGCACAACAATTTTCTCTTTAAATTCTTCGAGATTCCATCCGTAAAAATGCAAGAGTCGACTCTCGAGGTTCTCCCGACTTCCGCCCTGTTCACGAATCGCATCCTCAACCCTTGCTGTCACATCGTCATTAGAAAAACGAATACCTTTGCTCTGCGCCAAGAAAAGAATGATCCGATCCTCGACAAGTTTATTCAAAATATCTTTCTCCCGAAGCAGCAAACGACTCTTTCCATCCGGAGTACTAAAGTCCACACGAAGCCCTTTCTCTGCCAAGTCATCCGACTGAGATTCATAGAAGCGACGAACCGACTCTCGATCTTTATCAAGTTCTCCGTAAGAGATAAAAGCGCCGTCAGCAATCGCGACTGGAAACGGAAATATGCGGCGCAAAGCAATGCCGACCGACGCATCCGGAGCAAAGGCTACCAGAAGAGACACTATGAGCAACGTAAGAATACCTCCTATCAGAAACCCAAAAATCGCCGTTCGCACGCGAATTACCCCTCGCTTCTTCTTTGATTCCGGCTGATCTCCGGATAGCGCTACTGGTTGAGACATACCCAATTTGATAAGCGGCAATATATTCCAAACGGTTAACTTTTCCCGAAAAACTCTCGCCACCACTTGAGAGGATTCGGTTCAGCGTCTTTTGATGCGCCAAGCACGAATGATTCGCTCTGTGATGATGTGTCCGGTATGCTCCCTGATGCACTGACCCGGTCTCGTATAAAGACAACCTTCTCCCCCGCCTTCTGATATTCAAGAACACGCTTTGCCTCTCGTTCGCGGAATGTGTCCGACTGAAGATACTCGATTCGATCATTCAGTTTTCGATTTTCCTGATCAATGCGACGCGCTTCATCTTGCAAATCACGGATCTCCTCGGCGATTCCCCGATTTCGTTCAGATTCTTTATAGGCCCGATATCCCATCACACAACTCCCACCGATACCAATCAGTACGGCCAAAGCAGACAGAAGAGTAAACACCAGTCCTTTCATATCGCACCGGCTCAAGGCAAACGACTTATCGATACGTAAAGATAGGGGCAATAAGGAAGAATATCATCGATATAACCGCAAGAATCGAGATCACCACCCATGCAGCGTAGATACGTCGATAGCGTTTTTTGAACGGCGTCATAAAAGTCCTGCTAAAACTTGAGAGACAAAAGAAACCCGAAAGCGCACTTTAGTATAGCAAAAGAATTCGAGAGCGAAAATACCTGAAAAATTTCATTAGAGAGCTCTCTTCTCAAAAATCCTTCATGACTCGAGTCTTGGTCTTTTTCGGCTCCAAAATTTACTCTTGAGATAAACTCAACCCTGCGACATTCCCATTACTCCAGCCGGAATAACAAAACAACGAAAAACCATACTCGCGAATCACCACCTGAAGACTTGCCAATAGAAGAGGGGCTCTCTCTAGAGAGTTCTTACTAAGAATCTGAATGGCCATCAGCGGTTCGTTCGGACGAAAGAATCCTGCGAACTTCTCCCAAATCGATTTTCTCCTTGCTACGCTTAAAAGGTTTTGGAGCGATATATTGCATCTGCCCCAAAGAAAGCGGCGTCTCCATCGAGACATACGCCTTTGGAGCAAACGAATGGCGTTCGCGCGACACTTCCGATGGCGCATCTTCTCTGCGGGAGTACGCTGGATTTTCCTCGGAATGATCGTCCCGCACATGCTCCGAACGTTTCTCGGGCGATGCTTGGGAGGACTGCATGTCCACGCCTGTTCTCGTACGAGCAATCGTCTTCTGAAAACTTTTGAAGTGCTCTCGACAAAATGTCGGACGCTTCCCATCGGGCTTGAACGGAACGTCAATCTCGACACCACATACTGCACATACGGATTTGTACAGAGGTCGAGAACTGGGAGATGATATCTCATTTCCCGAATGCTCAGATGGGTCTCGTCGCAATCGATCAGCTGATTGCATGGAAGCGCTCGTCGTTCCCGTTAGAGACGGCGAATCCGAGGAAATCGTCAGTTCATTTGGAAGAGCGGAATTCCGATAAGGATGACCGGTTGGTATGCGCGAGGGGGATTCATGACGAGATATTCGATCAGGAGTAGATCGGTTGTCATGAGAAGAGCTCCTGAAGAATTCCTGCTGGCGCACCGATGAGGAAGGCGGCGTCGACAGAGAGCCATCGATTTCAACGGGAGCCTTTTTAGCAAGAGTCGTTTCGGCGCGCATTCGCATTCGCTCTTCAAAATTCTGCCGCTCCTCTTCAGTCAAGATACCAGTCCACCGGCGAATTTTATCTTCGACATCTTGCTTCTTGGCCGCGTACCGCTCCCGAGAAATACGAACCACCTTCTCAGCATTTTCATCACTCTCCGGCAGATCGATCGGAGGAAGCGTCGTCGCACTGAAAGCATCCCCGGAGATGCCGTCAATCATGAGCTTGAGATAGATATGGTACTTTTCCAAGTTTACAATATCCGTTGCCAAGAAAATCGGGGAGAACTCTTTTTCAAGGAATTCCGCATCAGTCGCTCCAACACGAAAACTGATAATCGTTCCCGTATTGCCAAAGATCGCATCTCGAACCGATTCTTCGATTTGCAAAATATACTGGTTTGCAAGAATCAAATTCAGCCGATATTTCCGCGCCTCGGAAAGAATATTACCAAATGACTCCGTTGCGAAATTCTGAAACTCATCAACATAAAGATAGAAGTCCTGGCGATCATCTTCCGGAATGTCCACACGCCCCATCGCCGCAAGCTGTATCTTGGTAATCATCATTGCGCCGATAAGAGCACTATTGTCTTCCCCGATACGCCCCTTCGAAAGATTCATGATAAGAATCTTCCGACGGTCCATGATATCGCGAACATCGAATGACGAGACGGTCTGCCCGACAATATTTCGGATGAGCGAACTCGAGAGGAATTGCCCGACTTTGTTTTGGATCGGTGCAATCACTTCCTGCAACACGCGGTCATTCCACTTGGTATATTCATCAACCCAAAATGACTTCACGACCGGATCCGTCACCTTGTCGACGACACGTTTGCGATACTCCTTGTCAACCAGGATGCGCATCACACCCAAAAGCGTGCTCCCCGGATATTCCAGAAGCGCCAAAATCGCATTGCGCAAGATATACTCGAGGCGCGGTCCCCAAGAGTCCGCCCAAATCTTCTTGAAAACGCCGACCAAGCCGGAAGCAACCAGGTGCCGGTACTCCGCCGACACATGTTCCATCACATTGAATGCTACCGGGAAATCCTGATCTGACGGATTGAAGTAAATGACGTCATTGACGCGCGACGGCGGAATAGCGCGAATCAGCTTCTCCGCCGTATCGCCATGCGGATCAATGAAAGCGACGCCGTGTCCGTGTTGAATATCTTGAATAACCAGATTCTCGAGCATATTAGTCTTCCCCATGCCCGTTTTCCCAATGACATACATATGCCGACGACGATCATCGGCTTTGATACCGAAAACCCGATCTTCGTTCCGGAAGTTCGTCTTGGCGAAATAGGTAATATTGTCAGACATAGGAGAACATCAAAAAGTCGAGGGACACCCGAGAAAAACCGACATTATCACAATTGTATCGGCAAATTCTGCGGAGCAGAACCCCGCTTCGCCGAAATACGAGGCAAAGACGGCGCCACAACGTTCATGTCAGGAATATGAAAAATCGTCGCCAGTTCCGCCGTACTCAGCGCCAGCATCGGAACCGGGGAATCCGGATCGCGGAATTTATACCGACGGAGGAGCTTGCGCTGCCGATAACGCATACGAATATCGGTCATCAAATAGTTCGCGTAAGTCTTCGACGCGTCGTTCGGTTTGAATCCGTTTAAGTTGAAGTCATTGAATTGCTTAAGCCCGCCAAAAAATGCCGAGACAAAAGATTTGTCAAATCCCTTCTTTTTGCCGATATAAATCATGCGAAGGCGGGATCCGAACACATTGCGCCCGATATTCGCTTCAAGTGCCTTTACTACCTCCTTCTCAACCGGTGTCAACTGGTATTCGAGAAAATCTTTTTTCTCCGGTTTGTCACTCGAAGATGCAAATTCCACCGGACCAAAGAATGCCTTCGGCACCGCCGTCGCGATTTCTCCGATGCCGGATGTGAGATCGCCCAGCACAGATGTCGGTTTCACCTTGGTAGCGCGTCCGATAATTTCATCAAGAAGCGCCTTTCCGGTATTGTAGTAGTCTGGTTTGAGCGGTGTGATAATCATCTGAAACCAGAGCTTCTGCCCCGGCGGCAACTTACCAAAACTTTCAAACAGCCCCGCGAGCGGATCGATCATTTTCCCCGAAACATCCTCCTCGTAGTAGTGGTAAGTTTTGATTGGATAGGGATCCGGCTTAGTGAATTCGATATCAGCTCCAAAGAGATCCCAATCGCGATTCGGCGCGCCTTTCGGAATCCGATCAACATAATCAGACACCTCCATTATTTCAACATTCGGATACTGAGCGTAGAAATACGCTTCAATGAGATTGCGAAATACGACCGGTGTCCGCACGTAGAGATGCGTACCATCGACGCCGTCACCCACTATCTCCAGACTGATAAGCGGCGGGAGATACCCTTGCACATACGTCTCAACGACCGTCGGACCCTTATCAACGCCCGCGATACCATCGAATATCGTCTCCATCACCTTGGGACTCTTTTCGATATCGCGAGGCGGAATAATCTCGAGAAGCACTGTCTTTGTACTCTCTATGTATTGATTCTGGATGTGGTCCATCCAGAGAAACTTGAAGATAAAATAGAGAGATGGCGGAAGCACCAGAAACCATACCTCTCCCATGACGTTCCAAATAGACAGGAACGCCTCCGACATATCCGAAAAACTCTGCAGTATAATAGTGCCCATGGGATAGTTCGTTGAAAATCCCTAACGACATTCCGCAATCGAATCAATAGATCCCTCTTATTTAGCTCTCCTCTTCGATTCCTTGAGACAATATGCGCCTTCCGGCGTACGAACGAAAAATGCATTCAAGTTGATTACCACCGTCGACGCCTTCACATCGCGAACTTTGAGCACTTCAGCTACCAATTCTTCACGTTTCATCGGTACGCCTCGCTCCCGAAGAATCTCCTCCGCCACTTCGCGAACGGTTCCGCGACGAAACCCCCACTCGACGAGTGCGTATGTGCCTCGACCCACCAAGACAAATCGCTTATCTTTGATCAGTTCATTGTGCACCGTTTGCGGATGCGTCACCTTTCCCGGTTTCTGCAGTCCGGACAGGTCAATCTTTGCCGCTATCTCGCGGAAGTGAAGTGGTTTTCCTTCAGCATGTACCACCAAGTACGCGCGCTCGCGAGTTCCTCGCGGGCAGATATCGCTCCATTCGGGAAGTCCCCACTGACCAAATGGGTTCTTGCGACAGCCTTCCGATACAGCAAGAAAATCCAATATTGTTTTCTGAGAAATTCCCTTTAGTGAAGAATCCTTACTGACTCGCTTCAGAAACTCCGCTTCGGGAAGCGATGCACCGTTCTCCACCAGCACCGATTTCGCCGCCGTGTTTACTGCAATCCACAATTCCAATTCAAAAGAAACAAGCGCCAGAGCGGGAACCATAGACGCGCTCTCAAGCGATCGGAAGCGCTCTGATAGCACCGCAAGAAAAAACCGCACTGCTCCACGCTCCCTCGCATCCGTTCCGGCTATCGTGTCGAAGAACTCTTCCCTCTCCATAATACCACTTTTGCCACTGAGCGTCGATTCCATGCGCTTTGACACCTCCTCGAGCGATGCCGGGTACCGACGCGCGCGAACATTTCCAAGAAGCACCGAAATAATTTGACGAATCCGCTCGCGCGTAATGCCATAGGTTTTCCCGATCTCTTCGAGCGTCATCGGTTCTTTTCCGCCAGCTCCATAGCGAGCCGAAACAATCGCAACCGCCCGCGGCGATATGGAATGAAGGAAACGGTGAAATGCCGTTCCATAGAACCCTCGGGAAATCACCTCTTTGCGAGAGGATTTCTCTGTTTTCTTAGCAAACACCTGCTTTCGGCTCTGGAGCGATTTTTGAGCAATTTTCCCCTCCGCTCTCGTGTCTCGGGCTGTCATAATGATGCATTCTTCGGATAAAATTGAGTGAAATAATATTAGCGCACAATACAATGTTTTGTCAAGACCGATAACCGCTCTCTCTTCCCGAAGAGAGAATGCCACTAAGAAGCACCGGAAAACACCTCCCCCGCAAGTTCCCCGGCATTCATCTCGACGTCTCCGCTCTTTTTTCGTACAATGAGTGGTGAGGGACAGGAAGAATAATCTGCTCATGCGCCATTATGAAAGAAGTCGAGAAAAAAAATATCGCCGTTGGCATTGTCGGATTGGGATATGTCGGATTGCCGCTTGCCGTTCGAGCCAAAGAACGAGGATACGAAGTCATCGGATTTGATCTCGATGAAAAAAAGAATTCTCTCATCAGCCAAGGGAAAAGTCCGATCGAAGACCAATATCTCGAAGAGCATCTCCCGCAATATCCGTTCCCGGCTTCTTCCGATCCGCATACACTCGAACAGGCAGACATCATTCTTGTGTGCGTCCCGACACCGGTAGACGAACTCTACACTCCGGATCTCACTCCGGTTATCGGCGCCATGAAAACCATCGCCGATCATCTCAAAAAAGGCGCGCTCGTCGTCCTTGAATCAACCGTCAATCCGGGTGTTTCCGAAGAAATAGTTGTCCCCATCTTCAAGCAAGCCGGACACGCTATCGGAAAAGACGTGTTTCTCGCTCACTGCCCCGAGCGCATCAATCCGGGAGATGCCGTGTGGAATGTCACCAACATCCCCCGCGTCGTCGGTTCACTCGATGCAACCGGATTGAAGCGTGCACTCGAGTTCTATCGATCCATCGTCGATGGCGAGATCCGCCCGATGAAATCCATCCGCGAAGCGGAAGCGGTCAAAGTCGTCGAGAATTCTTTTCGCGATATCAATATCGCCTTCGTAAATGAACTCGCCCGATCTTTTGACCGACTCGGTATTGATGTCGCCGACGTCATCCGCGGCGCCGCCACCAAGCCTTTCTCGTTCCTTGCGCATTTCCCTTCCTGCGGCGTGGGCGGACACTGTATCCCCGTCGATCCATATTATTTGATCGAGCGCGCCAAGAAAGCCGGGTTCGATCACAAGTTTCTGCGACTTGCACGGGAAATCAACAACGACATGCCGGGCTATACCGTCGAACTCTTACAGGATGCCTTGAATGCCGTAAAGCTCCCTCTCAACGGAACAACCGTCGGCGTGCTTGGCATCGCCTACAAGGCAAATATCGACGACGTACGCGAATCGCCGTCCGTCCGTATCATCGAGCATCTCAAGAAGCACTCCGCAGAAGTCGAGACCTTCGACCCGCACATTCTTGATCGATCAAGCCTGAAATCCCTCGATGCCATCCTCAAAAAATCCACCGCGCTCATCCTGGCGACCGACCACACCGAATTCAAAGAGGCTATCACGCCGGCACTTCTCAAGAAGCACGGAATCAAAGTCTTTATCGACGGCAAGAATGCCTTTGACAAGAATCTCTTCCGAACATCGGGCATCATTTACAAAGGCATCGGGCGATAACAATCAGCACAGAGTATTACGCATATGTTCCACCTCCTTCGACTCGCCATTTGGGTTGTCGGCGCCGCAGTCGTCGGAAGTTTTCTGTTGAATTTTTTCCACTATCAAATAGACTGGTCATATGTCCGAGAGAGCCGCAATCGCTGTTTTGGTGCAGCGCTCGAGTGCCAGCAGGATATCGCAAAGAACGGATCCGGGAATGCCCGTTGCAAAGTTGCCTGCTTCGAGTTCAGCAAACTCGTAGAAAAGCAGTGATGATATCTCCCTTTCTCCCCTCTTTGATCTTCTCGATTCTAAGTCCTCTCAATCTCTCTTTATGAAACTTATCGTAAACATTCCCGCGTACAATGAGGCGGAGAAAATCGGGGAAACCATACGGAGAATACCTCGAACACTCAAAGGTATCGACGAAATCGTCGTGCACGTGGTGGATGACGGATCAACCGATCACACCAGCGAAATCGCTCAAGAGGCTGGCGCCAATCGCGTCATCGTGCATCAGCGGAATCGCGGACTCGGGAAAGCCTTCCGCACCTCGGTTGAAGCCGCACTTGAAGCCAATGCCGACGTTATGGTGAATATCGATGCCGACGGGCAGTTTGATCCGAACGACATCGGCACGATTCTTGCACCCGTACTTGCCGGAACAGCCGACATCGTAAGCGCCGATCGATTCGGAGAGCATGCCGCAAAAAACATTCCCCTCATCAAAGACCGCCTCAACCGACTTGCCGCACGCCTCATTTCCGGCTTCCTCAAAACACCCATACAGGATCTCACATGCGGCTTCCGGACCTACAGCCGCGAGTCACTACTCCGTCTCAACCTCCTCGAAAATTTCACCTACACACAGGAGGTTATCATTGATGCCATTGGCAAGGGACTCAAGATCGTCTGGATTCCCGTTTCCGTCACCTATTTTGCCGAGCGGAAATCCAAAATGACGAAGAGTATCGTGAATTATATCCGGCAAAGCTCGCGCATCATCGTCAAAGCCGTTCGCGATGTCCGCCCGATGAAGTTCTTTGGCATTCCCGGATTCATTCTAATCGGCATCGCCGTTCTCCTCTTCTTCATATTTTTCGGTTTCTACGTACAAGATTTTAAGATCTCTCCGTATCGGAACTATCTCTTTTTCTCCGCGCTCTTTTTCATCATCGGTCTCCAATTTGTTGTCTTCGCTCTCCTTGCCGATATGGTCAAGTCCAATCGAAGACTCATCGAAGAACAGCTCTACCTGACAAAGAAAAACCTCTCTGCAAAAAGAGAAGAAACTGAAAAATAACAAAAAGATTCAGATCCAAACCCATAAGCCCCGCAGAAGCAACGCGGAGCAAAACAAACAGAGAGACCTCATATTGTGTCGAAAAATGGAGTTTATTTTGAACCTGTAATTTCGAACTTGACACTCCTCGCAAAGACAAATCCTAACCCTTCATTGGCTTGCTCGCTACCGATTTCTTATGCCGTTTCGCATTCTCTTTATCTCTCGTGCCTACCCGCCGATCGTCGGCGGCATCGAGAACCAAAACGCCGCCCTGGCACTTTGGCTTCAGAAACACGCCGAAGTCACCACGATAGCAAACCGATTCGGCAAAAAATTCCTGCCGATTTTCTTGCCATACGCACTCTGTCGAGCAATTCTCTCCGCACGAAATTATGACGCCATTCTCCTCGGTGAC
The DNA here is from genome assembly GCA_016699875.1 of Candidatus Moraniibacteriota bacterium. Lineage (NCBI taxonomy): Bacteria > Candidatus Moraniibacteriota > Candidatus Moraniibacteriota bacterium. The sequence goes on along the minus strand of CP064989.1, from coordinate 902,183 downwards.
GGCGTACTCTCTATTGTCGGTTGGGCGGTCAAGATCCTCTTTCCAAAGAAAGCGGTCATTTCCGTCATTCACGGACTGGACATTACCTATCCGCTTTTTATTTATCAGGCGCTTTGGGTCCGCATCTTCATTCCCAAGCTCGACAAACTCATCGCCGTTGGCAATGAAACTATTGCTCTCGGAATACGCCACGGCATCGCGGATGGCAAATTTGAATTCGTACCGAACGGCATTGATCCGGAAGCACACTATCACCCCGAGTTCACGCGCAGAGATCTCGAAGGAGTTATCGGCGATATACACAAAAATCAAACAGTACTCCTGACTGCCGGACGTCTCGCCCGTCGCAAAGGCGTTACCTGGTTTATTCGCAATGTCCTCCCCCTACTCCCCCGAGAAACCATCTACGTGGTCGCCGGAGACGGACCGGATCGAGACAATATCCGTCGCGCTATCGAAGAAACCAAAACCTTCGAGCGCGTGAAGCTGCTGGGCTATGTGAGTGATCGCGCGCGAGATATCCTTATGAATACTTGCGATATTTTTGTTCAGCCGAACATCCGCATCCCCGGCGATGTGGAGGGGTTTGGCATCACGCCGATCGAAGCAGCATCATGCGGCATTCCCGTCATCGTTTCTCGTCTCGAAGGACTCAAAGACGCCTTCACCGATGATAAGAATGGGGTACTCGCCGAATCGGAAGATATCGAAGATTGGAAGAAGAAAGCAGAACGATTCCTCTCTGACAAAGAATTACGAAAAACTTTCGGCGAACGAGCCCGAAGATACACAGCCGAGCATTTCAACTGGAAAACTATCTCAGCCTGCTACGCCGGCATCATCAAAGCAGTGGTCGCGCAGACGACCGGCGAACGCGAACTGCATCTATGAACACACTTCTTGATCAATGCGGATTTCTCCTCGCTCTTCTCGGTCTCTTTTTTGTGCCCGGCGCATTCCTTTTGTCTGCTTTCTTCCGAAAGCATTTGCCTCCAACCTCTCTTTTCGAATACATCCTGTTCTCGTTCGCGCTCAGCCTCTCGGTGCTCGACTTTTGCATGCTCATCCTGTCTCGTCTCCATGTCCCTCTCACTGCCCTCTCAATCATTGGCGTCGAAAGTATTTTTGCACTCATTCCACTCATCGTTCTTGTACAAAGGAGGCATAAGAAACTTGCCGCGCAGCATCCCGATCCCACCGCATCGGAGATACGATTTCCAAAGAAGGAAGGGTGGCTCTTCCTTGGATTGGTTATCCTCACCATACTCATAAAATCCATCTATCTCTGGGGCACCATCCTCCCCACATCGACCGATCTCGGACACCATATGTTCTGGGCGAAGAAGATGGCCGAAACCGGCAGTATTCCCACCTATGAAAAAATCGACATCGCCTTCGAAGGAACCGAAAGTGCTGGAGACACGCTGACTGATCCGGAACCAATCGATGACTTCATCATCGGCGAGCATTTGCCCTTCGCAGCGACCGCTCTCGTCGCTCGCCTCGATTTTATCTCTGCCTTCCCGTCACTGCTCCTCTTGCTCGTCAATATCCTCACAGTTCTCGCAGTCGTCATGCTGAGCTATCGCCTTTTCGAAGACGTATTTCCATCAAAACACCTCGCTCGCTGGGGCATGATCACTGTCCTCTTGTGCATAGGCCCTCTCTGGGCACTCTCCTCGCCGGAGGCAAAGTATGTAAGCGGCGGCGTCGTCGGGAACATGTTTGGCAACTTCCTCATCCCGATAGCGATACTTTGTTTCTTCCGAGCCTTTCAAGAAAAGAATTCGTCCCTCCTCGGTCTGGCTGCTCTCTTTTCCGGCACACTCGCTTTTACACATCACCTTTCCACCTTCATCTTCCTCTTTGTAGTCCTCTTTATTTCCATATTTCTCCTTCTGTCTCTGTTTCTTTCGGAAAAATCCAAGCAGAGACGATTCTCCGAACTTCGAGAGTGGATACTGCTTTTTCGCGCGCCATTCCCCGCAGTCGTCATTGCTTCGCTCGTTGTTATCACCGCTTTTGTGTATACGCCGACATATCTGCACGTGAGCGCGATTGACACCGCCGTCGGCACACCGTCAAAAGCAACTCGCGAAGGACTCACCTTCGACCAGCTCACCCAAAGTATCGGCGGATCCCGCTTCGGACTCGAAATGATCGGCATCATCCTTCTTCTCTTTTCATCGAGACGAAAACGCCTCGGAGGACTGGTCATGCTCGCATGGAGTGCCGGTCTCATCGTAATGACACTTTTCCCAAACATTCTGTTCATCGATATCCCGTCGAACCGCATCGGCACCTACAACACGTTTCCAGCCGCTCTCCTTGCCGGATTCGCTTTTGTTTCGCTCTTTATGCAAGGAAAAAGCGAAAAAAAGACCGTCGAGCATCATCCATCTGGCGAACATCGCTTGCTTCGATGGACATTCGCCATTTTCCTCGTCGCCGTCTTCGTCGGTGGATTCTTCGACAATGCCGGCACCATATCCGCAAAAAGCAACGTGAGCGAAGCGGTTCAAACCTTTGCTGCTTCCTCCTGGCTCGCCAAAAACACCAGTGCGGACGAATGGGTACTCAAGGATCACAACTACATTGTCGCTGATTCGTGGATGAAACTCTTCTTCATGAGAGACTATTCATATCCGCTCTCGCGCGGACTCTTCCGCCGCTATACCGATGAAACCAAAGCGCGAGAGCAGTGCACCCTCCTCATGATCTCCGCCCCCAACACGCCCAAGGGACAAGATTGCTTCGCAGGAACCGGCGTCGATACCGTTGTCGTCAACCCGCACATGGACAGCATTCAGTTCACCAAAGCCAAAGATATGTCTCTCCTCTATCTCTCCAACGACATCGCCGTATACAAGAGATCGAATCTCAACTAACGCATATTTTCGTCATTTCCCTTTTTGCCCAATCCAGTACACATACGACCAGGAAATTCCTATGAAAGAAAAGACGCTTATTCTCTCTATCGCCATCTCCATTGCCCTCGCCTTTTCCGTGCTCGCCTTTCGCGAGAGCTTCCTTGCCGACCCATCGCATTCCGATTGGTGGTCACTCTCATTTGCTTCGCAGCAAGAAACCGATGCGAGTTTCACTGTTTCAAATTTCGGTCCCACACGAACATTCTTCTACGAAGTACAGGAAGGCGACACTATCACCGAATCCGCCTCATTCACCCTGAGCGGCACCGGCGGACAAACCATCCTCGCCAAGAACCCAAACAAGCAGCCCATTACCATACGCGTCTGGACGGAAAACGAGTCAAACAGAGAAAGTAAAGAATTGAGTAAGAAGAAAGAGATTTATAAGAACCTGTTTACAATCTTCTGGTACACTGAGGACATAATCCTCAAACCAAAAGAACCATGTATCCAAGCGACATAACCCGAGAACAATTCGAACACATCAGACCATTTCTCGAATCAACCAGGAAGAGAACCAAACCAAAGACACTTGATTCCTATGACGTATTCAACGCTCTGCTCTACATTCTGGTCACGGGTTGCCAATGGAGGGCACTTCCCAAGGATTATCCAAAATGGCAGAGTGTCTATCGACACTTCCTTGTCTGGAAGGAACGAAAAAACAAACAGACAGAGAGTATGCTTGAGCAAGTCTTAAAAAAAATTGGTCGAACAAGAACGTATGAAAAATGGCAAACAATGCAAAACCAGTTTCTGCATCGTTGATGCTCAAAGTGTCAAGAATACAGATACGGCTCGAGAAAAAGGTTATGATGCAGGAAAAAAGTTTCCGGTATCAAGCGACATATTCTCGTTGACACCAACGGATTGCCGCATGCGTTCACGGTAACCACTGCTAACGTCACTGATCGAAATGGAGCTATCCAAGCCGTCAAGGCAAACAAAAAACACCTTTCACGGGTGGAGAAACTCTTGACTGATGGTAGTTATACCGGAGAAAACTTCGCCAAAGCGATCAAAGCATGTATCGGTGCGGAAGTGGGAGTAGCTAAACGAAACGAATTGCATACGTTTGCCGTTCTTCCTCAGCGCTGGGTGGTCGAGAGAAGCTTCTCCTGGCTGGAGAAATGCCGAAGGCTCTGGAAGAATTGCGAACGGACACTGGATTCGAGCTTACAGATGATGGTTTTAAGTTTTGCTCGATTGTTGTTGAAAAGATTGTAAACAGGTTCTAAGAGAGGAAATGAAGAATAAGGAACAATAAAGGCGGATCCACATTTGCTTCACCGCCCAGTAGACAAACATGTTTTTTCGAGTTGATCTCGAAGTTAAGGGATATACGAAACGAGAGTTATTTCCACGTCCCGCATATTCTTAATAAGGGCATTGTTCTCTCTTGCTTCGATAGAGTCATCAAGAACCCATTTGACCCGTATCACCAAATATTCATTCCTACTTCCTAGCGGGAAATTTCCAACAATGTCCCCAACCCTGGGAACAGCCGCGCTGGCAGAGAAATGTTGAACAAAAAGTGCTTCATGACTACTATTCAGGACGAATTTCATTAACATTGAAAATTCCTCTCTTTTTGAATTAAATCGTGAATTGTCAAGCATAGAACATCTTATCCAAACAAACGAATTATGTCAACTCCCATCAAAATCCTCCTTGCTACTCGGCCGCTCGTGCCGCCATGGGATGAAGCGTCGAAAAACTTCGCGTATTTCTTGGCAAAGAGCATCCGGGATCCACAGCTCGAATTTCACCTGCTCACCGCCAACGAAACACTCGAGGAATTGGGCACAAACTGCGTCCAACACCCGATATTCCGAAGCGGTCGATTCAACTTCGAAGCCAAGGCGCGCCTCGCTGCGTTTCTTGGAACCAAAGGGCGAACGTTTGATATGGTACATTTCCTCTTCACGCCGACACCTTTCAACTCTTTCCTGTCAAAACACCTCATCGGCACGCATCCCAAGACGATTCAGACTATCGCAACACTCCGTGAAGAGCGATGGAATGAGTCAGATTGGAAGCGTATGTTTTTTGCTGACCGCCTCATCACCTATACCGAGTACTCGAAGCAGAAACTGCAATCAGTTGGCCTTGAGAATGTTGAGCGCATATACCCGGGAATCGACCTCGAACGATTCTCTCCGCGACCAAAAGATCCCGAAACCCTCAAAAAACTCAACATCTCTCCGGCTGACTTTGTCATTTCCTATGCCGGCGAATATGCTCGCCTCGGTGCGACTGATATGATCGCCGACATGCTCGTCAAACACGTATCACGTAGTCCAAGTCGTCATTCCCGCGAAGGCGGGAATCCAGACACCACCAGCCAACGGGAGGCTCTAGCAAGTAGAGTTTGCGAAGACATTCCCTTGAGTCAGCAAAATCTGGACCCCATCCGTCAGCTGGCGGATCGCATGGGTGGCGAAGACATGAAATTCCTCTTCGCGCTCCGTATCAAAAACGATGCCGACCAAAAGAAGAAAGAGGAAATCACAGAGAAATTCCGGAAAGCGGGAATACTTGACCAGGTGCGCTTCAGCGATACGGTCTCCGATGTCGCCGCACTCTACAATATTGCCGACATTGTTACCTTTCCGGTCAGCAATATGCACGGAAAGTTCGATGTGCCACTCGTTATCCTCGAAGCCTATGCCTGCGGAAGACCGGTGATTCTCTCCGACCTTCCGATATTCGAAGAGTTCTCAAACCCGCAAATTTCTGCTACCATTCCCCGTGACAATGGCGACGCTCTCTGGAGCGCCATCGAGTCGCTTCGCGCCAATGAGGCAAAAAGAAACGCCCTTGGCACGAATGCGAGGGCGTTTGTGGAGAGATCATTTGATCTCAAAGAGACGGCGAAGGAGTATGAAAAGTTGTACTGTGAGCTTAGTAGTGACTAAGAGGCTAAAAGCTTTCTTATTTCTTTCTGACAGTCCATCTTCCCCTTCCTCCGCCTTAGGACTATCCGCCCACATTTTGTAAGGCGAAACTTGAAACGATATCCGGGAACAAAACCTCTCCCCAAACTCCTTTGAAAACTGATTAAAAGAAAATAGTTCTCTCGGGAAAGCCAAAACAGTGCCCACGCTTGAGAAACTCCTTCTTCAGAAAAATTATGTTTGAATCTAAATAATCTGAATGGACTATCGTCGTCAGGGTTGTCCCAAAGTGAATTTTCCCAAGTAGTCTTAAGACGCTTGTCACGCGTAGGATAAAGTCGGCAAAATACCTCTTGCGCACCTTCTCTGACAAGCATAACAGCCTTTTTACAAGCATCCTCCTCTCTGAAACCCATAATAAATATTTCCTTGTTGCTATCAAAACAGAAGAAAGGTCTCATGGCTGTTTCTCCAGAACTTGTTTGTGAAATTAACAGAAAAACCGATCGTTGTCGGCGACGAAAGCATCATTGCATAAATTAGAGTATATGTCAAGTGAATCAACCAAAGAAATTTCCCCCCACAAACGTAAAATGAAGACGGACAAGATGAACGTGCCGGTCGTGTTTCATGTATCCGAAAAGCTCATGCCGAATGAGGAGACGATGCATCAGCTCGAAAGCGTCGCCTCAAATGACGGGCTGTTTCATCACATTGCGGCGATGGCGGATGTACATTCGAAGCCGGGGCGGAAGAATGCGACCGGTACGACTGTTGCCTCGGAGAATGCAATTCTCCCGCAGCTCAATGATTCTGATCCCGCCTGTGGTATGCGACTCGTCCGTACCAACCTCAATGAATCAAATTTCTCGCCGGAGGACATTCGCCGCGTCTTCGAGGCGCTTGTGCCGCGCATCCCGACTAAAGCATATCTTGGCACCTATCTTCCCTTCCCACTCATTGCGGACATTTGCCGCGCCGGCATTCAGCCGCTCATTGATCACTTCGGCATTGAAACAGAAAATGAAGCGCTGAATTCTCTCGATCGGGGGAATTTCTTCTCAAAGGAGCTGTCGCGAAAGGATATCTACGATATTATCCCGCCGTTCTTTCTCTTCTTAGCGCAATTCCGCTCCGGTATTTTGGGCGCTGCCGGCAACCATTTCCTCGACCTTATGAAAGTGACCGGCATCGAGGATGAAGCGCTCGCGAAAAAATTCAATATCAAAAACGGTGACTATCTCTTCATGGTGCACTGCGGCTCCGGAATCCTCGGACAATACACCATGTACATGTACACAGCAAAGAAACGCGAGCACAAGTCAACAGCTGTCATGATGAATATTGGTCGCTCTCTCTGGAAGACGCCGCATCGAAACACGATAAACTCAATCGCTCGAAAAATCCGCGAATCGGACTTCGGCAAGAAGGAGCCGCTTATAGAATTTACCGGGGATGAGGCGGATCTCTACATGGCAGCGCGAAATGCTTGCTCCAACTTTGCTCATGCGAATCGCGCCGTTATCGCGCACACAATATCAAAGACCATCAAGGAAAAAACCGGTCGCGATCCGGAGTTCGATCTTCTCTACGATATGCCGCATATTCTCGTTTCCCGAGAGGAGCACTTTGGCAAAGATGTGTGGGTGCACCGAAATGGCACGAGCCGTGCGTATGGTCCCGCGCGCATGGCGGACCATCCGACATTTCACGAGACGGGCGAACCGGCTTTCATCCCCTCTTCTATGTCGACGGAGGCCTATTTGGTTGTCGGCACGGACGCGAATGAGTCCAGCTTTTTCTCCTGCAATCACGGTGCCGGGAAGGTTGCCAAAAAAACGGAAACAATTATTCCCGATGACCGATCCGCACTCGATACTAAACTGGCAAGCCGCGGCGTGACGCTCTACAATGGTCGGTCAAAGAAAGTAATCGAACAGGATTCATCGCACTACAAAAACATCGACGAAATTATGGCGGGTGTTCGCGAAAATGGCGTCGGAAAACCGGTTGCCCGCATGATGCCCGTTTCGATTATTATGTATTAAATTCATCAAGAGAAATTCCTGTAGCATTTGATCGCGACCATGAAACTCATTACTTTTACCGGCATAGACGGCTCCGGAAAATCAACGCAACTCGTTCTTCTCAAAGAGCGCCTCGAAGCTGACGGGCGGCGAGTTGCCACGTTTCATGCGATTGAGTTTTCTCTGGCAAACAAGATCAGCAGACTCCTCAAAGGCGAAAAATCTTTCGTGCCAGGAAAAGAATCCGCCGTCACGCAAGTCTCGTTTTTTTCTCTCTTGCTCCGGAAAATATTCCTCCTCATCGATATCGTCCGCTTCCGATTCTTTCTGAAAAAACTCGAACAAAGTGGCATCGAGTTTATTCTCTCGGACCGATACTTCTATGACTCCATTATAAACCTCGAATACCTCGGCCTCGACAAAATGCCGTCGCCGCAGAAATATTTCTCATCGCTTGCCACACTCGTTCCTCACCCCGATATCGCTTTCTATCTCCGCATCACCCCCGAAGAAGTTCTCCGTCGCAGCCGCGTCCCCGAACAAGGCTTGGAATACCTCCACAAAAAATTCACTCTCATCGAACAAAAAAAATCGGACTGGCATCTTATGGAAATTGATGCCAGTCGCGAAAAAAGTTCAGTCTTCTCAGATATTTCTCTCGCTATTCTCCAATCTCCTCGATATCTAAGCTGTCAACCATCTGAGAGACCATAAAGACGGCAAGAGCTACATAGAAACAAGAGCCGACCAAAATAATCCCCACGACAATAGAAATCACATCAAGGAACACGCTTAGAAAAACGAGGGTTTCTGCCGGCAAGACAATCAGGGCAATAACCAAGAGGAGCAGAAAAACAGGTAGCGATTTCACTTCCGTATCTCCCATTGAAGATTAGGGACCTCAAAAAAACTGCTCCCAGACTACAACAACGCCTCTATTATGTCAATATCCCTTTCACGATCACTCATCTGGCTCACGCTTGCCGAAGTGCTCTTCAATATTTCCGGCTATGTGATTCACGCGGTCGCTGGGCGCGTCTTGGGACCCGCCGACTACGGACGCTACGCACTCGTCGTCACCCTCACCACCACCGTCATCATCCTCATCGGAAATGGCGTCCCAACGGCCATGTCGCGATACCTCAGCGAATACTTCGAGAAGTCGCCTCGCATGGTTGGCACCATAAAGCATGCCGGCGCGCGCCTCCAATTTTTCCTCATCGGAGGTGTCACTATCACATTCTTCTTCGCCTCACCATTCATCGCATACCTCTTGGGAGATCCGTCACTCACACCGCTCTTCGCCCTCTCGTCTCTCATTATTCCCACTTTCGCCGCTTCGTCCTTCTACTTTTACTACTTCACTGGCATTCACCGTTTCCGAACCCAAGCCGCCCTCAAAATGACGAGGGCTGTCTTGCGCATCACACTCATCGCCTCCATGGTATTCGCCTTCGGCATCTATGGCGCTATTGCCGGATATATACTCGTTCCCCTTTGTACATTTCTCCTCGGACTCTTTCTCGATCGGCGATCTTCCGCCCCATTCAGAGGATCAGCAGATGCCACAACTGAGTCGTCGTTTTCCTGGAAGCTCCTTCTGTCATCCGCCTGGCCTATCACGCTCTTCCTGCTTTTCTATGAAATATTCATTTCCATCGATCTCTACCTCGTCAAAGCAATTCTTCATGACGATGTACAAACCGGTTTCTACAATGCCGCTCTCACCGTAGGACGTCTCCCGTACTATCTCTTCTACGCGCTCTCCATCGTGCTTCTGCCAGCACTCGCCAAACTCAAGAGCGACGGCGATCCGGAGAAAGTTTCTCGCCTCATGTCACAGTCGCTCCGCTATGCCGGCATCATACTCCTCCCGCTCTTCATCCTGCTCTTTGCCTATGCCAAGCCGACACTCACACTCTTCTTCGGAACGCAGTACACCGGAGCCGTAGACGCTTTCCGTATCTTGATTGGCGGGCTTTCATTTCTCACGGTTTTTTATGTAGTTTCTTCCGGACTTATGGGACTCGGACATGCCCGCCTCGCTATGTGGATGGCTATTTCCGGCACCATATTGAACGCAACACTCAACCTATTCCTTGTTCCGCACTTCGGCATCGTCGGATCCGCCTGGTCAACCACTCTCAGCTCCATACTTGTCACCCTGATAACACTCGCTCTCATGCAAAGATACATCCGAACACCTTTCCGCATTTCACACGGTGCGCGCATTCTCCTGGCAGGAGCACTCCTCTTATTTGCTGTTCAACTCTTTCCCGCTCATTCCATCGCATTTCTCATTCCCGCCACTTTCCTCGGCATCGGCTATCTTGCCACACTCTTCTTTCTTGGTGTCCTCACCCGAGAAGATCTCGCTGGTTTCACCTCATTTCTCCCAAAGAAAAAAGGCTCGTCAAAATGACCAGCCTGAGAGCAACAAAAGTCATGCTCTGTTTCCAAAATGCGATATTCACATCCGTCCAAGTTGGATCATGTATATTTTCTCTTGAATTCTCCTCTCAGCGCGTATCTTACCAAGAAGATCTTCGTGTTCCTCATGCCCGACAAACATGAGGGCAACTGAAAGGAACAGAGGGATGGCCGCCGCAATAAAGAACGGGTATCTCCTTCCTCGGCGAGCGAAGAATCCCAGAAAGACAAAGCCGAGGGAAGTCATCGCAAAAATAGCAGACGCAATGATCATCCATGACCACACTTGCATCGCTTCTTGCTCTGCAAAGAAAAGAACCGCCCATGACACTGCAACCACCAACACTACCAATGCATTGTTCATGATGCATTATCCTCTCTAAATTCTTGGTTCAAAAAGTGCTACTGATATGTATACCATGAAGTCGTATAATGTGTCAATGGCTACGCAGCTGCCAGCTTCGTCCGCTCCATTATCTCGTGATTGACGATATCGGCGTCGCGGCCAAAGCGAAGACGCGAGAGTTCCTTGAGATGCCCGGCAAGCTCCTCATCGCCGGATGTTGGCGGATAGACTGAGAGATTGAACGGTTTCGTAGACTGATTATTGATGAGAAGACGGACGAAAGCACGGTAATTGTCAACATTCACCAGATCGCGAGCTGAGAAGATCGGTGCGAATTGCTTCTCAAGAAATTCCGCATCTTCGGGACCAACTCGAAATGAAACCATTGAGCCCACGTTACCAAAGACCGCTTTCGAGATATCCTCCGAGAGCTGTCCGATAAATTGGTGCGCAATAATGAGATTGAGCCCGTATTTTCGCGCCTCGGAGAGGATTTGCGCGATAGAGTCCGTAGTTACATTCTGAAACTCATCGATGTAGAGCGAGAAATCTTTTCGGTCCGCTTCGGGGATATCCGCCCGCGAGAGCGCTGCCATTAAGATCTTCCCCACCACGACCATGCCGAGCAAGTGACTGTTAATTTCCCCGAGTTTTCCCTTTGAGAGATTGAGTAAGATGATCTTCTTCTCATCCATGAGCGTGCGGAAATCAAGAGTACTCTTCTGTTGCGCGATAATCGGGCGCATCATGTCATTTGCCACGAAAGGCGTGAGCTTCGACGTGATGTAGGGCACCATATTCGCAAGCGACGCTTCACCGCCTGCTTTTTCTGCCTCCTTCACCCAGAAGTCATACACTACCGGATTCTTGCATCGGTCGAGCTTCATCCGACGGAAATCCGGGTCAGCAAGCACCTTCGATATCTCCATGAGCGTCGAACCTGTCGTCGGGTCTTCCATGATGAGAAGCATGGCATTTCGCATATACTGCTCAAACATCGGTCCGCCCGTCTGTTTCAAGTCGTAAAGTTTCCCGAAAATATTGATCATCTCGTTTACGACGAAAGTCTTTTCTTCCGGCCGAGAGAACTCAAGCATATTAAGTCCGAACGGGCGCTCCGTATCAGCAGGATCGAAATAGACGACATCTTCGGCGCGTTCCCGAGGCACTGCCGCTAAGATATCTTGCACTGCGTCGCCATGCGGATCAATAAAGCACAGTCCCCGTCCCTCACGCACGTCTTGCTTCGCCATCTCCTGCAAGAATACCGACTTTCCAACACCGGTTTGTCCGATACAGTAGAGATGTCGCCGACGATCGGCAACAGCTAAACGGATATCCGTCTTCACGCCGCGATAATCATTGTGTCCCAAGAGGATGCCGTCTTTCGGAATATTCGGCGGCGGCGGCGCGGAACCGGCTTTCTGCCATTTTATATTCGGCGTCTCAGTTGTCGATATGGGAAAATGAAAAAGACTCGCCACCTCTTCAACGCCCAAGAGAAACGATGTTTCCGGGCGAAATGCTCGGAAAATGTAGTCGAAAATCACCGGCTTCGCCGACCGATCCCGCAAACGGCGCGTCCGGAAAAGATTTGCGTCCGGATATTCAAACTGCGCAAACGCATTCTCCATCGTTGCGAGAATCTGATCTGCCCGCTCCTGAGAAGCAGCTGAGGCAAGCAATCGGACATTGGCATGAAACGCCGCCTTCGATACCTTGCGCTCGATTGACTTCACCAGCTCCTGCTCTTCCGGAGTCAACTGGACAAGCGACTTGTCATTCAACGGTTCAGCAGGCTTGTTCGCATGAACCGCCGCATGAAAAAGAGAGGCGAATGCCGATCCGAGAAAGTGCAAAAACGGCGATTCGTGATACACATCCGCCAAACGCTTCCCCTGCTGCATTTCATGTGCGATACGCCGCCCCTCCGAACGCCATGAGGTGCCCGCCGGCGAGAGAATGATTTGCATCGCTGCGCCTTCACCCTCTTTGGAGAGCTTACTCAAAGAGTTTGAAATCTCATTGAGCGGATCCACATCGAGTGACTCATACGTCCGTATGGGAAGTGCCGGACTTTTCGAAAGCGAAAGTATTGAAACGGACGAGAATCCTTTCGGCGAGAAAATAGTGTAGTCCTTCACCTTTTCAACGAATGCGTTTGGGAAAAAGCTGTGTACCTGTTTCTCGATACTCTCACGAAACTTTCTCGGCATGGAAAGAAAAAAAGTCATCTCCTCATCTCTCTCCGGATTCGCCACCTCAAACACAATGGCTGGCGGACCATAGAAAAACCGCTTCATACCGGAGAACACATCAAAACCGTGTTTCATCCCGCGGAAGGATTGGAGCGACACCAAAAGCTGTTCCATTGCACCAATTTCCTCCTTCCATTCATCCGGGCGCGACGATTCCCCTTTTCGCTCAGCCGGCTTCGACACCTGAATCGTTTCCAGGTCCATATTAAGCGATCGATTGATCCGTGATCTGAAAAACAGAATCATCCGAATCAACAGCAAGATTCCCGAAAGCGCAGCAAGCGCTCCGACCACAAAAAGAAGTGGGATAAGAATCAGATTGAAATCAAAAGTCGTCTCCATAGTGAAATGACATGCCGCTCATCATCAACTACTCTGTTGCATCATCAAGCATCCCCTGCTTGCGAAGTTCATCCGCAAGTTCATCTGCCATACGATCATGTGTAAGATCCAAGGTATACGCATCGATATGCTCCGCTACCGACACCGCATGTGCCACTCCTTTGATACGGGCCAGCTCAAGAAGCTTCTGCACTCGCGCTACCGCATCCTCCATATGACGAATTGCATCGGCATCGAATTTTACCGCATCATCCTTCAACATTGAGGCCGATGTCGATGTGGATGGTGCCGCCTGTACTTCGCCCAATTTCTTCTCATACTGCGAGGCGCTTTCGTGAGCGTCGGCATGCTTTTCCATCTTCCCGTCCACCCACAACTCCGATCGTCTCCCCGGAACATCCAATATATCTCGAACACTCTCCGAATCATCCGATTTCAACTTCTCCGCCACATCTTCCGGCACGCCGATGATACTCTTTTCTTCAGGCATAAATATATCGTCAATCTAAAAAATTAGCTCCCTTTCATTTGTGGCTCTGGTTTCTCCGCTGAGATCAACCGTTCAACATCTTCAAGTTCTTTCTTGGCAGCTCGATACATAGCAAGACTCTGTCGAACACGTGTATCAAGCGCAATAACATTCAAACGATCCGGAGATGAGGCATTTCGAGGCACAAAAAGTTTCTCCCACATTCTTTTCATAAACCCGCGATTTCTCTCCGCCTCGGCATACTCATTCCGCCGCTTCATACTCTCATGATATTCCATTTTCAACCTCTCAACTTTCTCTTGGAGAACCTTTCTCTCTGAAGTTCTCCGCACGAGAGCACGCTCCCGTTGTATCTTTTCGGAATCTCGATCGAAATCTTCTTGAAGAGTTTTCATTTCCGAATTCCTTTTCATTTGCAATTTCTCACCGCGCTCAGCCTCATTTTCCCTCTTCAAAGCTTCAAAGTCACTCTCGTCATCCAGAGACCCGGCATAATCAAAAACATTCCCTGCTTTCGGCTGTCCCATATGTTCCATTCTATCTTCCCGTAGCATAAAATTTCTCTCTAAAGAAAAACTACTACACAAACACATCTACTCACCGGACTTCTCCATATTCTCAGGACCGGCCGGGATTCCTCCGTTCTTCATCGCATCACGAAACTCCGCAACAATTCCCTTCACAAAGGCATCCGGATCCGGCACAAAGCGCTTGATAAATGCCTCTACCTTCTCCTGATCACCCGCTTTCATCAGCGCCTCGAATTCGTCCGCGCCGTCATCCCCCATCTTTTCCCCAAGCGCGAGAAATATTTGCTTCATGACCGTTTCCGTCATCATATCCAAAAGCTCCTGCTGTTTTGCATCCGGCAGCGTTTCCAATCCGAATTCTTTTATGAGATCGGCCTTGACCTGTTCGATAGAGAGCGACATAGAAGAAGGTTTTAAGAATGAGAAAAATCGGATTATTTCGCAGGTTCAATCGGATGTGTAAGGATATGTCGCGCCATTTTTGTCAGCCAACCCTCTACCGTCTCACCCTCCGCGACCATTTTTCCAATGCGTAGCGACTCGCCACCAATACGAACAATGCCGGCATAGATTGCCTTATTCACCCTCTCTCGCACTTGTTCGATATCAGCTTGCATCCAGCGTTCCACATCACCCGACGAGAAAAGAGCTTTTCCAAGAGCATCTCTTACAAACAACACGGAACTCGTTGTCGGCTCAGTGCCCGCCGTCGGAATTCTCGCACTAAAGATGTTCTCTATAAGATCTTTCTGTGTTTCGGAAAGCGGAAGGAATGTCAGCCTTTCCTTTACTACCGAACCGATATTCTTCAGATATTCCCCGCCGGGAACAGAAAGGTCAAGCGACTCGAAATCATGCGCCGGGGCAGGGATGTTTGTCGAAATAGATTCAAGAGGATGTGCAGATACTGAAGTATCAAGAGGAACATTCCCGCTCAGTGTGTCTTCAAGAGGAGGAATTTGTGGCACTTCCGGAAGCACGCGATCAAAAATATCCGGTGGAGACTCCAGGTTTACTTCGGGCATCTTTGGAAACGAGCTCAAAGGAGGCGTCTGAACAGAGGGAACAGAGACCGCATCAGTCGGCTGCAAAGGCGGAGACAGAACCTCTTCGAGGACTTGCACATCCGGCGAAGCATGGCTTCCCTCCAGGGCAGAACCCGCCATCCGCTGAATCACCCGACCGCCAGCTTCCCTGGTCACACCAAACACAGAGAGGGATTTGTCCGGACCTATCTCATACTGAATCTCCGCACCTGGTTGGATATGATTAAATATCTCAAACGACTTTCCTGATTTCTCCGCCAAGTCAAGCATCGCCCGATGCGCCAGCTTCCCTGCTTCTTCTTTAGGAATCCCGACTCCCGTAAGCTTCTCAATGAGAACCTTCTCGAAACTCCCGCCCTTTGGAACGGCAGCTATTTCCATATTCTCAAAACTTTTCCCAATGTCCCCGGCAGCCTCAACCGATATCCCATGGTCAACCACCCCCGATCCAACCGAATCCGGCATAAGCCCACTCGTATCCGATGCAGGTACGCTCGCTTCGACAACACTCGGAACAACAGGAACATTTTTTGATATCTCCGGAATCTCAGCACCTCTCGCTGTAAGAGCATCTTGTACAACTTGTTTGCCACTTCCACCGTCCACTACCCGCTCCGCCGCACTTGCCGCATGCGCGAGCGAGAGCGCCGTCCCGCCCGCAAAAAGTAATGCTCCGGCAGCTACGCCCGCCCACACCCGTTTCCGATTCTTCCTCGTCATCTGTTCGAAATCCTTCCGTATTCGATCGGCATAATCCCGCGTACGATGATCGAGGAAACCAATATCGCCGGATTGCTCGACATGAGAAAGTGCTGCCTCCTGAAACTTCACCGTATCTTTGTTGGCACGACCCTCCAGGTATTCATAAAGTCCGCGCCCGGCGGCGTATGACCCCAGCAATCGGACCGCCACGCCACTTGCCGCACCCAATCCAATCAATCCGACTGATCCTACGGCAACGCCGGTCGCGCCCGCGCCTATCACCAGCGCGGAAATCGCCGCGCGCTTCTTCCAGTCAAGCTTTCGATACGATTCGCCCCAATCTTTCGCCCGACCGACTGCCCGAAGAAGCCATGAATCCTTCTTGCCACTCCACGCCGCATCTTTCCACGCATTGTAGTTTTCCACTCTTCCGCGAAAATCCAACTCCCGAATCGTCTCCGCCATAACAGCACCGACATCCCTCCCTTGCAAACCACCTTCTGCAACCTGGCGCTTTGCCAACTCCACCCGAGCATCCTTGTAGAGGGTAAGTCTATATTTCCAAGCCACCTCCAACATTTCCCATTCTTCAATCACTGGTTTTGGAGCTTCCTTTTCCTTTGGAAAAGCAAAAAACTTTTTCACCTCCTTCCATCGATCACCATTCTTCCGTCGACAAGAGAACAAGAGATTTCTTGCAGCATCTGCATCATTTTTCAATCGATCCACCCTCTCCTGAAGCTCTTCCAAAGATTCGACTGCGCGAGAAAGATCATTCTCTTTCTCAATATGCAATTCATTCAGCGCATCCGGAACTCTTTCAAAAACACCGGGAGCTGTACGGTTCACAACACCAAAACCTTCCACAATATTATCCTCTTTCAATGCGCCAATCTTTCCTTCTTTCTCCTCGCGCAAGAGCCGCTCCGCCATATCAAGAAATCCATGAGAGCGTGTGACAAATTTCGTCGCTCCAGTTTCTCGAGCTATGGCAATTATTCTTTTCAAGTCATCACCGGAGTAGAACTGCTTCGAGCCCTGAATTCCGGGAAACTCCGGATCATTGAGAAGCACTAAGAGCTCATCGAAGCTTTTAACATCACGAAAACGTTCAGCAAGTTTGTCACGATTTTTCAATTGCTCCATTCCTTGGTCGAACGTTTCCTGTACATCCAATCGATTGAACTTCACTGAACGCGCACGTTCCTCCTGTATCCTTTTCCCTTCTTCATCAAAATCCTTCTTGACACCCTCCCAATCAATTCCCTCTTGCTGCGCGACTGAAGCATCCAGACTTTGATCATCTATTGCTTCTATGTAATCAAGCGAGCCGAAATACCCCTCGTTTGGCGGACTTACTTTTTGGTCATCAGGAAGATCTTCGGATACAGATGCGTCACCCTGAACATTCCCTTCGAGGTTTGAAGGTTTTCTGCTGTCATGGGATTCCCCTGGAACACTTGCCACTTTTGCTTGCTTTGACTTTTTGGAAGCTCTTTCTCTTGCAATATACTTTTTTTGTTCAAGTTTTTCACTATGATCGGGGTGCATATCCGCGCCAACCGCTCGAACCTCCCGATCAATAGCGTCATCGTCATGCCTGTGCGTATCCGCTGAAGTTGAATTCTGCTGCCGCACGTCTCCTTTACGCACTTGTTGGTTTTCCAAGTTTTTATTCACCTTTTTAAAGAATTTCAAAGTCTCATTTTCCTGCGCTGGAACGATACTGCCCAGATGTCTCAAAAGACCCTTCTTGATTGAAGATGGAATATCTTTGTCAAGGTAAATAGCTGACACAACTCCATTATGTAGAGATCTGTCATCTCGTTTTCCTTCTCCAAGCTCCCGAAGTACTCGCCTCGCTATTTCTTCCCTATTATAGCGACCGGAAAGTTTACCCTGAACAGTTTCCGGCAGAAGATTAAACACTCTCTCTCCGGGAGAGAGAGTTGCCTCAGAAGAATCCAAAGAAACAACTTCGGCTTTCATATCGAACGCAAAGAAAAAATAATTCGTGGTATAATTATACCATCATTTGAACGTATCGACGACGCTTCTCCAATTGAATCGTCAAGACGAAAACAAAACACTTCCATTTATTATGCGACGGCATTTCTTCGGGCATTTTTTTACGGCGGAAAAACTGATAACCATTTCCGTTCTTGTCGTGCTTTTGGCAGCCGCGTTCTTTTTGCGATTCTGGAATATCGAGCATCTCCCCGCCGGACTCTATCCCGACGAAGCGATGAATGGCGTCGATGCCATTCATGCCAATGAAACCGGTGATTATCAGCTTTTCTACCCCAACAACAGCGGGCGAGAAGGACTCTTCATTAATCTCCAAGCACTCGCACTCCTCCTCTTTGGCGCCACTATCCCAGCGCTCAAACTCTGGTCGGCGATATTCGGCACGGCAACCGTGCTCGGTATCTATTTGCTCGCCAAAGAACTCTGGCACAAACGTAGCGTCGCGCTCTTTTCCGCTTTTCTTCTCACTTTTTCCTATTGGGCGATTAACTTTTCAAGGATCGGCTTCCGCGCCATCATGGTGCCGTTCATTCTCTCGTTTTCGTTCTTTTTCTTCTTCCGCGGTCTTCGCACCAAGAGTCTCCTCTCATTTCTCATCTCTGGCATCATCTTTGGACTCGGATTCCATACGTATATTGCCTTCCGCGTCGCACCGCTCATTCTCCTCATCGTGACGATCGGATGCATGGCTTCCTATCGAGAGTTTTTAAAACACTACTGGAGACAGGCGCTCATCTTCACTGGCGGCATGCTCATTACTGCCCTGCCGCTCGTCTATGAATTCGTCAAGCATCCGGAATATGTTTCATCGCGATCGGCATCGATTTCCATTTTCTCGCCCGCGGTCAATCACGGACACTTCGCTCTCACGCTCGCCAAAACGCTCAGCCTTTCTCTGATCAAGTATACCTTTGTAGGCGATATGAATTGGCGACACAACTATCCGCCTTATCCGCTTCTTGACCTCGTGAGCGGCATATTGTTTCTTGCCGGGTTTGTTTTCCTTCTCATGCGTATCACGCTTCTCATTCGGAAACGATGGAAGTATACCGAACGAAATCGAGAGCTCATGATTTCCCTCTTTCTTCTCGGATGGTTTTTCACCATGCTCATTCCGGAATTCTTGACCGCAGAAGGGCTCCCCCACGCCCTTCGTGCTATCGGCACTCAGCCGGTCGTCTTTCTCATCGCGAGCATTCCATTGTTGTGGTTTGGCGAGTGGCTCAGAAAACGGAAGTTGGGCGCACAAATCGGCATGATACTCTTTGTCGGAACCGTCCTCGCCTGCATTCCCCTCTGGAATGTCAGCAAATACTTTCTCTTTTTCGCCAACAACCAAAATGCCCGAAGTGCCTTTAACGAAGATTTCACCTCCATGGCATACTTCATAAACACCCTGCCGACCGATACACATGCGTATATCCTCGCCAATGCGGGCGGCACCATGATTGATAACGGTCTCCCGATTACCGCCCAGCCATTTCTCTTTCTCACTCACGATGCCAAGAGGGCTCCGGTCGAATTTCTGAAGCCGGACACGATCATTCAAACGCCTGCCGTTATCATTCCGCAAAAATGGGATGATGCTATCGCCGAAAAGGTTCGCCTCACTCTTCCGAAGAAATCCACCGTTACCACTATTCCCTTCCAATATACCTCGCAAAAAAATTTCCAAGTGATCATGATACAATAGGACGAATGCCACACCTCAGTGTAGTGTTTGGGTTTTTAATACATCTTTACCCGTTACTCATATGGAATTCTTGAAAAAATACGCCGCATGGTTTGTTGCTGGGATACTGGTCACGCTTGCAGCTGTATCACTCCGTCTCGCCTGGGATGACTCCACCACAATGGATGAGAAGGCGCATATCCCCGCTTCCTACAGCTACGTGCGCTATCTTGATATGCGCATCAACCCCGAGCATCCTCCTCTCATCAAAGACCTCTCCGGACTCGCCATGCTTCTCATCTCTCCATTGCCGGCATTTCCCGTCCCAAGCACACTCTGGACGCGAGGCGATGAGAGTGTAGACCCAAGCAATCATCCGGAAGGACCGGCGCAATCATGGGGATTCGCACAGTGGACATTTGGCGACCAATTCCTTTTCAGCATGGGCAATGATCCAAACCGGGTGACATTCTTTGCAAGACTTCCTATTATTCTCATCGCACTCTTCCTTGGATTCGCTATCTTTCGATGGACACGCGAACTTGCCGGCACCGTCGCCGGACTCTTCGCGCTCTTGCTCTACGCCGCCGATCCCAATGTCCTCGGACACGATCATCTCGTCACAACCGATATCGGCATCGCGGCATTCGTTTTCTTTTCCGTTTATTTTTTCGTTAGATTCCTTAAAGACCCATCTGCGAAAAACACAATTCTCTCGGGAGTTTTCCTCGGACTCGCCAACCTTGCCAAGTTCTCAGCCGTCACGCTGTTCCCGCTCTTCGGACTCATTGTTCTTCTTTATGCGCTCTCAAAACCCGCTCCGGACACTCTTGAAGGAGCAGATCGTCGCATGTGGAAGTGGAAATTCTTTTTCTCTCTCATCTTCAAATTCGCAGGATCAGTCGCAATATGCTTCATCGCCATCTGGGCACTCTATGTGCCAAATACCTGGAATATGTCTGCAGAAACCGTACAGGAAATTGCACGGGCGCAATTCCCCAATGACCGCGCTATTGGACGATTCGCCGAATCCACTATCGTTGGAATGAGCGAAATCCCCCTTATGAAGCCGCTCGCGCAGTATTTCCTCGGCGTCTTCATGGTGTTTGCGCGCGTCTCCGGTGGCAATACCTATTACTTTCTTGGCACGGTTTCCAATCAAGCGACTTCGCTCTATTTTCCCATTGTCTTTCTCATGAAATCTACGTTGCCATTCCTTGCCATACTCGGTTTCGGACTCCTCTACGGACTCCGACGCATCACAAAGGTTGCGCATGCGAACAGAAAAGACGGGCGAACATGGAGCGGCATATTCGCACACTCATTCCAATCGCATATTGCGCAGTACACCATGCTCGGATTTGTTGCGCTCTACAGTTATCTCAGTATTACCGGAAATCTCAATATCGGCTTCAGACATCTCTTCCCAATCCTTCCTTTCCTCTACGTCCTCGGAACCAAAGCCGTGTTCGACTATTGGAAGCGCCACCACGGCAATCACACTACCTGGAGCATCATGCGAGGATTCATCTTTCTCTTCACTTGCTGGATACTCCTCATACCGGTATTCTCCTATCCGGGCTATCTGTCCTATTTCAATACGGCCATGGGCGGACACACCGAGGGGTATAAGTATGTCACCGACTCCAACTACGATTGGGGGCAGGATGCGAAGCGGTTGCAAACCTGGGTCGACACCTACAATCTTTGCGTCAACAACAGCCAAACCGACTCAGCCCAATGCCGCGCTCTCACCGATGGGAAGAGCTTTCCAACGTCGTTGCCGATACAGACAATCCGCGTCGACTACTTCGGCGGATCAAGTCCGGAATATTTCCTCGGCAATAAATACAAATCCTGGCACAGCGACAGCGTACCGGAACCCGGCTGGTATGCCGTTTCCGCAGGATTCTACCAAGAGAGCATTTACAAACCGCAACCAGCAGGATCCATAAACTACTTGTGGATTCCACAGCACTCGCTGGTCGGCCGTGCTGGCGACTCCATATTCATCTTCTACGTGGACCGCGTTCCCGGGCAAGAGCGATAGAAATCATTACTTTCCCTTCTCTTGTGAAGCATCGCTTGATTCATTCTCTGACTCATCATCTGAAGTCGTTTCGTGTTCTTTTTGTTCATCGCCCTTCATAGCATAGAAAATCCGGTTCTCCGTTCGAAGATCGATGTAATCGAGATTTTTTAGATCGCCTTCGGAGAGCGTTTTTGCAAAAAGAAGCCGGAGCGCGAGCATTGACTTTTCCACCGGCACAGTCGCACTCATACGCAATTTCCATCCGTCTACGCTCCGAAACCACAACTCGTCCGAGAGACGAGACGGTGTTTCGGCAATATTCGATACCTCCACGCCAAGCTCGTCAAGAAGTCGCTGTCGTATAACAGGAAACACTTTCAGGAAATCTTCTGAAAACAACGGGTCTTGCTGCGAAACCGGTTTGGCAGACATGTCTATAACAGAGAGCACTTTCGGCTCGCTCGCAGCACTCGGATTCGGCACTCCTTCAAAGGCGACACCTCGTTCATCAACCAAGAAGCACGGACCGCCCGAACAAAACATCAGCGTGGGAACTCGCTCCTCGCTTTTTAAGATAATCATTTCTGGAAAAGCAAAAGAAACCGTTACACTTCGAAGCACCGGAAAGACTTCAAGAATCTTTCGTTCCAATATATGCCGTCGCAGAAAAGCAACCGGTATCGTATCTTTCGGAAATATGCCGAATACTTTCCCGGAGAGTTCGTCGCGGATTACCGCATTCACTTCATCCATCGAGACATATTTCAGCGGATCGATATCTTCCTGGTCGATCCGGAGCAATGAAGAGAAAAACAACGCGAAAATAACAAGTCCAAAAAATGCTCCCCAGAGAAGCACGTATCCCACCGCCCACAACGACCACCGTCGCACATTCTCTTGAGAGATAGTTCTCTGCTGCTTCCGAAGAGCGGCGCGAAATAATCGGCTTCGCTTCGGACGCAAAAGCGTTGATGAGTCTCCTCGCGATTTCTTTGTTCGGAAAAACTTCATACGAAAATTCGCCGTACGTATGGAAAGAATAAAACAACTTTGGTCACTTTGCGAGTCCGCTCTTTGTCATATTCCTCGAGAAGAGCGTCGAGGAACTTTCCCGAAAGAAAAAGAGCTGCTCCACGGTCAGTCGCACACTTCCGGGAAATCGTCTCACATCACGAAGCGTTGCCGCGATAGCATGGAGGAGTTTGAGTATCTCTCGCCGACGACTTGCCGTGGAAACATCGGCCGACAACTCTTGAGTCAAGAAGCTCATCCACCAGGAGAACAATCGCTCCGCCGCTGAGATATCATTCACGCACGCATCCGCAAGCATGGCGCGATCGCTGATTGAAAGCAGATGAAACGACTGAAGCCTATCCAATCTACGAAAAGACTCCGCAAATTCATCGGGATGCTCCCTCACAGAAATACAGAGTCCCGGACGACCGAGTCGACGAATCGCTTCGGGAACATCCGGAAACCCCGTGTCGATCACATCCCTCGAAACCAAAGAAAACGATACCCGCTCGCACCTGGAGAGAATCGTCGAGAGAACGCCCCCTTCATTATGCGTCACCAGAATAATCGTCACTCCGGGAAGCGGCTCTTCGAGCGTCTTAAGAAATGCATTCTGCGCCCCCTCAGACATTTTGTGCGCATCATCCACGATAAGTATCGTTCTTGTTCCGTTGCGTCCGGAGAGTCCAAGCGCGCGCGTCGCCTCACGGATCATCTTAACGCTTATGGGCATTTCTTTTACTTTTCCTTTTTCTTCAACCCGCTCCGACCGGATAACCGAACAATCGGACAGCGAATCGTCCCCCGAAAGCCGCCTTGCAAAATCAAGAGCAACCGACAGCTTCCCGACACTCTCCGGCCCGACAAAAAGATATGTCTGCGCGGCACATCGTTTTTCGACCGCTCGTCGGAGTCGATCCCGAATTGCTTCATGCCCGAGAATCATAGGTGAATGGAATCACATGAAGGATACGGCAAGCATTTTCGAATCAGCCCTGTTTCTTTTCGTGTACGCATTTCAGGATACTCCTCTTCATTGCCTCTCGAAACAGCTCCTCTGAAAACCTCTCGGTGTCATTCCGTATTTTTTCCCGATCGAAAGAATCTTCCTGCTCAATATAGCGCTGCACCGCCGCAACGATACTCTCCGCATTGGGCACTGAGAAGAACACTCCGGAAATATCTTCTCTCACAATTTCCCCGGCACCACCGGAAGCAAGCGTGATGGCCGGAAGCCCCGCCATCTGCGCCTCGGCAAGCGCCAATCCAAAGTCTTCCTCCCCCGCAAATACAAATGCCCGCGCCTTCCCAAGCACCGTACCCAATTCACCATCCGATATATCGCCAAGAAAATACACATTCGGAGGAGCTATACGCTGCAAGCATTCCAACTCCCTTCCTGTTCCAACTACCGTAAGCGGAAGCTTGAGCTGTATAAATGCCTTCACAATAGCCTCAGTATGCTTGTATTTTGAAAGTCGCGAAACCGTCACAAATGGTCTGTCTCTGATATCGCGTGCGCCCTGCTCTGTTGCTGGCAATCGGCGGACCGACGGATAGATCACTTCCGACGGACGGCGATAGTATTTCTCGATGCGAGCCTGCGTATAGCTGGAATTGGCGACGAGCACATCCGGCCGCGCCGCCGCTTCGAAATCCCAGAGCCGCAAATATGAGAGCAACGCGCGTTTGCAAAAATGAAACCCGCCGCTCTCGCGAAGGTACCGCTCATTCTCATCCCATACAAAGCGCATCGGCGAGTGAAGATACGCCACATGTTTCGTGCGAAGCCGCGTCACAATCCCCTTACTCCACGCACCCGATGACGAAATGACCAGATCGAAATCCCGAAGGTCGATCGCCTCCGTCGCCGCTCCATAAAACGGCAAGAGCCACCGATGCCGACGCTGTAAAAACTTCGGCCACTTCCCCAGAAACGATGTGCGCACCTCCCGATCCGCAAACATTCCTCGCATCCCTTCCGGGTCATAGAGGAGCGTATAAATCGGCGCCTCCGGAAACATATTCGAAAGCACCCGAAGTACCCGCTCCGCCCCACCGCGATACAAGAGAAAATCGTGCACCAAAGCCACCTTCCCAAGTTCTTCCGTCATATTCTGTGGTACTTGACTTTTTTCCATATACATGCTAGAATTTTGTGTCTGGAATCACAGACGATACCTTACCAATTAGGAGAGACCCCATGAAAAAACGATGGACGCTACGTTACATTTGTCACACATTAGTGGTAGTTGTCTTGATAGTGGTGCTTATTGCAGTGGCATCCAAAGAAATACTCGCTGTCCGAATAACAATTAAAGAGGTTATCCTTGGCATCATATTTACCATAGGCATAGGAGGAGCAGTCACAGTTCTTTTACTGGGTATCGTGCAGGACATCAAGTTCTGGAAAATGATAGACCACAATCAAGAAAAACTAGGAGAGTTCCCGTGGAAAAAAAATTGAATGACCTTGAAGATCGAAAGTACCCTGTTTACGTAACACAGGGCGGTGGCTACGCCAGGGAAGTCAATGGGAAATTTATTTTCATCACAGATCCAAACTGCCCAGGTATAGCTGTTGGCGATGAAGTTCCAGAGGAATGGGATATTCAACCCGTTAACCAACTTGCTCGAGATCAATTTGCTTCAGAGGAATACACGGACGATGAACTCTGGGCGATGCGAGTGATTGATTAATCCCACGAAACCAGTCACTAACCAAAAACCCCGAGATCACATCAACGGGTTTTTCATTTCCCTTTTTTACCCTTGAGTCCCCAAAAAGCTATGAAACCCTCCAACAGTTCAGTTATAGAGCCTCATAGTTTCAACAGCTCCGCAATCTCTCTTGCGCACGCTTCCCAGCTGAACCGAGCGGCATTTTGAAAGCCTCGTTCGATTATACCACTGCGAAAGCCTTGATCCAAGGCGATTTTTTCTATTCCCTGAGCAATCTCCTCGACATTCAGAGGATCAACGAGAATAGCTGAATCCGAACCGGACACTTCCGGCAGCGACGAGACATTCGATGTTACGACCGGCACACCGGCCGATTGCGCTTCAAGAACCGGGAGACCGAACCCTTCATACAATGTCGGAAAGAGAAACCCATTCGCATTCCGCAAAAGCCGCCATTTCTCCTCTTCGCTGACATAACCAGCCTCAACCACGTCCTCCCGACAAGGTAGCGTCTTCAACTGATCGCTGATAACCTCATATCCAAATCCCGGCTTTCCCGCCAAAACAAGCTGGTGATTTGTCCCGTGCTTTTTCTTGAAGCGATCAAATGCCGCGATGATTCTCCTCACGTTTTTCCTTGCCTCAATCCGTCCAATGAAGAGAAAGTACGGATTGGAAATCGGAAACCTTGAAACAGAGGGTCTTGAATCCGATTGCTCGTTGTCAGTTGGAAATTGTAGGTAAGACACTCCCTCATACACCACTCGCATCTTCTCCTCCGGCATGCTATACCGACTCATCAAATCTCGCTTCGTATTTTCAGAAACGGCAATAATCGAGGATGCCCACCGGCAAGAATTTCTGATCGACCACCGCATATAGATCCGCTCCCACAGCGAGTAGGTCTCGGGACAGAATTCGTACTCGAGTCCGTGAACCACGACGACTGTTCGTTTCGGATGTATCCATGGCACCGTATGCGCCGGTACGAAAAGCACATCCACCGAATGAAACAGCATCTCGATCGCCAATCTCCCTTGCGTCCAGAACCTTGGCGCCCACAGTTCTCGCACCGCCCATTTTTCTGGCAATTCAAAATCAATCCCATCTGTTATTGATTGTTTACTGCTTGTCGTTTGTTGCCTGTTGTTGGTTGCCCTCACATACAAAACAACCCGCTCTCCTGCAAGTTCATGGCGCAAATGTTTGATCAGTTGGTATGAATACTCTTCTATCCCTGTTCGCTTCGCAAGAAACGCCCGCGACGCATCAATGCCGATAATCATAAAAACGGAAGATAAAAACATTCAGTACTTCGATATTTGAATGTTCTCAATCTACTTACCAATCATGATGCTTCGCTTGTAGATGTCGAGATTTTCAAGCACGATGCCGGTTCCCTTGGCAACACAAAACGCCGCATCATCAGCAACGAAACAGGGCACGCCGATCGTGCGCGCTATCAGCTGATCCAGATTTTTGAGTTGGGCCGTGCCGCCCGAGAGTATCATGCCCTTGTCCATGATATCCGCGGCGAGTTCGGGTGGCGTTTCCTGGAGCACATGTTTGATGACGTTTATAATTTCACGAAGCTCGTCCTGTATCGCCTCGGTGATTTCATTCGATGACACCGTGAGCGTCTTCGGGAGTCCACCCATGAGATCGCGCCCGCGCAGATCAAAGTATTCTTCTTTGACTAAGGCAATCGCCGATCCGATCGTCTTCTTTACCTCCTC
Organism: Candidatus Moraniibacteriota bacterium; assembly: GCA_016699875.1. Classification (NCBI taxonomy): domain Bacteria; phylum Candidatus Moraniibacteriota; species Candidatus Moraniibacteriota bacterium. Next base: position 875,021 of record CP064989.1, on the reverse strand, counting down.
CGCAGTGCGCTCGCCGATCGCCATACTGTACTTGCGCTTGATATAGTCCGATATCGCCTGATCAATACGATTTCCGCCGACGCGCGCCGAGTGCGCCGCAACAATTCCTCCAAGCGAGATAATCGCGATTTCAGACGTGCCGCCGCCGATATTGATAATCATATTCCCCTGCGCCGTGTGAATCGGGATGCCCGCTCCGATCGCCGCGAGTATCGGTTCCTTGACGACATAGGCGGACTTAGCGCCCGCTTTGATCGCCGCATCCACTACGGCACGGCGCTCTGTCGAGGTCACGCCCGCCGGAATAGAGAGCACGACTTCCGGACGGAAAAAGCGCAGTCGCCCGGACACAAGCCCGATAAAATATCGAAGCATCGCCTCGGTGATACGATAGTCGGCAATGGCGCCATCCCGAAGCGGTTGCGACGCAACGATAGTGTCAGGTGTCCGACCAAGCATCTCCTTGGCTTCATTGCCGACGGCAAGCACCTTGTTCTCACCGATAGATACGGCAACTACCGAGGGCTCGTTCACTACGATCCCCCGCCCGGGAACAAAGACCAGCGTATTCGCCGTCCCCAAATCAATACCGATCTTTTTGACAAACATGTGTAAAAATTCCAAAAATCAAATTCCAAGTTCCAAATAAACACCAAAACATCGAAGAGAGAACCAGGAACTCCTGTTTGGAATTTGAAATTTATTTGGAACTTGAAATTTTGAATTCGGTGCTCTTCCCGCCCATCATTCCTTATTCACCCGTTCTATCTTCGCTCCGATTTTCTGCAACCGCTCTTCAATTCGCTCGTAGCCGCGATCGACCTGGTAAATATCTTCGATTGTCGTCGTGCCTTCGGCAGCAAGCGCCGCAATAATAAGCGCCGCTCCGGCTCGAAGATCGAAACTCTTGATTGTCGTACCGCGCAAATGAGCCGGACCATGAATCACCGCCTGATGCGGATTCAAAATGACGGACATTACCCGCATCTTCTCAAGCTCCGCAAGATAGTTAAATCGACTTTCATAAATATGATCATGAATCAGCGTCTCGCCATCGGCAAGCGACGAAAGAACACCGAAAAGTGACTGCGTATCCGTTGGAATACCGGGATATATTTCCGTCTTTACTTTGCCCGGACTCCGAAGAGCATTCGTTGGAATAATGCGGACAGTATCGTCGGAATACTCGAATCCCACACCGAATTCCCGCAACTTCTCAAGTACAATATCGAGATGGTCTCGTCGCGCGTGACAAACAGTAATATCGCTTTTCGTTGCCGCACCCAGCACCAGAAATGTCGCCGCTTCAATCGGATCGGGAATAATCGTATGTTCCGTTCCACAAAGTGCGCCACCCTCAACAGAAATAGTGTGCGTCCCCAATCCCTCAATATTCGCCCCCATGGAGATAAGAAAACGTCCGAGATCTTCAACGTGGGGCTCTGCGGCGGAAATTTTAAGCGTCGTCGTTCCAGGAAGCGATGCCGCAAGCATAAGCGCGATTTCGGTTGCTGTCACCGAGAAGAATTCTTTCATGACAACACTCGCAGGATGACGATCGGCAGCGGAAACAACATAAAACTTCTCTTTGGAATGAGATTCAACGCCAAGTTTCCGCAGCGCATCAAAGTGCGCATCAACCGGCCTTGAACCTATCGCGCACCCGCCCGGATGTGCCAGTGAAAACGAATCAAAACGCGCTGAAAGCGAACCTAAGAGAAGAATCGAAAACCGAATCTTCTTTACCAGCTCGACATTCATTCGATCTGGATGGATATCGGCGTTTTCGATACGCACCGTTCGATCGCCGATCCAATCAATCTTCGATCCCATACTTTCGAGTATCTCAAGTAACCGAAACACATCCTCGATGCGAGGGACATTACGGATAATGCATGGTTCTTTTGTGAGAAGCGTCGCAGCAATGATAGGCGCTGCGGCGTTTTTTGATCCGCGCACCTCGATTTCGCCCGAGAGCTTCGTCCCTCCTTCAATACGGAAGATTTCAGTATCCATGCGCGCAGTATAGCCGAAAAGTTGGCATCCTTCAAGCCGACACACAGGTTGCCCTCCCTATTTCTCAAGTCGGTCACGGATCTTTCGCACAATGTCTTCCAGCTTCCAGTCCGATTTTATGAGATAGTCAAATGCCGCCTGATTCAAGGACTTCAATACGCTTTCACCGTCGCTCACATTGGTCAGCATGATAACTTGCGCATTCTTTCCCCACGAGTCTTCTCTCAACTTTGAGAGCATCGTAAGACCGTCCATTTTCGGCATAATCACATCGAGCAAGATAAGATCCGGACGTTCTCGAAGCGCAACTTCAAAACCGACAATGCCATTCTCCGCTTCAAACGCGGAGAATCCCTCATAAGAAAGTTTCTCCGAAAGCGCATTCCGCAGCGAGGTGTCATCCTCAACAATCAAAATTTTTTTCTTCATCGAATCCATAACCGTATTATCTAAATATTATCCCTCAAAGCTCTTCTTTCCATTCGATTTGCTTACTTCCCTCCTGCGAACGCATACCTGAAACGGGAAGTTCGATCGTAAACGTCGTTCCCTTTTCCTCTTCCGACTCAAATGTCACCGTTCCGCCAGAATGTTCAATGATGGACTTGACGATATAAAGACCCAATCCCGTTCCATCCGTTTCCTTCTCTCGGATATTCGACGCCCGGAACAACTTGGTAAATATGCGAGACTGATCTTCTTTGGGAATTCCATATCCCGTGTCTGAAACAGAAATACTGAATTTTGTCTTTTCTTGACTCATAGCAATCGACATCGAGACATTCCCCTGTTCCGGCGTGTATTTCACCGCATTTGTCAGAAGATTCTGAAAGACAATTCTAGTGAGTTTCGGATCGATCAGCATTTTTGGAAGATCTTCTGCAAATTGTTCCTTTATATGCAGCTGTTTCTCCGAGATCTTCGGTTTGAGCTCATTGAGCACATCACGCGCCAGCTCTACAACATCCGTCGGCTCCGGCTGAATGGCAAATGTGCCCAACTCTATCCTCGAGACATTGAGCAGAGCATTCACCAATTCCACCATACGCCGACTTCCGTGACTTACCTCCTCAAGGTACTCTCGCTGTATATCCGATATCGATCCCGCATCCTCCGACAAGAGCATTTCCGTATACCAGTTGATAGCGGAAAGCGGCGTTCGAAGTTGGTGCGACGCCAGCGACACAAATTCCGTCTTTGCATTATCGATTTCTTTCTCCTTGGTGATATCGCGCTCTATACCGACAAAAAATTCCAAAGTGCCATGCTTGTTCACAATAGGTGAAATGCTTGAAAGTGCCTGGTATGGCGTCCCATCTTTTCGCGTGTTAGTAATTTCTCCGACAAAAGGTTTTTTTTCAATCTTGATAACACGCCAAAGATTCTCATAAAATTCCTGATTCATATTCCCGCCCCACAACTCTTTCGTCCCTACCTTTTTCCCGAGAACTTCCTTCGGACTAAACCCCGTGATCCGTTTCAATCCGGCATTTGCATATAAGGCAACACCATTCGGATCGGTGATAACAACATGATCGGATGTCCCGTCGAGTGCGACCTTGAATTTCTCCAAATCGGAAGCAAGCGATTCCGCACGACTTCGTTCCTCCTGCACGTCTTCGAGCACGTTGAGCATGATGCGCTTAGTCTTTTCCAGTTCCTCGTTCTGTTGCATGATTCCCTCCTCAGAATTCTTCTTCTCCGTAATGAGAAAACGAACGGCAATATACCGCTCCGGAACCCCGGAAGCATCGAGTATCGGAGCGATTGAAGTATCAACCCAATAGTATGATCCGTCCTTCGCCCTGTTCTTAATCTCTCCTCGCCATACTTTTCCGGAAGAAATCGTTCTCCACAGTTCTTCAAACATCACATCCGGTTGATCGCCTGATTTCAAGATCCGGTGATTCTGTCCGATAAGCTCTTCGTAGGAATACTTCGAGACTTTTACAAAAGTGTCGTTTGCATAAATTATAGAGCCGCGAGAATCCGTCACGGAAACAAGCGCTGCCTGACTCACCGCCGTCAGTAACGCTCTGCAATCTTCAATTGGAAGCTTGTTTTCTTGCGCCAGTTGGAAATCATCACTCATACCCGGAAAATTCTTCTGATCTTATATATCTGTCTTCAACGGAAAGCGCCGTGAGAATCTCACGAGCTGTCCTCACCATCCCCCGAGGACCCGATACATACCATAATCCGTCCTTCGAATACTCTTTCGCATGAGACTCAATCAATGTGAGAGACAAGTCGCCGAACACAGGGATGCAACGAACAAATTCATAGCTCATAATTTCATCCAGATACGTGGCACTTTCGCGATTGCGATTACAGTAAAAAAGTGTGATGTCAGCCGAAATTTTCAAGTTTGAGAGATGCCGCATCATGCTAAGAAAGGGCGCGATGCCGATGCCTCCGGCAAGAAAAACGATTGGCATACTCAGATCCTGAGACAACGTAAACACCCCCTTTGGCCCTTCAAGAGAGACTTTTATATTCCGACCAATATCTCTTCCTCGTAAAATTTCCTGCTTAAAATGACTTCCGGAGTTTCGAAACACGATGGAAAGCCGAGATGCGTCTTCTGGCGGAGAAATAAGAGAGAATTCTCGATACTGTTCCCGTTCTGCGAGATGATAGAGTGTTGGCAACGTCACAGTAACATACTGCCCGGCCGTAAATTTGAACGGTTCCGATATGCCAAATGTCACTTCCGTCGTATTCAACGCTCTTGTCGCAATGCCCTCAATCGTTGCCGCGTATATTCCCATAGTGTTGCTCAAGTTCCCGTATCTTCTCTTTCAATTCGATCATCTTAGACTCGCGATCCATCATGATCCGGTTCATCCGTTCAAGTTCCGCTGTCCGACTTGCCACTTTCTTCTCTATGTTTTCCCTATCTCCCTCGAGTTCCTCCGCCATGCGATTAAATGCTTCCGAAAGTTCTCCGAATTCATCACGTGACGATATGGTGGTACGCACTGAAGATTCTCCCTGGGAAACCCTTTGCATTCCCAGTTTCAACTCAAGAATCGGCTTCGTAAACCGAGACGACACTCTCCAGATGACGACGACTGACAGTATCGACCATGTCACAACGCTTACCGCAACGATATCAAGCACTCGTTTCAGCGATTCGTCAAATATCTGTGACTCGCCGACATGCTTGGAGAGCGTCGTATCCGAAAACGAGTTCAATTCCATCCTCTCATATTCCTCGTGCGTACGAGCGAGAGTCTTCACTTCTACAATAAGAAAGAGCCACGTCCCGGCACCCAAGAGAACGAGCGCAAGATAACTTGCGAACAGCTGGCTTCGTATATTCATACGATTTCTCTGAAATTCTACCGAGTCACACTAATCGCAACCCCCTGTTCGGCATTCGGCGCACAGACCGTCACCCGATTGTTCGAACTTCGAACAATATAGTATCCTGTTCCGTCCGCCGAAGAAACCGACGGATCAATCGGTATGCTCGTCACATATTTCTGGTTGTCCGTAATGACAGAAATATCAACGCCGGTCGAACATGTCCCTGTAGAACCTGCTTTGCAAATCTGGTGGGAAGCGGTGTTGTCACAGGTCGAACTCGAAGGAATCGTCGGCAAAGTACCATTATTATCAAGCGCATACTGATAGACAGCATTGAGAATCGTCGTCACATCAGCATGACGCTGGGCATTCCGAGTATCGCCGAGCTGCTTGGTCGGATTTATTGCGAGAATAACAATGCCAGCAAGAATAGCAATCGCCGCAACAACCAGCAAGATCTCTATAAGCGTAAACGCCTTTGTGTTTTTCATAATGTATCATGTATGCGACGTATTTCTTTTCTTGTCATTTCTGCCTTCTCAGAAATCCAGCCGTCACCAGATAAATATTCGCCATCCTCAATGAAACTCTTCACGCACTTCTCTTAGGGAAAGGAAACCCAAACACCCACTTTCGCTGCCATGACATACGTCATCTCGTGACACTGATCGTCACGCTCTGTTCGGCACTTGGAGCTGAAACTGTCACTCGCCCATTCGCAGACTTGCTAATATTGTACCCGGTGCTATTCGTCGTCGAACCGATCGGATCGTATGGCAGAGAAACGAGGTATTTCTCATTCGTCGTAAGCGCGCTCAAATCGATAAGACTTGTACAGGTTCCGCCCGTCTTGCAAACAGGCGTTGCGGTGGTAGTGATAGATGCTGGCAGAGTGCCATTGTTGTCGATGGCATATTGATAAACCGCATTCAGAATCGTATTCACATCGGAACGGCGCTGGGCATTCCGAGTGTCCCCGAGCTGCTTGGTCGGATTTATTGCGAGAATAACGATGCCGGCAAGAATGCCGATTGCCGCTACAACCAAAAGTATTTCAAGCAAGGTAAATCCTCGCTGCCTCTCATTTTGAATACACCCTCTTCGAATGTCACGCATAGCGGCAGAAAAATAACACTTGATGTTGCGAGTATACCATACTTTGTTACAAATCCCTTACCTCTTGCCAAGATATCACAGCGATATTTGGAGTAATCTTACTCAAAATAACTTCTGTTTTCCGAACAATTGTGCCGATTGTGCCCACAGCTGTCACCGTCCTATTTTGCCCGCCCTGATTCGTTACCGAGTACGAACAGGTTCCCCGTCCGATTGCCAAAGAGCCGCTCCCGGCAAACGAAACAGAGCTCTGCACCTCAATAAGAGCCTCTTCCGCACAAGCATCCGCGAGCGCTTTCGCTTGGTACATTTGCTGCAGAGAGAGTCCGGTCCGTGAATTCCCCAGCCCAAGCAAGAGGAGCGATACGGATATCGAGACCCCGACCGCTCCGACAACCAAGATACTGAGAAGCGTGATATACCCGGATTGTTTCTTGCGATTCAACATAGCATCAACGAAAATACTGTTTGAGTCCCAAACCGACCAGCGTTGACTATTGTCGCAGCGTAGCCGAAGTTGCAAATGTTTTCGAAAAAGAATAGGCATTGCGTCCGGAAGTGTTTTTTGCCGCCACAGTAAACTCAATCCGAACCGTTCCCAGCGTACCCGAACGAGAAAGATTAGCTACCGATAAGTTTGACACGACAACGCGACTATTTGTGAGATTGATCGCTCCGGATGAACCCTCTTTCACACGAAGCGCGCCTAACTCAATATTAAACACCGTCGGATTATTTCCCGAATTATCAACAGCAAGCGAGAGCATTGAAGCACTTGAACCGGGAGATGGCGAATTTATGCCACTCGCATTTCGGACCGATTGCCCAAGAATGTGTAACACTGCCGCGCCCTGCCCCTCAACTTCAGCTATTGTCTGATTCTTGATGCGCGATTCGAGCAATATTGACAAGATGATCGATGCAGCAAAAAGCAATAACGAAGCGATCCCAACATAGAGAAGCAGCTCGATCAGTGTAAACCCGGATTGTCTATATTCATTTTGTTTCATAGGATTCACGGAAGCGCGCAGCAGGTATCCGCCGACGGTCCTCCTATGCAAAGAACATCTCCGCCTGCCTCATGTGTCTCGCCATTGTGACCGCACTGAACCGTATTCTGCCGACACGTTCCCTGGCTATAGCCAAGCGGAATAACAAATTCCGTACACGAAGACGAGGCAGCAGAACCCTCCTGCCAATGGGTAAAACGCGAGGTAAGAGATACCTGACCGATCCGACTGGCATTTTGCTGCCAAGAAACCGTTACTTCGACATCCTTCCGGTTCATACCCGCCGAACTAATGACAACTTCTCGCGTGAAAATACCGTTTGTATCGGAAGAGCCAGAGAAATTCCATTGTCCTCCGGATACTGCAAGTCCGTATGTGCCATTAGAAAGATTAGTAAAGTTCGCATCACGAATATTCCGCACCGCTTCAAGCCCTTCTTCCGCAAAAAAGACTGCTCGCGCTCGATTCCCCGCGAGAGCGGTCGACTCTTCGCCATAGAGATACACCCCCACCAAGGCTGTCACCAGGAGCGAGAAAACTGCGCCCGAAAGAAGCACTTCCACAAGCGAAAATCCGCGGAATTTCTCAGTAATCAACCATGCCCTTGGTATTGATTGTGATGGTTCGTGTTTCATTGGCGGAAGAGGTGAGTGTTACGGTGCCGGTCGCCATTGGCATGCCGGTAAACTTCGCGAAAATTGCCTCGGACATCCCTGACGGAACAATGCCTGTCGGAACGGGAAAAAACTCATCGAACGAAGCGTCCCGAGCCGCATAGCTCGCCCCCTTAAAAAGGGTGACGCCTCCCGATTGAATGCGCACTCCCCAACTAGCATCGCCGTCCGATGCCTGCGCGAGCACCGTAGCACGACGATAACTCTCCGCTATAGTCGTTGCCGCAATATCCAAATCATTTCTTACTTGAAACGATTGATAGATCGGCACGGAAATACCCGCAATCGCCGCCATAGCCGCAAGTGAGAGCATGACTTCAAGCAGAGTGAAAGCATGGGCCGACGATCTCATGGCGATTGTTCAGTTACTCTTTCCACATAATCTCCGGACACCCAGCCGGACTCTCCATTCGGCAAGACAACCGAGAACCAGCCATCCCGTTCTTCCGTATACGAGAGCGTATCGCCCGGAACCACCTTCCCCACCAGCGCACCCGACGCCGCAGGGATATCGCGAACATTCAAGTATCCAACATTCGTTTCTTGCACGCGAATCACTGGCAGAACATTGGGCGTTTCTCCCGACAATGCAGCACCGGTCTCTGGAATTGCTTGCGGTTCGGCCAACGATCCGCTTTCCGGGGATTCGGGAGAAGAATTGACCGAGAGAGGCTGTTCGGTAGTTGACTGCATAGACGCTGTCGAATCTTCATTCTGGTTGAGTCCGCCTACCAGACTGTAGATCGGAAGAATAACCGCAAGCGCCACTCCGACCACTCCGAGCCATACGAGAACCAATAGGATCGGCTCCAAAATAACCGTGAGATTTTTCGTCGTCGCATCCGCTTTGCCTTCGTACGTCGATCCTATCTTCAAGAATGTTTCCGGAAGATTTCCGGATCGTTCAGCCGCAACGATGAGTTGTTGAATAGGCCGAGATATTCGACGGTCTCCGCGACGCAACAAAGCAAAGCTTTTTTGAAAAGAGTTTCCCGCTTCAATAGAATTACGCAGATACAGAAAAAGTTTTCTGTACGGGACAGAATCAGTCGCTCTCACTAAAGAGTCAAGAGACTTTACCACCGGTATTCCCGCGGAAAGAAGCGTCCCCAAAAGAAATCCGAACCGCGCCATTTCAACCTCCGATATCAACTGCTTTACTCCGGGAATGAAGAGCAGAAAGTACTGTCCGATAACCTTGGTCTTCGGGAAGAAGAATGCGAAATAAAAAAGTACCGCAATCACGATCGACCCCGCTGGAAGCACCTTCCAGCCGGACGCATTCAGAAACACGCCCACACTAATCAGTGCTTTGGTGATCCACGGAAGAGCAATCTTTAACTGTGAGAATACCAACGCGAGTTTCGGCAAGATAAACCATGCAATACCGATACCGACAACCGCTGTCACTAGGAGCACAAAGATCGGATACGTCATTGCCGATCGAAGTTTGGAACGGAAAAGCCGATCTTTTTCTTCTTCAACCGATACTACTTTCAGATTCTCAACCAGCCTTCCGGATTCTTCGCCGATGCGGACAAGCGATACTACATGTTCTCGGAACAATCCGCTTCTTTCCAAAGCTGCCCAGAGCGTCAATCCGCTCTCGATATCAGTGCGCATCGAGAGAATAGCGCGTTTCATTCGATGAGACTGCGTTTCTTCGGCGATCGCATCAAGCGCGCTCGAAACAGGCATACCCGCCGACACAAGCATGCTCAAATTCTCAACCAAATAATCCAACTCCTTCCCCAATCCAACCGTGGCGAATAGGCGATGAGATGCCGATGTTGCATTACTCATACATTTGGCGGCTCAGCGACACGGAACAACTCCTCTGCAGTAGTAATGCCATTCTTCACCTTAAGGACGCCGTCTTCAAACAAGGAAAGTGAACCTTCCTCTCTTGCCAACTTCCATATTTCTTGCGTCGACGGTTTTTTCACAATAAGATCCTGCATGGCAGGCGTGATACGTATGCATTCAAAAAGCGCCGTTCGCCCTTTATATCCCGTGCCGCTACACAGAGCGCATCCCTTTCCTTCATAAAATGTGGCCGACTCCTCAGGGAAATATGTCGTCAAAACAGACCGAGATACCGCGCCGAGCTTTCCACTGAGAACAGACGCCGAAACTCCCGATCGGCATGCCGCACATATCTTTCGTACCAAACGTTGCGCTACGATGATATCAAGCGTCGAGGCTAAGAGAAACGATTCAATGCCCATATCAACCAGCCGAGGGAGTGCTGTCGCTGCATCATTCGCGTGAAAGGTTGAGAGAAGCAAATGTCCGGTGAGTGCCGCATTCACTGCGATTTCCGCTGTTTCCCGATCACGTATCTCCCCCACAAGAATCGTATCGGGATCTTGACGGACAATCGAACGCAAGCCCTGAGCAAATGTCAAGTTCGTTCGCGCATTCACTTGAATCTGATTTATTCCTCTCACTTTGTATTCGACCGGATCTTCGATAGTGGTAATGTTCGCATCGGGGCTATTCAGAAGTTTCAGCAATGAATACAGCGTCGTTGTCTTCCCGCTTCCCGTCGGTCCCACGACCAAGATCATGCCGAACGGCTTCTTGGCAGACGTTTGCAACACTTCCTGATTCTCGGAAGAAAGACCGATATCTGCCAACGAGAGCCCCTCAATATAGGAAGAGAGCACTCTCAACACTGCTTTTTCTCCCTCGACAGTCGGGACAATCGAGACCCGCATATCAACCGCTCCATCGCCTTTTCCATACCGTAGCGATCCGTCCTGTGCCGAGAAGTGCTCGTCGATACGCAAACCGCTCTTCACCTTGATTCGATTCAATAGCGTATCGTAGTATTCTTTCGGAAGCGTTCCGGCATTTTGCAAGACGCCATCGATACGAAACCGAATAACCACACTACTCTCATTCGGCTCAAAATGAATATCCGATGCCCGAAACTCAACCGCATCTTCGAATATCTCCTCCAGAAATCCCGAAGCAACCTGGCTATTATCTTCAAGAATCTTTGAGAAGCGCGTCTCGAGCGATTTCTTGTAATGAATAAAAAGTGACTCGATGTCCTCCGGAAGTGAATAAGTTGTAACAATTTTCTTGCCAGTAAAAATCGGGGCAATCTCTGAAATCATCACCTCTTCTCGAGGAGAATCTGTTGCAATGGTAACAGTGTCTTGTTTTTCGGAAAAAACAACCGCGCGATATTTCTTTGCAATCTCTTCGGGAATTCGCCTCACCTGCTCCGGTGAGACAGATGCGGAATTCAAATCGGAATACGACACACCGAGCGATTCGGCAATCGCCTGTCCCAAAAGATCCTTGCTCATCAATCCCTCCTCTAAGAGAAGCTTCGTCAGAGAAATTCCCCGAGCCTCCGCTTTTATTTCTGTCTTCCGAATATCGTCCTGCGCCACATAACTCCCCTCGAGAAGAATCCTCTTGATGTCCTCCGCACTGATATCCATAAAATCCCTCTTTTTATTTTTGCTCCCTCAAGAAAACCGATCCGGAGAAAAACTCATGCCTCTTCGAACACGTACTTTATACGTTCGACAATTTCAGCGACAGAGATATCCGATTTTACCAAAAAGCCCGATGCGCCAAGAGTTCTCGCTCGTGACTCATCTTCCGCTTGGCTTAAATTGGTCAATACAATCACCGGCGTCGTATTGCCTCGCTCCTTCAGTGCCGAAAGCACGGCAAACCCATCCACCTTCGGCATAACCAAATCCGTCAGAACAAGATCGAACGATTCCTTCTGCAAGAGAGACAGCCCTTCTTCGCCGTTCACGGCGGTTTTCGTCTCAAATCCGACATGCGTCAGTTTTAATTCCAACGCCCGAGACAACGGTTTCTCATCCTCTATAATAAGAATTTTTTTCGTTGCACCCATAATAGGAATCTGTAAGAAAATACAAAGAAATTCTCTGTTACCGTCAGTGTAGCAGGTGAGCTGGAAACAGACAAAAAATCAGATCACTGTCTTAAGAAAGCCCGTCCTCTGCGCTTCCGATGAAAAGAAATTGCAAATCGGTGCGCCTCGCTATTGGCAAGGAGTATGGATTCTTGATGAGCCATTCGCTCCTTTCTTGGTCCGAGCACCCCCTTTGGCCGATGATGCTCGTCTTTCAGAACAGAAACAATCGGGATATCAATCGAAAAATCACGCAATACCGCTTCGGCTACATGTCTCTGAAGGTTTGACCCATCAACGACAATGAGTGTCGGCAATCCCCACTCGCTGTGTTTGAAGCGGCGCCTCAATACTTCTTCAAGTGCCGCCAAATCATTTCCGCGCGCCTCACCTCGAAGAATAAATTTCCGATATGCTTGATTGTTGGACTTTCCATTCTCCACCACTGTCATCACGCCAACCGTATCCGTTCCGCCCAAGTGTGCCACATCGTACGATTCTATTCTCTGTTTTCCTTCCGATTCGCCGGAACGCTCAGACGAAGAAATATCGAATATGCTTTTCTTCAAAAGCGCCACATCTTGAATATGCGAAAGTGCAAAGAGCGTTTTCTTAATTTCGCTTGCACGCTCAAATCGAAGCGCTCTCGCCTCGGATTTCATTTCGCGTTCCAGCATACGCACGAGAGTCGATTTCTTCCCCTCGAAGAACAAAATTATATTTCGTATCGTCTTGCCATATTCCCGCGCCGATATATCACCCGTGCAGACGCCGGGGCACAATCCTATTTGCGAGTTAAAACACCCCCTCACATCTCTCCTTCGTCGAGAAGCATGACGAGCAGATTTGATTGCATCTTCTTTGCTTGCAGCATTATCAAACGGCGTGCAAGTATCCCGAAACGGAAAAATTTTCCGCACAATTTTCACCGCCTCCTTGAGCGACCCGCCGCTCGGGAACGGTCCGAACATCGCCCGAATCTTCATTCCAAATTCTTTATTCTTACTTCCCTCTTCCGCATTCGATATTCGATCTTCCAATCTTCTACCGCGTTCAATAAGCACTCGCGGAAATTTCTCCTTCGTGATCACAACATGATTCCAGCTCTTGTCATCTTTCGCGTCTGTATTGTACGGCGGCCGATGCTTGTGAATAAGATTTGCTTCAAGAAGCAGTGCTTCGAGCGCCGAGTCGGCTTCTTGCCATTTGATATCCGTCGCAAGTTCAAGCATCCGCACAATTTTCGGTCCGCGTGTCAGGAGCATGTCTTGCATGAAATAACTTTTCACCCGATCCCGAAGCGACGTCGCCTTGCCGATATACAGTATCCGCCCCTGTTCGTCCACGAAAAAATACACCCCCGGAGAGTCGGGCAACTGTTTTCGATATTGATTTTCAAACATTTCAATATTCATACGATATCGTGAATAACGCGCTTCTTTGAATCAAAATGGACCAAGAAAGCAATTGCCTGCGCCAGACGATCCGGATCGTGGCGAATAAACGAGCGTGTCGTCGCGATTGCGTCGCTTCCCTGCGCAACCGGCGCGCGATCCGACACGATATCGGCGCGGAGCACGCGGTACGTGCGAGAATCATCTCCTTCCCGATCAAAGTCAACCAGCATGCCTTCTCCTTCCTGCTCTTCATATTTCCGAATGAGTTCTCCGCTGGGCTTCCGCGCATTCCAGACAACGAAATCCACACGGCCATGCCCGATATACTTCTCCAGTTCCCGCACAAAGTCCCCGATATTCCAGCCGCTCGTATGCCCGCGCTTATTCGTCAGGTTGGCGACAAATATCACCCGCGCCGACGCATCGCGTATCGCTCTTGCGCAGCTCTTGATGAGCATATTGGGCAAGAGGCTGCAGTAAAAATTCCCCGGTCCGATCACAATCGCATCCGCCTCGCCAATTCGTTTCAAAGCAAGAGTGCTCGCCCGAACCGGCTTTGCAAAAGAGAACTTTTCAATGCCGGACTCCTGCAATGTCTCCGCATGATTAATCTCATTTTCTCCTCGCAATATCGTTCCATCGGAAAGTTTCATCTCGAGATGTGCATCGTCATCGGTGACGGGAATCACTTCACCGCACACATTCAGTATTTCCATTGCCCGCTGGACGCCTTCTGAAAAATTCCCCTCCATCTTCTCGAGTGCCGACAAGAACAAGTTGCCGAAACTATGCCCCTTGAGTCCCCCGTCTTCGAAACGATAGTTCATGAGTTCGCGCATCTTGTCCGACGACTGCGAAAGCGCCACGAGACACTGCCGCACATCGCCCGGCGGCAATACCCCAAGCTCATCACGAAGCACCCCGGTCGATCCGCCGTCGTCCGCCATGGAAACAATTGCCGAAAGCCGAAACGGGTGCCGCTTCAATCCCTGCAGCAACGTAAAACTCCCCGTCCCCCCGCCAATTGTCACAATCCGTTTGGTCTGCATAGCACCAAGAAATCTACGAGAAATCACAGAATAAACAAAGGTCTATGGGTATATTACCGCGCGTGTTTCAACACCCGTTTCAAATATATGCCCGTGTGTGACTTCGGATTGTTGGCGACTTGTTCGGGAGTGCCTTTCCCAACGAGGCAGCCACCGCCTGCGCCACCTTCGGGGCCGATATCGAGGATATAATCGGCGCTCTTCAAGATATCCATATTGTGTTCAATGGTTACGACCGTGTTTCCCTTTTCGACGAGCCGGTCGAGAATTTCGATAAGCTTTCGCACATCCTCATAATGGAGCCCGACGGTCGGCTCATCGAGAAGATACATCGTTCGTTGAAGATTGGGGCGATAGAGTTCGCTCGCAATTTTTATGCGTTGCGCCTCTCCGCCCGAGAGCGTCGTCGCTGACTGTCCAAGTTCGAGATAGCCAAGCCCCACGTCAAGGAGCGTCTGTAAGCGATCCGCAATCGCGGGAATGTCCTTGAAAAATTCTCGCGCTTCTTCGACGGTCATCCGAAGAACATCATAGATACTTTTGTGCTTGTAGGTCACTTCGAGCGTTTCCTTGGTAAAGCGTTTCCCGCCACAGACATCGCACGGCACGTACACGGTCGGCAAGAAGTGCATCTCGACCGCAATCTGTCCGTTTCCTTCACACGTCTCACATCGCCCGCCCTTCACATTGAATGAGAACCGCCCCGATCGCCACCCGCGCAAGCGCGCTTCCGGAGTCAACGCAAACATATCGCGAATATGCGTCCACATGCCGGTATAGGTCGCCGGGTTGGAGCGCGGTGTCCGCCCGATTGGCGACTGGTCAATCAGCACGGCGCGAGAGAGATATTCCGTCCCCGTGAATGAAGCGCAATTTACCGTCTTCGGACTCCGATATCGCCGATCAAGTCGCGCACGAAGATTTTGATAGAGAATCTCATAGAGAAATGATGACTTGCCAGATCCGGACACGCCAGTAATCGCCACGATGCGCCCGAGCGGAATATCCGCATCCATATTCTTGATATTGAATGCCCTGCCACCACGAATCTTTACCGCACCCTTCTCTTTCGTACGCCGCCGCTCCGGCACCGGAATAATCGACTCGCCACGGAGATACGAAAGCGTGAGCGACTTCGATTCGTTTTTCTTCGCCGTCAGCAATTCTTCGAGAAATCCGGATACCACCACTTCGCCGCCATGCACGCCGGCTTTGGGTCCGATATCGACAATATAGTCGGAAGCGAAAATCGTATCTTCATCATGCTCAACGACGATAATCGTATTGCCGAGATTGCGCAACTCAACGAGTGTCTTGATGAGACGATCATTGTCGCGCGGGTGCAGACCGATCGTCGGCTCATCCAATACATAAAGCGCGCCCACCAACCGACTTCCCAGCTGCGACGCCAGACGAATGCGCTGCGACTCGCCGCCCGAGAGCGTATTGGCGCGGCGATCAAGCGAGAGATACTCAAGTCCGACATCGAGAAGAAACTTCAAGCGGCTGCCGATTTCCCGGAGAACCACCGCCGCAATAGCTCGTTCGCGATCATCAAGCGCCGCCGTATCGAGAAACGCCTTCGCTTCGCCGATCACCATGCCGGAGAATTCCACGATGTTCTTGCCGCATACCTTTACCTGAAGCGCCTCTTCGCGCAAGCGGCTCCCATGACACACCGGGCACGGATCGCTTCCGAAGAAATGCTTCGTACCCAGTCCGTTGCATTCCGGACACGCGCCATAGGGAGAATTGAACGAAAACAATCGCGGCTCAACCTCCGGATATGAAAACCCGTCGTAGGGGCAGGAGTATTTCGACGACAGAAGTTTCTCATCTTCGCCGATCACGACTTTGACGAGTCCTTCCGATTCCTCAAGCGATCGTTCCACCGCCTCACGGAGACGCATCGCCGCATCCTCGCTCCACATCGTACTCGAGAGTTCCGACACAGGTATTGTATCGACCAAGAGGTCAATAGTATGCGCCTTGTGTTTTGAGAGCACGACGCGCTCGCGCAGACTCTTCATCTCGCCATCAATTCGAGCTTCTGAAAACCCTTTGCCAAGCGCATCATAGAGAAGCTGATAGTATTCACCCTTCCGCCCGCGCACCACCGGCGCCAGAATACGAAGCGATTCCTTCGTACTCGATGCCGCCGCTCGCTCCGAAATGAATCCGATCATTTCGTCCGTCGAAAGTTTGGAGATTTCCCGCCCGCAGAGAAGACAATGCGGCCGCCCGATGCGCGCGTAGAGCACGCGCAAGTAGTCATAGATTTCGGTAATCGTCGCCACAGTCGATCTCGGATTGGATGAGCGCGATTTCTGATCGATCGAAATCGCCGGCGAGAGCCCTTCGATTTCGTCGACATCCGGCTTCTGCATTTGGTTCAAGAACTGCCGCGCATATGCCGAGAGCGACTCGACATACCGCCGCTGCCCCTCGGCGAATATCGTATCGAAGGCGAGCGAAGACTTCCCCGACCCCGAGAGTCCGGTAAATGCCGTCATCTTTCCTCGCGGAATCGACACGGTGATATTTTTCAAATTGTGCGTCCGCGCCCCCTTCACCGTAATCCACTCCTGCGGCAAATGCGCCTCGACTTTCGCCTTTTTCGGCATAAAAAACACGCTACAACTGATTGAACAGTGTAGCGCAATTATACTCCCAAGACAACACTCTTATTGGATTTCCACCTTAGTTTTCATTCTTTCGACAGCCGACCATTTCTTAGGATTCTCCTTTCTTTTTCCGTCACGCGCGGTGTATTCGGATCAAACGGCTTACCCGCCTGCTCCTTCGCATATCTGTACAGGCTGTCACTTACATCAATTACGACATTATGAGACGATATCGGCACTGGCAACCTTTCAGATGAACGCTTTCAAGGAATTATTTGAAACCGAAGCCTCCCAGAACCTGAGAGGGTGTTCGACTTCACAAACGGGATAGAAGGAGCAACATCTTGATTAATAGAGCAAGAAGACCGATAATGCCGCTCCAGTGCTTCTAGTAGTTCACCAAACCCATACCCAGAAAAGGACTTGGCATCTACCATCCCATCTCGAATACCAACAAGTATTCGGTGGGTAATATCAGGTCTTTTTTCTGATATTTCGCCTATCACTCTTCCAAGATCATACAAAGAATTTTCATCCAACCCAAGCAAGCCACCATAAAAGGTACTCATGAAACACTCCTTTCAGTTGGTTAAGAACAGTAGTCGCACATTAACATTCTCGCACTGTCTTGTCGAGATCGAAACGTTCCTCCTGCAATATCTCCCGCTTCTTCTCCGCACCACGATTGTATCCGCCAGTGCTTCCATCGCTTCGGACGACGCGGTGGCATGGAATACTCGGATCATAATTCTTGTTGAGAATATTTCCGACCGCACGAAAAGCACGTGGACTCCCCGCACATTCCGCTACCTGTTTGTAGGTCATCGTCTCGCCTCTGGGAATCCGCGCCACCACAGCGCGCACCCGATCAGAAAAGGTTGCTTTCATATGGTTGTTGCGTGTAGAAAACTTTCAACAACACTCGCCACTTCATCAGCGTCTCGACAGAGCATCAGTTGCACACGAAGATCCGACGCATTCGAAAAGCCGTTCGCATACGCTTTGTAGTGTTTCTTCATAAGATCGAAACTCTTGGTACTCCCCCAGGTTTCCTCATAGAGGCGCGTATGCTCGACAAGCGCCCGGATTTTTTCTTGAACGGTTGGAATTTTTCCGTTTTTTTCAAATGCCCACGGATTTCCAAATATTGCGCGACCCATCATCACGCCATCGGCGCCCGTTTCATTCGCCTTTTGCTTTGCATCGGCGAGATCGCGCACATCACCATTACCGATGACAAGCGTGTCCGTACCTCGCGCGAGCGAAACCACTCGCGCGACATCGTCCCAACGGGCTGGCACATCCGACAGCTCTTTCTTGGTCCGCGCGTGAATCGTGAGCGCGTCAAGCTGCATATCGAGCAGTGTTGGAATCCAGGTGTCCACTTCATCGCGATCGAATCCGGTTCGCGTCTTCACCGAAAGAGACATCGAGGAACCGGCAGACATGATACCTTCTCTCGTAGCGCTGATAATATCGCGCGCAAGTTCCGGCGTTCGGATGAGTGCGGCGCCCGCGCCCTGCGCCACCACCGCTTTGTCCGGGCACCCCATATTGATATCGATGCCATCAAATCCAAGCGAAACAACGAGCCGCGCTGTCTCGTAGAAATGTTTCGGCGTCGCTCCAAATACTTGCGCTACGATCGGCCGCTCGATTTCTGTAAAGATAAAATCCCGCAGGAGAGCTTCGCGCCCGCGTGAACATATTCCGTCACACGACACAAACTCTGTCCAGAACACATCCGGTTTCGCACGTCGCGCAATAATTTGCCGAAACACCGTATCCGTCACTCCCGCCATCGGCGCAAGTGCAAAGAACGGCTTCGGCAACTCCTGCCAAAAATTCTTCCTCATAGTCAAGACAGTGTACGCAATTCCTCAGTAAAACGCAAAATCAAGACCCTACAAGATTCATCCTGCAGGGTCCGAACATTCATTCACCAATAGACATCAATTCATCAAACATGCCGTTACTTTTTGCCCATTCCTCTAGAGTGACTTGAGATTTGTCTGAATTAAGCGTGAAACTCGGAACGTCCTCTCCAATATCATCCGATCTGACTGCGCTCATGAAGCTGCCAGGCGTTGCGCTGTGGTATACCGCCAGCAATTCCCTCCAACGATCCAAGTGCCAAATCCTTCCAAAAAACAGGTCTCCAAAAAAATCAAAAGGAACAAATTGTGCTTGCATATCACACCTCCTCGAAAGTGATTGGGATTCCCCATGCAACACTGTAACATAGTCATCATCCACCGTCAATGGTTGGATAGCAAATTCAACCTTCCAGACGAACGGTCTTTTCGAAGATGCGCTTGGCAATTTCAACCGAGAGGAGATAAGCGATCGTGATGCCAACCACTGAGAGAAAAACCGGTATCGGCAGAAGCTCGAAACCGAATATGCGCCCAAACGGCGAAAGCGCGATGAGCCAGCCGGTTGCAACGACAAGAAGCGCATTGGCAATGAGAAATCCTCCCGGCACGCTTCGGAAAAACGGGATGTGCCTCGTGCGAACAATGAATATGACAAGCACCTGTGTCGCAAGCGATTCCAAAAACCATCCCGTTTGAAAGACACCCTCATTGAGTCCAAAGAAAAGAAAGAGCACACCAAATGTCAGGAAATCGAACACTGAACTGATCGTGCCAAAGATAATCATGAATCGGCGTATGCCACTGAAGTCCCACCGCGCAGGACGCGTGATAGATTCTCGATCCACGCGATCCATCGGCAGTCCCACCTGAGAGGAATCGTAGAGAAAGTTATTGAGAAGAATCTGCTGCGGACTCATCGGAAGAAACGGCAAGATAGCCGAGGCGCCCATCATCGAAAACATATTGCCAAAGTTCGATGAGATCCACATGCGAATATATTTGAGTGTGTTTTGAAAGGTCTTCCTTCCCTCCTCAATACCGTCTTTGAGCACCGAGAAGCTCTTCTCGAGGAGAATAATATTCGCCGCATCCTTGGCAACCGGGACCGCATTCTCAACCGATATACCGATGTCAGCGGCATGCAGCGCCGTTACATCATTGATGCCATCGCCCATATAGCCGACCACCGTGTCAGGGAGCGTGCGAAGCGCTTGAATAATACGCTCTTTCTCTGCCGGCGTCACACGGGCAAATATCGTGGTCTTAAGCGCGAGTTTTGCCACTTCTGACTCAGACAGCCGATCGATATCTTTCCCGAGTACGGTTCCCAGAACCGGTATACCGATATCCGCGCAGATTTTCCGTGTCAGCGTATCGCTGTCTCCCGTAAGAATCTTTACCGCGACACCAACATCGGATAGCTCGCGAATGGTTTGCATCGCATCTTTCTTTGGCGGGTCGAGAAATGCGGCAAACCCGACAAATGTCATGTCCGACTCATCAGCAGCATCGTAAGTGTAATCATCAGCATCGAGTGTCTTCGTGGCAATCGCCAAAACGCGAAACCCTTCTCCGAAGAGAGTCTCCGCCGATTCCCGAAGAGCTCTCTGTCGATCTTCATCTATCGCCACGTCTTTCCCGGCAATACGGATAGACGACACGATGGGAAGCACGTGCTCTGGAGCGCCCTTGGTAGTCAATATCTTCTTGCCGCGATTCGCCACCACCAGAGACTCACGACGCCGCACAAAGTCAAACGGCACTTCATCCACTTTTTCATAGGAGGATATATCCGGCTTTCCGTGTTCCACAATCGCCCGATCAAGCGGATTCTTAACTCCTGTTTGATAAGCACTGTTGAGATACGAATAAAAGAATACCTCTTCAGAGTCATGTCCATCTCCGTCGATGTGCTTGATGAGCGTGATCTTGTCTTGCGTAAGCGTTCCTGTTTTGTCGGTACAAAGCACCGTCATGCTGCCAAAATTTTGTATGGACGAAAGATTCTTAACGATAGCATGCTTCTTTGCCATGCGTACCGATCCGCGCGCGAGTGAAACCGAGAGCATGACCGGTAGAAGCTCAGGCGTCAGTCCGATAGCGATTGCAATTGAGAATGTCAATGACTCGATAAAGTCTCGTCCCAGAAGCGTATTCACCAAAAGCACCAGCCCGACCAGTACAAAGTTGAGGCGCATCACGAAGAGACTGAATCCGCGAATATTCCGTTCAAAATCAGTCTCGCTTTTCTCCCGGGAAACACCCGAGGCAATTTTCCCATATTCCGTCTGTGCTCCCGTCAAAGCGACACGAACGGTTGCAAATCCGGACACGACACTTGTGCCCATAAATACTCGGTCGTCCCGTTCAGTCAGGCGTTCCGCCTGCGTTCGATTGCCCAGCGGACGCTTTTCCGCCGGAAATGATTCGCCGGTAAACGCCGACTGATTAACGAAAAAGTCTCGAGCTTCAAGTACGTCCGCATCCGCCGGAATGAGACTCCCCGCAGAGAGGAGTACGATATCGTCCGGAACAAGACTTCTGGCATCAACTTCTCTTTCTTTGCCGTCGCGACGCACGCGAGAGAGTGTTCGCACGCGCTCCGCAAGTCGCTCCACGGCACGCTCCGACCGGAACGTATTGGCAAAGTCGACAACCGCCGAGATTAATACCATAGCAAAGATAATCGTCGCATTGGTTCGCTGCCCGAGAAAGAAGAAGGAAACGAAAGAAACCGCCAGGAGAATAATGAGAAGTGGACTCGAAAACTCCCTGAAAAATGCAAGAACCGGGTTTATACGCCGGCGAGGTGAAAGAACATTCTCGCCAAATCGCTCCAAGCGATCATGCGCCTCATGGGATGACAGTCCGAGAAGCAGCTCCTCAGGCGAAGAGGGTTCTGATTGTTTCATAGAAAATTGCAAAGAGATGCCTCCAGTATATCATTTCAGAAAATTCGTACGTAAGCCTCCGTAGTTGCCTAACGTATCCCTTGTTTCTGTCATCCCGATCGTAACCGAGAAATCTCATAGCTACTACTGAAGCATAAAGACCGCCATTCCATATGGACAGACATCACCGCCCATTCGGAACATTGCTTGAGACAACAAAAGGGGTTCGACAGATACATCGAAACCCCCTCTATTTGCATACGCTGTCGTTCAATGCTTATGCCTCGACAATAACCGGTAAGACCATCGGTCGGCGCTCGGTCTTTATGAAGAGAAACTGTCCAACGGTATCACGAATATTGTTCTTCACAAGATTCCAATCAAGTGACGTGTCTTTCGACGTAGAATCTTTCACAATTTTTGTCACCTTTCGTTTTGTCTCATTCACCAAATCAAAATTTTCTTTTACATGAATAAATCCGCGCGACGTAATCTGTATCGAACCTATTATTTTCTTTGTCTTCGAATCGATGACCACTGTGATAACGATCATGCCGTCCTGAGCGAGCATCTGCCGATCCCGCAACACCACATGTCCGATATCGCCGACGCCGAGCCCATCAATGAATACATAGCTTGAATCCGCCTTCTTTGGAAACACTTTTGCTTCGCCTTTCGCCACTTCGAGAATGCCTCCGTTGTCAAGTACGAAGACCCGATTCTCCGGAAATCCGATTCGACTCGCAATCTTTGCCGCCTCCTTGAGGAAGTAGTGATTGGCATAGACCGGCAAGAAAAATGTCGGGCGCACCTGCCGGAGCATCTCTTCGATACCTTTTGCCGTCGAATGCCCGCCAATATGAATATCAAGATGAATACCCTGCGCATCGAGCGTCTCGCTATGAAGCACGTTGTCGCACTTTCGGTAGAGATTGTCCTTGAGCCGCTGTATACTCCGCTCATTTCCCGGAATCACCGATGACGAAAATACAATCGTGTCCTTCTTCTGCAGCTTGATAAATCGGTGGTTGTCCGTGACAATTTTCGAAAGTGCTGCATTAAGTTCGCCCTGTGCTCCGGTGCAAATCACCAACACCTGATTGTCCGGATACTTATGAATATCATTCACGGTAATGATAGTCTCCTTCTTCGCCTTGAGATACCCGAGCTCCTTGGCGATTTCCATGTTCATCTTCATGCTGTAACCCTCGAGCGCCACTTTCTTCCCGATGCGCTCGGCATATTCGATGATATACGCGATACGCTGCACTTGTGAAGCAAACGTCGCGAGAATAATGCGTCCCGGCGCACTCTCCAAAAGATGCTGCAAATTCCGGTGCACTTCCCGCTCCGACGGCGAATCTCCGGACTTGAGCGCGCCCAGACTTTCAAGCATCAGTATTGTAGGCTTGGGGAGATCGGCAAGATGCGTATACGTAATCGGCTTGGGATTGATCGGGTCCCGACCAATAGTCCAGTCACCCATGTGAATGATCGATCCCTCCGGCGTCTCGAGAACAACGCCCACCGCATCCATGATAGAATGTTCTACCTCGAAGAACTTCGCCCGAAAGACGCCCAGCTGTATCACATCGGCCAGCGAGCGAACTGGCACGATCTTGAGACGAGAAGTGGAACCCTGTTCATGATCCTCCACTTTTCGTTTGACAAGAGCAATGGTCAAATCGCGACCGATAATCGGCGGGTAGTTCAATTCTTTGAGAAGAATAGGCGCCGCGCCGATATGATCGAGGTGCCCGTGCGTAAAAATTACGCCGCGGATATTTTTTTCCTTCCCCCTGAGATAACTGATATTCGGCACGATGTAGTCGATGCCGGGCATGTCCGCCTCCGGCCACTGCACACCCATGTCGATAATCACGATATCGTTTTCATATTCGAATATCGTCATGTTTCGACCGACTTCCTCCTGACCGCCAACAGGAATAACACGAAGCAGTCCCTTACCGATAGGAGGCACTGTCCCGCCCTCGTTCCGATCAAAGAGAAACGGCTTTGGCTCCCGTCGCGACGCCGCAAACTTACGTGCGGTTTGTTTCGACATTGATACGGTATCATCCGACGCTTCCGCCGAGCGGTTGACCGATCTCGATCTATTGGCATGCATTGATTTTCTCGGGCGATCCGTGCGACGATTCCCTGAATGAGGCATCGGCTGGCTCTCTCGGGATCTCTCCGGTCTTTGCAAGCGCGCTCCCAGCTGGTTCGATGTTGCCATATCCGATGCGGCAACAAATTTCCGATCCCGCTCGAAAGAGATATTGCGAAGTGGCTCTGCCAAAAATGATGAGATAGATCCTAAGTCAAGTGGTTTCCTTCCGGACTCACTTGTTCGACCTCCGCTGACATTGTGGCGGGAAAAACTTCCCCGATGATGATTTCGAGAGCCTGACGCTTCGCCGGATCGATCCGAACGAATCCCCTGTTTATTTTGATCATTTGCGCCAAACGATCTCCTTCGCGGAAAATTCCGCGGACGCCTCGAGCTCCCGGGAGTAAAATCGCTCGAAGCGGGAGATAAAGATGATGATTCTGTCATATGCAAAAAATAAAAACTGCAATTACCAAATGAAAAAGCAAAAACACTGTGAGAGCCGCACAAGCATGCGACAAAGAAGGAAGAAGAGTATCTGCCATCGACCAGGCATACACTCGCAATTCCAAACATTTTAGCACAACAAAGTCATTGCTATCGGTGTGGGGATAGAGAGACTCGAACTCTCACTCTCTTGCGAGAACTGGCTCCTGAAGCCAGCGCGTCTACCAATTCCGCCATATCCCCTTACTACCTTTCTTTATCCAAAGAACCGACCCGGATCAGGGGCGCACTCATCTACACCATCAATGCACAATAACCTAACCTGCCACACACAAAATATCCCGGATACACGAAGCTCTCTCCAAAAACTATGCCAACGATTTCTTGAGCTCCTCCACCATATCGACCGGCGTCGGATCAACACCGTAACGCAGTGCCAAATAGTACGACGCCCAATCACCAAGAAAGATCATGCGAAACATTTTCGTAAAAACGCTTCCCTCGCCCATATCTATTGTTTCCGACGATACGCCGCGACTCTCAAGAATTTTCGCTGTAACTTCAAATCGCTTCCGCATCTGCGCGTTTCCCTCACTGTCGAGCAGCAAGATGAGAAAAAACTTCCCCTGAGGATTCGTAAATCCCACCATCTCGTTGTGATTGAGCTCGGGAAAGAAATTCCAAAACGCAGGAGTTTTGGCATTTTCGTTCATTTTTATTTTCCAAATCATGGCAACGGATTTGTATCGCGTATCCGCATAGATAACCGGTGTCTTCCCGACAATCTTCTCAGCAAGAAGTTCTCCTTGTTCCTCGAGATGAGCCATTTCCCGGGAAACCGCCTCAGCTTCGCCAACAAGCTCATCACAGGTATCCGTCACCATTCCAAGCTGTGCCAACACTCCAAATATCGCCCCAAAGAAGTACCCTGTGCCGACGCGCGGCTGGAAATTCTCAAACGGAATCGGGAGTTTGATGTGCGGAATATGGTGTTCGCGACAGAGTGCTTCTATTCGACCTCCAGCCGATATGCCCACCGACGGCAGATTTCGCTTCAGCGCCTCCTCGAACGCGGCGACGGTTTCTTCGGTGTTGCCGGAATATGAACAAATAAAATTCAGACACCCTTCTTGATATGCCTCGTGAGGAAGACCGTAGAAGCGATTCTGATAAATAGCAATTGGATGCTTCCCATCAAAGCGACGGAAAAGATCCGCCAAATAAACACGCAGAAGATTCCCCGGTAACGCCGACCCACCCATACCGGAAATCTCTATCGAGGAATACGTCCCCGATACGAAAACCGCCTTCCCCAACTCAAATCCTACACGAAACTGTCCCGGCGATTCAATCAACATTCTCCGAAAATCCGACGGATCGGCATTCTGCATTCTGTCTGTCATATTCTTGTATCTTTTGAAGGCGTAGAACCACACTCTTATTTATTTCTTCACCCGTTTTGTGCTCATGTACCAGTGTGCTACATCCTGAAACCGGGATGCCGGAGTATTAATTGCCTGAGCGGAAAACCCTTGCACACTCTTGCGTTGTATATACACGTACCGCGGTGAATAAAGAAACACCGCCGGCATTCTCGCGGCAAGAATCTCCTGAAACTCGCGGTACATTCCGGAACGGGCATCCGCATCAAGCTCTTCACGGGCATTCGAAAGCAACTCATCCGCTCGCTTATCAGAAAACAACGCGAAGTTATGCTCAAGCTCGCCCGTTTGACTCGAATGCCAGAATGAATACGGATCCGGCTCAAACGTTGTAGCAAGCCCGTAAAGCAATGCGGAGTAGTCTCGCGATCGAATCGTGCGCTGAGCATCGGAGACATTCTCCAGCACCGTCACCGTTATGTGAGCGCCAATAGCATTCCATTCATTCTCTATCATATGTGCCGTTTTGACAAGCTCATCCCAATTGGGCGTCGCAATATCAAACTCCAGATGCACACCATCCTTCTCCCGCACACCATCATCACCAAGCGTCCAGCCAGCATCTTCAAGTACTCTCACCGCTTCATCGGGATTAAATGACGATGCCTCGCCGGCAGCGGAATATGCTCCGGCAGCTGGGGAGAAAAGCGAATACGCCACTTCCCCATGTCCGCCAAGCACATCTCGAACCAGCGCCTCCCGATCCGTTGCGAGCGCGAACGCTCGTCGAATCGGCTCCTCAGCAAGCGCCGCATTCTTCTTCTCATTGAGAAAGACAGCGAATACACGCGGCTGAGCAATATCATGCACCACGGTGTCCTTTTGCTCTCGTATATCGCTCGGGAACGACTCGGGAGTCACATTGCTCACCGCAAGTATCTCTCGGCGACGATACGCCGAAAGAGCATCCTCTTCGCTCCCATAAAAATAGAGCACTACCTTCTGAAGAAATGGGACACCCTCAAAATACTGCGGAAATGCTCGGAGCTCATAGGAGAGAATCGTACCATTTGAATCCTTCTTGAAACCTTCGACACGGAACGGTCCCGACCCGACGGGATTCAGGTTCGCATCAGCCAGAGAAAATTTCTCCGGAGAAATACCGTCCCATATATGCTTCGGAACAATGCCAACGGTAAGGTTTTCAAGAAAATCAAAATATGCCTTTTTGAGGGTGAAGACAACCGTCAGATCATCATCGCCTTTCGAAACCTCGACGCCTTGCCAATTAGCTCGGAGCGGGCTTCGATAAGAAGCATCTTGTATCGTCCGAAAAGTAAACAGCACATCGTCTGCCGTCACGTCTTGCCCATCGTGCCATTTCACCCCTGAATGAAGTTTCACGACATACTTCTTCCCATCCTCCAAAAGCTCGTATCCTTCCGCAAGGCTCGGGCGAATCTTCCCGGCATCGTCATAGGAAAAAAGACTACTGTATACGAGCTGCACCATATCCGCATCCACATCCGTTGCCTGCACAAGTATGGGATTAATGCGCATCGGTTCACCGACAATTCCCTCGGTGTACACACCGCCCTCGGTCGGCACCGGCTTTGTCAGCGACAGAAAAAGCATTGCCAACCAAGTAAAAAGTCCGGCAAAAACAACAAAAAGAAGCGCGAATACCGTCATCTTCTCCCAGAAACCGATCGTTTCAAGAAATATTCCCCACTTCTTTAGAGAAAAGAATTGAAGAGTTGGAACACGAATACGCTCGAATTACGGATTACACCGCCCATCCTCCACTAGAGAGGGTAGCGACCCCGAAGTCAAAAGTCAACCGAAAGGCCTACAGCCTCTGCGTCAGATAGGCATTAAGTCCGGCAAGAAAAACAAACAAAAAGGCAAGACCCGCTGACGCAAAAAGCAAAAATTTCTCAAAGCCCCGCTTGGCATAGTAATTCCCTCCTCCGGAAGAAACGCTCATCCCGGAACCTCGACTCTGCAAAAGTATCGAAACAATGAGAAGCAGAGCGACGATAACCTGGACAATAACAAGAACTCGCATAGAAATATCGAAAAAAGGGATACCGAGCAAGTATACTCAAAAATGACAATGATGTCAAGGATTCGAAACAAAACTGCTTATCGCATTATACTCCGGACCATTCATGCGATTCATGCTCTCGCCTGCGCGAG
Organism: Candidatus Moraniibacteriota bacterium; assembly: GCA_016699875.1. Classification (NCBI taxonomy): domain Bacteria; phylum Candidatus Moraniibacteriota; species Candidatus Moraniibacteriota bacterium. The sequence continues at coordinate 847,007 of CP064989.1, read as the reverse complement.
ACGATATTTTGGACAATAGCCATACCAATGAAAATCGAGAGAAGCGAACTTCCGCCATAACTCAAAAGAGGAAGCGGGATGCCCGTTACAGGAAGAACACCGATATTCATACCGATATTTACCGCGGTTTGTATAAATATCATGGAGGCAATCCCCATGCCGAGCAAAAATCCGAAATTATCCCGAGCAAGAAGCGCCGCCCTTACAACACGAAATAACAGCACTCCAAACAGGAAAAGCACCAACGCCGCCCCGATAAATCCAAGCTCTTCCGACACAACCGCATAGATAAAATCCGTGTGTCGTTCCGGCAGAAACTGAAACTGCGATTGCGATCCATGTCCCAGCCCTTTGCCGCCGATACCGCCAGATCCAACCGCGACCAATGCCTGGAAAACATTGTATCCGCTCCCCTGCCGGTCCTGGTCCGGATGCAGAAAGGTCGAGATCCGATCCTTTTGATATGGTGCCAAGAAAAACCAACTGACCGATATGACAATTGCAAAGAATGTCCCCAGCAAAAGAAGGTGTTGACGCCGTATCCCAGAAACAACCACCATAAAAAACCAAATGCCCGCTAGAACCAAAGCACTTCCGAGATCAGGTTGTCGCAATACCAAAAACACAAGAATTGATGTCAGCACGAAAGATGCAAAGAGCCGGACAAAATCTCCCAGTTCGCTGCGTTTCTGCGAGATAAAGCTCGCCAAGAATATAATAAGCACGATTTTGGAAAACTCAACCGGTTGAAATTGAAACCCGAAAAACTGCAACCATCCGGACGTTCCGCGAATCGTACTCCCGAAAATCAGCACGAGAGCGAGAATTCCTATGGCAAGAAAATAGAGCGGCGTGCTCAATTTCGAAAGATGCCGATAATCAAAAAGCGGAAACGACACAAGAATGACAGTGCCAATCGCTGCAAATACCGCCTGCCGCACGAAGATATGCTGCTGCGGAAACCCGCCAGACAGACTATATATCGTCAAGAGCCCCACCCCCAGCAACAAATACGTCGCCGAAAGCAGCACCCAATCCCCTTGGAAAAACCGTCGAAACATATGGGGTTAACAAATGAAAGCCAACCCTTTCACTTGGATAAAAACTCTGCATTTATTTTGTCTTGTAGCACTTTCATCCACACATCTTTGTATTTTCTATATGATCCATAATCATCCGGATATTTGTTTGCCAGTTCAAACTTTAGAGCGCTGTACTCACTCACTATATCTTGATGCGTCCGAAGATAGTCTCGTAGCTGCAACATTTCTCTCACATGGGGATGATCTTTTTGAAAAATATGGACATTGCAGATACGAACACCGTCTGATTCTTTTGCAAAAAGTCGCGCTCCCTTGGTCACATACTCGCCAAGCGCGTTATAACCGGAACTCTCCATATTCTCCTTCAACCTATCCGCAACTGAAACATTTTCCACAAGAATCAAAACATCTACAGTCCGCTTTCCGGCAAGGCCTGGAACAGAAGTACTCCCGATATGTTCGATAGAAATCGCGTCATCAGTAAAAATCGAGCGGAGTATATTCTTCTCCTCACCAAATACATCAGCCCAAGCTGGATTATACGGAATAATTTCGTATTTTCTGTTTTTATGATTTGAAATCGACATATTGGAAAATATCATGTAATCTTTCCAAATTCCCCTATATCACTCCTCGTCTCACCATATTATCTCTCTCGCCAACTCTTAAGTTCCAGAAAAATATCATCGGAGAACTCCTGAGGCTTGTATTCGAATATTGCGTCCGCATTCCTCCTGCAATAGTCAATCTGATTGTGATTGCCGAGCCGAGAGTACCATCTGAAGCTGTCGAGAATATCTGCCGTCTTTACAATAAGGGCATCCTCTCCATTCTGAACACATCGACGTATAAGCTCTCGGGTCTTTTCAGCCTTATCTTCAATCGAATCATCTTTCGTACTTGCAAGTACGAGCTGTGTTATCGCCTCGCCAAATTTATTCACCAGCTCTTCCTTCGTAACGCCAGCAAACTCAATCGCATCATGAAGAACACCTGCAATAACGGTATCGCGAGGATACCCCTTCTCATAAAGATATGTCCCGACTCGAATATTATGGAACAGTACAGGCTTCCTCGATGACTCATCAGCAACCGATATACGATCCGCCAGAAAACGTACCGCTCGTTCAAATTCCACGGCAAGTTCTATTTCATCTCTCATAAAAATAGTCAGCTATATTATATCCCCTTCTACCGGTTTAAATTCTGGAATGACTGACTCATGGTTGGGAGATAGGTGCGAATGAAAGTGTCGGTCCGATAGACATTGGCATCAGCTTGCACTTCAACTTTCTCAACGTCACCCTGGAATGGATCCGGCCACACTAGCGTAAAATCACGCTGCTCGCCGGAGCGAAGCGTCTGCATGTCTGTCTTCTGGAGCGCAACCACTTTCCCACCTCCATCGCGCAGCACAACGGCAATCCCAATATTCGTGAAATCAAACGGGCTGTTATTCACAACCAATCCTTTCGCCACACCGAAATTGACTCCGGATGCGCGCTCAAAGCTCCTATTATAGATATCGAGAGCCGGACGCTCCTTGTATCCGGCGAATTTTTCCCATGCTACATTTTCCAAAACAACCTCGACCTGAGATGGTTTCTCAGACAAGCTCAGACTGGTTTCGACAATATATTTTGTTTCTTTTGGAAGAATAAAGCTCACGCCAGACTGCTCCGCCAAGATTCTTCCGGACGCGTCGAGCACGCGAAACGTATACGGAACACTCGAAGCGCCATAATCATTGTTCGGATTGGATATCTTCCCGACGATATCATACTCACTGCCCTTCCCCGCAAACACCCACGCAGTTTCAACAACCCGGATATCCTCCAACACTGGCGCAACCGCGCACGCACCGCACACGCCACCGCAATCGATGCCGGTTTCATTTTGATTCTTCTTGCCATCAGTGCATGTCTCCGGAGGTTTGAATGGAAGATAGACAAGATAAGCAAAACACAGAAACAAAACGCCGTATATAGCACCAAATACCAATTTTTTCTGACTTCGATGATCCATCATACATGAAAGAGAATAATTTCTTCCAGTATAGGAAAAATAAGAAATACTGTCTAAAAGCCCGTGAAACATCCAGTGGAGTTTTTTTGACAGAAAAGTAAAAAGCCCTCGCAAGAGAGCTTTTCTGATTGAACGCACAGTACCTGGCATCGACCTACTCTCCCCCGCAAAGCGGGGTACCATCGGCGTGCGCGAGCTTAACGGCTCTGTTCGAAATGGGAAGAGGTGTATCCTCGCGGCAAGAGACACCAGATACGCTGAGCTCAATCAAAACATCAGCAAGAGAGCATGGAAACAATTGTGTCAGCCGTTTCGAAAAACGGTCTGATCGGCAACCGGAACATGAAGAGCGATTCGTAAATATATTAGTACTTCTCGGCTCCACCCTTCACAGGGCTTCCACCTGAAGCCTATCAACCTCGTAGTCTTCGAGGATATTTTGTTTCGATAAATCGAAACGATTACCTTATCTTGAGGTCGGCTTCCCGCTTAGATGCTTTCAGCAGTTATCCGGTCCGAACATAGCTACTCGGCAGTGCCCTTGGCAGAACAGCCGATACACCAGAGGTTCGTTCTTTCCGGTCCTCTCGTACTAGGAAAGACTCCTCTCAAGTAATGACGCCTACAGTAGATAGAGACCAACCTGTCTCACGACGGTTTGAACCCAGCTCGCGTACCGCTTTCATTGGCGAACAGCCAAACCCTTGGGACCTTCTCCAGCCCCAGGATGCGATGAGCCGACATCGAGGTGCCAAACCACGCCGTCGCTGTGGACGCTTGGGCGTGATTAGCCTGTTATCCCCGGGGTAACTTTTATCTGTTGATCTTCCACCCTCCTACGAGGGATGGTCGGTTCACTAAATTCCACTTTCGTGACTGATCGACGTATGGGTCTTTCAGTAAAGCAGGCTTGTGCTTTTGCGCTATCGGCCCGATTTCCATCCGGACCTAGCCTACCTTTGTAAACGCCTCCGTTGCCTTTTAGGAGGCGACCGCCCCAGTCAAACTACCCACCAGGCACTGTCCCCGGACCGGTAGCTGATTTCTAGAACGATATTGAACATTCGAACACGATAAATCCAACTGAAGCGTACTCAAAAAAAGAATACACTCAGTTATCGTAGAAACCAACTAACGGCCCAGGGTTAGAATAAAAATCGAAGCAGGGTGGTATTCCACTTGTTGGCTCCATCCCAACCGGAATCGGGACTTCATAGCCTCCCACCTAATCTCGGCAACCACAACTTCTATTCAATACCAAGTTATAGTAAAGCTCCACGGGGTCTTTTCGTCTAACTGTAGGTTGACGGCATCTTTACCGTCATTGCGATTTCACCGGGTCCTTCGTTGAGACAGTTCCCAAATCGTTACGCCTTTGATGCGGGTCAGAATTTACCTGACAAGGAATTTCGCTACCTTAGGACGATTATAGTTATCGCCGACGTTCACTGGCGCTTCGGGGATTGGCGTAAACCGCTCCCGTTAACGTTCCAGCACTGGTCAGGCGTCAGCCCCTATACTTCCCCTTGCGGGTTTGCAGAGACCTGTGTTTTTGGTAAACAGTCGCTTGGGAAACTTTCGCTGCGGCCCGTCTTGCGACGGGCAAGGCATATTGCAAACGTACGCCTAGCTTTTTTGCCGAGTTCCTTAACGAAGGTTCTCCCGTTCACCTTGGGCTACTCGCCCAGTCCACCTGTGTCGGTTTTAGTACGGTTATGAACACACGAACCTAAGAAGTTTTTCCTGGCACCCTGCTCCTCTTCGTTCATCCGAATAAATTCGGACGTCCAGAAATACCTTGGGAGAATGCCGGGCGGATTTGCCTGCCCGACGCCCTCAGTATCTCTACACAAATCCAATAATGCGCGAAGAATACTAGAATGCGTCACTCCATCGAATGTGTTCTATAGTATCGGAATATTAACCGATTTGCCATCGACTACGCCTTTCGGCCTCGCCTTAGGACCGACTAACCCCGGGACGATCGCCGTTGCCCGGGAAACCTTGGACTTTCGGTGTGCATGGATTTCACATGCATTGCGGTTACTCATGCCAACATTCTCACTTCCCTGCGCTCCACGCCATCTCACGATGCACGCTTCGGCGCACAAGGAACGCTCTCCTACCGCTTACGAACTTCATTGAGAGGCCGAGAAGAGAAAATCTCCTCAGCCACAAACGCAAAACGCTAACCTATTTCTTCTTGATTGGATAAACTGGACAACATTTCCAAAGTATCCAAAGGAACCAGAGTGAGACCACTCCATAGAAGCATTGCAGCCACCATGGAGCAGTCGCGTACATATTCAAAACTAAGCAACCAATTACTGCGCCACTCATGATTAGAACACTCCTCTCATGTCCAAGAAAAAACAATATCTCAATGAAGCTCGTAAGCCCGTATCTTCGGTACTCTGTTTAGCCCCGTTACATTTTCGGCGCGAAGTCTCTAGACTAGTGAGCTATTACGCACTCTTTAAAGGATGGCTGCTTCTAAGCCAACCTCCTAGGTGTCCAAGAAACTTCACTTCCTTTTCCACTGAACAGAGATTTAGGGACCTTAGATGACGATCTGGGCTGTTTCCCTTTTGAGATCCGAGCTTAGCCCCGGATTTCTGACTGCCGCGGTACGGGTATCGGGCATTCGGAGTTTGGTTGAAAACCCTACGGTTGCCCGCGAATTCTCATCCAGTAGCTCTACCTCCCGACCCTACTTCCGCGACGCTAGCCCTCAAGCTATTTCGGAGAGAACCAGCTATCGCCGAACTCGATTGGAATTTCTCCTCTACACACAAGTCATCCCCGAGTGTTGCACGGCTCGTGGGTTCGGGCCTCCACGAAGTTTTACCTTCGCTTCACCCTGCTCATATGTAGCTCGTCCGGCTTCGGGTCTTGTCCACGCGATCATAAACGCCCTTATCAGGCTCGCTTTCACTACGCCTCCGGAAGTTCACTTCCTTAGGCGACCACGTAGAGCAAACTCGTTGGCTCGTTCTGCAAAAAGCACGCCGTCATCCGCCAGCTGGCGGACTCCGACTCTTCGTTAGCGACATGGTTTCAGAAACTCTTTCATCTCCCTCACCGGGATGCTTTTCACCTTTCCCTCACGGTACTCGTTCACTATCGATCTTGAACAATATTTAGCCTTGGAAGTTAGTGCTCCCAGATTCAGACAGGGTTTCTCCGGCCCCGCCCTACTTGAGGATATATGCATCGCCCGTTTGTTTCTTTCGCGTACGAGACTTTCACTCTCTATGATTGGTCTTTCCAGTACCATTCCGCTAGAAAAAACGTGTGCGACCCCGTTCAACCGAGTCCATATACCTCGCAACCCCCCGACCGAAGTCGAGGTTTAGGCTGTTCCGCGTTCGCTCGCCACTACTGACGGAATCTCTATTGATGTCTCTTCCTCCGGGTACTAAGATGTTTCAGTTCCCCGGGTGCGCTCCACCATCCTATGTATTCGGATGCGTGATAACTCCGCTTATGCGGAGTTGGGTTGTCCCATTCGGAAATCCCCGGATCAAAGTCTGCTTGGCGACTCCCCGAGGCTTATCGCAGCCTGCTACGTCCTTCATCGCTTGTTCAAGTCTAGGCATCCACCATGCGCATGTGTAACCGCTTTTCATTGTTGTCCGAGAAACTTCCGTCCCTTGCGGGACGAGAGCCTTTCGGACCTTCGGTTGCCGGTCAGGCAGCTTTTACCCGACCGGCACATCGCTTCACCTACTCTCTTGTGCCTGCCACCCTTCCCCGCATTCCGCATCGTCGAGAAAAGAAGGCAAGTCCTGATTGTCAAGGTGAATTTCTGCGGAAATGAAAGTCTTTCCAATACAACCGAAAAAACTCAGCATTTCAGCACAAGGAATACAGTGAGAAAAAACGCTGGAGAAAGCTGTTTCTCCGTACGTAGTGCTCATCATAGCAAATGAAAACAGATTGTCAAGCTCGGCATCCCACGCAAAGAAAAAGTCCTCGTTTCCGAGGATCATTTTCTTTGGAAGAGAGGTTAGCTCCCTCTAAGGAGCTGGTGTTTCCGGCGTCTCGGCAGGAGCTGGCACAGTCGCTCCAGGCGCTGGAATCACCGCCGGAGCATTCGTCACATCTTCAGCGGCCGGCGGAATCTCTGTCGGAGCTTTTGATGCCGGTTCCGTTGATATATCCGATGCCGATTTGGCAAGATTTCCCTTTCCACTCTTTACATTATCAATAAGCACATTGATTTGCGTCCGGGTTTCCGCGTACGTATCATCCCTGAAAATATCAAGGAGCTTCTCGTAGGTTTCTATCGCCTTATCCGATTTCTTTTCCTTCTCGTAGATAAATCCGAGATTAATGAGAATATTCACATTGGATTCATCACGCTTCATGGCATCGAGGGAAACTTTTTCTGCCTGATTGAGATCATCCTCCGTGCCCCGAACCTGAAGAATTCTTGCGAGATGAAAAGATGCATCGGAACTCGGACCGATTGAGAGTGCTGTCTTGAGGTCTTTTACTGCGCCGTCAATATCTCCAAGCGCTTCTTCAGTGAGCCCTCGGTTCAAGTATCCCGCAATGAAATCAGACTTTTTGTCTAGCGCCGTATCAAAATAACTTTTTGCTTCATTCAAGAGGTCGGCCCGAACTGATTTTTTATCATCGCGATTAGCAAGAACACGATCAATCAGTCCGAGTTTTACATAAAAGTTTGGATTCTTCGGTTCAAGATCGAGTGCGCGATGATATACCTCGCTTGTCCGTGCCAGAACATCCGGATCCGACCCTGCAAGAAGACTCACGTTTTCATAAACCTGCCCGGACACTTCATAGACCAAGACATCATTTGGCATGCGCTTTGTTGCCTCGTCGACCAGAGGAATAACACTTCGCTCAACTGTCGACTTTATCATATCAAGATTCCGTTCATCCTCAGGTTTCGCCGCTTCCTTATTTACAAGCGACATATACATCTGTCCGAGTACTGCGTAATATCGCCCTTCATACGGTAAAAGAGAGAGTGATCGAGCCATGGAAGACAGCGCGTCAGAAGTCACTTCGGCTGATGCCAAGCGGCTTGCTTGCCCGGCGCGCACATCTGCCAAAAATGCCTTCCCAACAAACGCAAAGAGAAATGCTACACCAGCGGAAACCACCATAAAGATAAAAGCAAGCGCAAGCGCGAACTTTGGAGACGCTTTCAATGAAAGACGAATAGATTCATCTCCTTGCCCGCTTTCTTCCAAGAGAACCGGAATTGCCAAGAAAAGAATCAACATGCCATATATAAATACCGGTCCCTCGATTGGCATCTGAAATATAGCCACAACGAAGACCAACGCTGACGCCCAGATACCCAGCGAAAACATCTTGTTGCGCTCCTTTTCCCTCGAAAGCCCTACAAATCCAACCCCAAGAAAAACGAGGAAGAAAATAAGGAAGAAAAACCCTCCCACTACACCAACCGTTGTCAGCATCTCCAGGAAAAGATTCCCACTCTGGTAGAAACGGAAACTGCTTTGGAGACCCTGATTCAAACTATCCGGCTTATAGAGAGAGAAATCATAGCCATATGTCGCCGGACCGGAACCCACGATCAACCGCTCCTTCAAGGCATCTTTGGCAATTATCCAAGACGAGGCCTGATCAAGCGCCACCTCAGGAAGAATCGTAGTTTTCTTCGAGATAAACGCATTTCCCTGGTTGCCAATCATCAGAAAGATGAGCACCAGTACAAAGAGTGCCATCGGCATCCAGTTGAACTTATCTCCCAAACGAACAACCTGCGCCAACACGTAGATAAGAAAGAAACTCACTCCAACCAAGACAGAAAACCACGGACTAAACGCATAAACCGCCATGAGAATATAGAGATCCAGGAGGAGACCAATCGACAGTGTCACGATACTAACCCAAAAAAACCAGTTTTTTTCTTTGAACCATTGAAAAAGCGAGATAATGCCAATGAGGAAAACCGGCAAAATCATTCCAAAGAAAAGCGTGAGTGACCGCAAAGTGCCAAAAAGACTGAGTGGAGCATACTTCAACAACGCTTCCGGCAAAAATCGAACACCAAAGAACGCGAGTGTTGTCCACAACGCCACCAAAACCCCAGACAAGAGAATGGCGCCCAGCATAATCTGGAAACGCCGCATATTGATATGGCTCACTATAAAGAAATACGCCAGAACCAATGCGGTAATACTGAGAAACCCGCGTGACGGATCACCAAAAAATCCCCAGAGACTGTGCCATTTGTCGACCGAAAAGAAACAGGAGATTCCCACTATCACCCAGAACAAAAGGAGCGGGATATCCAGAGGCGTATGTCGAATGCGAAGCTCGCCTGTCACAATTGCTTTCGAAACCCAACCAACCAAGCCTAAGAGCAACCAAAAATAAAAATATATCTGCTTTTCAAAAACAATTCCCTGAAGCGTAAGGGAAAGGAAAAAGAGCGGAAATCCAAAAAAGATCATGAAAAGACTTGTTGTCGCAAGCCCATCCAGAAACTTCGCTATCCATGAAGCGCGATCTGATGACACTCGAACACTCTCGCTTCCTGATGATGGAGATGTAGTCATCCCTTGCCCCATAAAACTATGCATTCCCGTCCGCACAGGAGTCGCGGGTCGACTGGGAAATTCCGAACGGATAGTTTCGCCATTCCGAGCGCCAAACCGGATAGATGTATCTTCGCTCATAGGATCATCACGATAACATTTAGATTTGAATACGAACCACTCTCTCCACTTTTTTCAAAGAATCGCGATTCTGTAAAGAGAAATGGCCTGTTTGCACGGGTACGCCCAATTTTACCACACCAAAACAAAAATAAAAAAAACAGCTTATTCTTTGGTCACACGAAGAATTTCTTCTACTGAGGTAGCTCCAAGTATGGCTTTGAGGAAGCCGTCTTCCACCATAGTAAGCATACCAGCATCACACGCTGCTTTCTCGAGGACTTCGGAGGTTGACGATTCCATAACGAGGCGGCGAATATTGCTCGTCATTTCGAAGACCTCATAGATGCCAATTCGACCGTGATAGCCCTCCCCGCCACATTGATCGCATCCTTTGGCGCGGAAAAACAGGATATCTTCCCAGTTGGAGATATTTGCAATCTTTTCCTTCATTTGAGGTTCTCTCTTGAGAGATACCATAATCTCATCCAGATTGAATGTTTTTCCAAGCGTTGTCACTTCGGCCTTCTTCATATGATACTCTTCTCGACATTCGACGCAGAGCCGACGCACCAAGCGCTGCGCAATGACAACATTGGTCGTCGAAGCAATCAGGAAGGGCTCCGCGCCCATGTCGATCATGCGGGGAATTGCCGCAGCAGCACTATTGGTATGGAGCGTCGAGAGAACCAGATGTCCTGTCATAGCGGCATGGAGGGCGATTTCAAGCGTTTCTTCATCGCGAATTTCCCCAACCATGATAATATCCGGATCTTGACGCAAGAGTGCCCGCAGCGCCGCCGCAAACGTCATGCCAATCTTCGCATTTACTTGCGTCTGATTCACCCGTGGCATGCGATATTCTACCGGATCTTCTACAGTGCTGATGTTCACCTCATTTGTATTCAGAATATCCATCACCGTATACAGCGTCGTTGTCTTCCCGCTTCCGGTTGGTCCCGTCACCAACACCATCCCGTTCGGCTTCTTGATTTCGCGGTGAACAATCTCCAATGGAACTCCAGCAAACCCCATCTTTTCCAGAGTAAGTCCCTTCGAGGATTCATCGAGAAGACGCATCACGATCTTTTCACCATCGAAAACCGGGAGAATGCTCACACGAAACGAGATGCGCCGCTCCTCGCTCTCCAATTTGAATCGACCGTCTTGCGGTAATCGGTGTTCATCCAACTTCAAATTGGAGAGCACCTTGATACGCGCAACAATACCGGCGGCAATATCTCGCGGCAAAGTCATAGCATCATGCAAAATACCGTCTATGCGATAACGGACATGCACTTCTTTTTCCTCGGGCTCAATGTGAATATCACTCGCCGACTGCAATATCGCATGCTTAATGAGTGTATCCACAACACGAATTACCGGTATACCTTGCGCCACTTTCTCAAGGTTCTGTTCAGGATCGGCTTCAGCGCTGTACTCTCCATCTACCGCATTGTCGGTACTCAAAATATCGCCAAATTCCGCCTTGAGACTCTTTTCATATTGGCGAAGCGCTTGATTGATACTCTCATCCGTCGTAAGACACGGAACGATTTTCAGACCCGTCTTCTTCTTAATGAAGTCTATGGTCTGAAGATCGTCCGGATTGAGCATTGCTACTTTCAAATTCGTCCCCGCTTTTTCAAAAGCGACCACATGTGATTTCTTGGCAATTGGCTCCGGGATAATATGGAGAATATCCGTCGGAATCGCCTCCTTTGCAAGATCAACGAAAGGGATGCCTAAAATATACGCGTACAGTTTCTGCAAATCGGTCTCGGAAAGCAGTTTCTTTGCCAAAAGCACTGTGCCCAGTGGCACCTTCGATTGCTCTGCCTCCTGAAATGCAACTTCGAGCGGCTCCACCGTCACCAAATCAGAGTCGAGAATAAATTCCTTAAGTTGTTGATTTTTTATTTTCATGTGTGCAAACCGCAGGAAATATCCGCACTAACTCCTCCCAAAAAATTTCCACCGTATCTTTGCAAATCCTCTTTCGCTACAAAATCTTCAAACCCTCGACAAAACACATTTTGCTTTCGCCGAACAGATATCAATCAAAGAGCTTCTTATAATTCTTCGACCAGTAGACAATACCATTGTAGTAATTACTGTAGAAGGTACCGAGGTAATTTATCGACGCTTTTTTGATAACCGATTCCTTATCGGAAGTTGCCCCTGCTTTGCGAAGCTTGAGAGCCATTGCCATCACGCCATCGGTCAAATTCCACGGATCCGGAATCTTGTGTCCCGTCTTCGATGCCACCGAAGAAGAATACCCCTGCCACACATCCGACATAAACTGAGATACGCCCATTGCCCCACCCTGCCCGATATATCCGCTCGGCGAGCAGGATACTTTCTTATTCTTACTGTATCCCAGATCATCAACAAGATCATAAAAAATCTCCTGCCGCTCGTAAAGAAGCGCAATAGATGATTTGTATTTCGAACCGTATTTTTTATATCGCGCCACAGCAACCTTCTCCACCTCTTTGTATGTACACTGCCCGGTATTCGCACCGAGATTCGTCTCCATCTTGAGGAATCCGTAAAGCACGCCTTTGGGCACGTCGGTCTTATCACTCGCAAATTCCACCGCCTCCTTGATATCTTTCGCATTGTAAGATTTGCCTGTCAGCGTATTCAAATCACTTTCCAATTCAGCAAGCTTCTTCTGCAACTCCTCTATGGTTGCCGTCTGTTCAGCTACATCTTGAGCAATCTCCGATTGATTTTGCGCAAGCACCGCTTTCTCAGCATTTTTCTGGGCGAGCGCTTCTTCGGATTCTTTCTTCTTTGCTTCAAGCGCTGTCTTCTCTGTTTCCCGATCCTCTTTGAGGCGCTCCATATCGTCCAAGATACTCCCGATCCGCGACCCTATCGTCGCAAATTGCGTCGACGTATCGAGCATTTCCGACAACGTCGCATCACCCAGAGCAATGTCTGCCGGCGAATCCGATCCGCGCAAATACGCCTCGCGCACCAAATCCGCAAGCACTGCCTGTTTGAGTGCGATCTGTTGATCCGTCAATTCGATTTCCAGGGCTGCTCGCGTAATAGAGTCTTTCGTATCAAGGATAGCCGCCTGCGTCTTCCGCACCGCCGCTATGGCGACACCAAGCGAGGCATTTACCTGATTGAGATTCTGCTCCAAAGTCGCCTTCTTCTTTGTTGCCGCTTCGATTTTTTTCTCAACTCGACGTATGTCATCCTGCGTATCTTCAACATCATCCTGCGCCACCGCCACAAACGGCAACGCCGCATTCGAGAGAAGCGACACTAAAGAAACCACTGAGAAAATTGTCCTCCGCAAACGACCGCGGAACAAAATTTGATTCATCAACTTGAAGTATACCATGCCTTAAAGAAGAAAAAAACAAAAAACCCCCGTTTAGATACGGGGGTTTGATTTCGAAAACAATGCCGGTTATTTCTTTTTCTCGCCGCCCATTATTTCTTGGGAAACATTGGAAGGCACTTCGGCGTAGTGACTGAATTCCATCGAGGAACTCGCTCGTCCCTGCGACATGGAGCGCAACGATGTCGCATAGCCAAACATCGACGCAAGCGGCACTTCGGCAACAATTTCTTTCACGCGAGCATTCCCCTCGCCTCGATCGTTCATCTCTTTTATAATGCCGCGCTTCGCGTTGATATCGCCAACTGCGTCGCCCATGAAGGCTTCCGGCGTGATAACCACCACCTTCATAATCGGCTCGAGAATAATCGGCTTCGCCCGACGCATTGCCTCTTTGAAAGCAAGTGACCCAGCGATTTTGAATGCCGCTTCCGACGAGTCAACATCGTGTGAGGAACCGTCATACACCACCGCCTTCACATCAACAACCGGATACCCGGCAAGCACGCCATTCAACATTGCCTCCTGCACGCCCTTATCGATCGGTTTAATATACTCCTGAGGCACGACACCGCCCTTTACCTCACTGGCAAACTCATAGCCCTTCCCCGCCTCCTGCGGCTCGAGGCGAATCCAACAGTGTCCGTACTGTCCGCGACCGCCAGACTGCTTGATATATTTTCCCTCAGCTTCCGCCGTCACCTTAATCGTCTCGCGATAGGCCACCTGCGGACGACCGACATTCACATCAACTTTGAACTCGCGGCGCATACGATCCACGATGATATCGAGATGCAATTCGCCCATACCCGAAAGAATTGTCTGACCGCTCTCCTCATCCGTATGCACACGAAAGGTCGGGTCCTCTTCGGCAAGCTTTTTGAGTGCCAATGCCATTTTTTCTTGATCAGCTTTTGTTTTCGGTTCGACTGCAATATCAATCACCGGCTCCGGGAAAGTAATCGATTCAAGAATCACCGGGCGGTCAGGATCACACAGCGTATCGCCGGTCGTCGTCGCTTTCATGCCGACAAGCGCGCCGATACCACCGGCGGATATTTCTTCGATTTCTTCGCGATGATTCGCGTGAATCTGCAAGATACGGCCGATACGCTCCTTCTCACCCTTGGTAGAGTTCAGCACGTACGATCCCGCCTTCACCACGCCGGAATACACCCGGAAAAAAGTAAGCTGTCCCACAAAAGGGTCTGTCGCTACCTTGAAAGCAAGCGCCGAAAAAGGAGCGGCATCGTCAACCTTCACCGTCATCTCCGCACCGGACTTCGGATCTGTTCCCTGTGCCGGAGGAATATCAAGCGGCGACGGCAAATAATCCACCACTGCATCCAGCACCAATTGAACGCCTTTGTTTCGGAGTGCCGTACCCACAAGCACCGGGATAAGTTTGGTGGAAATCACCGCCTTACGAAGTGCCACCTTAAGCTCGTCGACAGAAATCTCTTCGCCTCCCAAGAACTTCTCAATAAGCACGTCGTCCGTTTCGGATATTTTCTCCACCATGGTTTCGCGCCACTTCTTGACCGTTTCCATCAAATCACTCGGAATGTCGATCGACACCACTTTCTCCCCCATAGACCCTTCAAAGGTGTATGCCTTCATCTCCATCAAATCTACAATGCCGGAAAAGTCCGATCGAACGCCGATCGGATATTGGACTGCAACCGCATTCGGCGTCAGTCGATTCCAGATGGAAGAGAGCGCTGCCTCAAAATCAGCACCTTCTTTGTCTATCTTATTAATGAAACAAATTCGAGGCACGCTGTATTTGTCCGCCTGCCGCCACACCGTCTCCGACTGCGGCTCAACCCCTTCCTTACCGTCGAATACGACGACACCGCCATCGAGCACGCGAAGCGATCGCTCCACTTCCACTGTAAAATCAACGTGCCCCGGCGTGTCGATAATATTGATTTGGTGATTCTTCCAATAGCACGTCGTCGCGGCACTCGTAATTGTGATGCCGCGCTCGCGCTCCTGTTCCATCCAATCCATCGTCGCCTCGCCCTCATGCACTTCGCCAATCTTGTGCGTAATACCCGTATAGAAAAGCACGCGCTCAGTCGTGGTCGTCTTCCCGGCATCGATATGCGCGATAATTCCGATATTGCGATAGTCTTTGAGCGGTGTCGTGCGAGGCATACAATGAAGATGTTAAAGATTCGTTAGAGCGCGTCAGAACAAAAGATAGGTAAAAACAATAAGGTGGTAAAAACTAGGCAAAGTGTGCAAAGGCCTTGTTGGCTTCCGCCATGCGGTGGACATCCTCGCGCTTCTTCATAGCAAGACCGGTCTTATTGGCAGCATCGAGAAATTCATCAGCAAAACGTTCCGCCATCGGTTTCCCCTTCTTCTTGCGGCACACATCGCGAAGCCAGCGCATCGCGAGCATTTGCCGGCGATCGCCGGACACCGGGATCGGCACCTGATAATTAGCGCCTCCCACGCGGCGACTCTTAAGTTCGAGAAGCGGGGAAACATTCTTGACCGCCTGTTCAAACACATTAAGCCCGCCTTTCTTGGTCCGTTCACGGATAATCTCAAATGAATCGTAGATAATCTTTTCCGCCACAGTTTTCTTGCCATCCCACATGATCATGCCGATAAAATGCCCAACCAATGGATTTCCATAGCGAGCATCAATTTTCCAGGTCTTATCAAATTGTCGTTTCCGTCGTGGCATAAAAAAGAGACACAGTTCAAGTTATATAAATCGCGAATTTCCAAAAAATTCCACGCTTTGCATTGCAAGTAAAAAACTAGGCTTCCTTCGGACGCTTTGCACCGTACTTCGAGCGGCTGCGCTTGCGATCGGCAACACCTGAGGCATCAAGCACGCCCCGTACGATATGGTAGCGCACCCCCGGAAGATCTTTCACGCGACCGCCGCGAATCATCACAATGGAGTGCTCTTGCAAATTGTGTCCGATACCAGGGATATATGCCGTCACTTCCATACCGTTGGTCAGGCGGACGCGCGCGATCTTGCGGAGAGCGGAGTTCGGCTTCTTCGGCGTTGTCGTCGAAACTTTGAGACACACCCCGCGCTTGTAGGGACCCGTTGAATTGGTCGGATGATTCTTAAGCGTATTCATCACAAACCCAAACGCGGGCGACTTCGACTTCTTGGTGGATGAGACCCGCGGACGGCGGACCAGCTGATTCAGTGTCGGCACAGGAGTAAAACTTAAAGACAAATAAGATATTCCGGAGCAATACGAACAAAAAAGCGACAACTCGCTTGCTTCCCGATACTACGGGAAGTTCTTGCTCTTGTCAAGCAACCGCACGACAGCTCCCGACAGCCTGCTGCACAAATTCTCCCACATGTAGCAATAGCTCCCCAATCTCCAAAAATAAAAGACCCCGCCATACCGACAGGGTCAAAGACCACAAAAACATTCCATTGATTCTTTTCTTTCATTTCAAGCCATTACTACCTCGGCTTTCCGATATACCAGATATCCAGATTTCCCGGATCATACCCGACTGGCACACTCAGCCCCATTTCTTGCGCTTTGAGAAGCATGCCTGTCCAGAGGGAAACGGTATTGACCGACGGCCAGTCATAGTCCGGGTTCGCCTGCAGAGCTTGCCCGTTCGCTTCCGGAACGCCCCAGAGTTCCAAGACGCCTTCGCTCGTCACATCGTACCAGAGGGCGCTCGGGTTGAACATAATCTCCGCCGACTGAGCCGCATTGGCAACGGTTAAAAACGTTGCCAGAAAGGCAACGATGTATTTCTTCATCTCTTCTTACTCCTCTTCTCGTCAATCGAATAGCAGTTGCAAAGCCGCCGGACTCGCCTGCTTGGTCGAAGGCGTCTTTGTTGGTACCGCATCGGGATCCGGACCGGTTGCAGGAACGGACGCGCCTTGAACGACAAATGTCAGATCTTTGCAGTTATTCACCTCATTCACCTCTACAATCTGACTGTCATAGTCGATACACGCCCGAGCCGTATGTGTGCCGGTTTCGGCAACGACTTGGGATATATCGACGCTTTCAACTTTGGACATGCCTCCTTTGAGGTTTTCCCTCTTCACTTGATCAAATCCAACAAAAGCACCATCAACAGCGTAGGAAATACGGACAACATCCGGACCGAAATTCTCCCCGATATTGGCGACAGTCGCTTCCAATACGGTCGTATTCAGACTCAAGCCCGTCACCGCCACATCGGGATCGCTCACCACCGTGAACCGAACCTCGTCATAGCAATTGTCGCCTTCGTCGGATTCCGTAACCGCCTTGTCCCCACTGCTTCCATCCGTATCCGCGCACGCGGTGATGTTGAAGGTTCCCGGATATTCGAAAGGAGGGATGATTTGATAAACCCGGCGGGATTGTCCCGCCGCCAAGTCGTCCATACTCTCGTGTCCAAGATTGTCGGGATCGTGGTCGCGATAGTTTCCCTTGGACAGATAGCACCGATTCGCCCACTCGTCCCAAGCTCCGGCCTCTCCGGTGTTTTTCACCTGGATATTGCAGTAGCTTCGCTCTCCGATATGGATTTGGGAGAGATGTGGACTGTTGCTGTCAGCATCTTTCACGAGATACAATTCGTGAACGATGAGGTTGGGAAGGTCGCCGGAATGTTTGCCGCCGGTGATAGGGGGAGATGCGGACTGATCCTCAAACGATCCCCCAAACACATCGTCTACGGTCACAAAGAATGCAGACTCCGGGCAACTTTCGCTCGACACTTGAATGCAGATACCCCTATCCATATCATCGATAACATGATTTGAACCAGCGGTACATGTAGGGTCACTCGCATTCATTTTCCAGTATATCCAGCGGTTCTCATCAACCAATGTTGATGTCTTCGCTTTCGCCCAAGCACTCTGACCATTGTCAGACGTATACGAGTTCCCGCTCAGGAAGCCAACATATCCACTCATTGGTTCTGGACTTTTACCATTCCCATCCTTATATAAAGCAAAGTGGAGATGGACACCTGCATGACTATTTGAGCAGACAGATCCAACTGCATATCCAGTGTCACCAACTTTTCCAATAGAATACCCCTGAATTACAGGGGCGCCAACTTGGACCCTATCATCTACTTCGCTCAAATGAGCATAGCGAGTAAAGTAGCCGTCTCCGTGATCGAGGATAATATAGTTTCCATAGCCATCTGCAATCCCCCTCCTCGAAACCGGAAATACGGCGGACTTACCCCGAACAACCTTTGAAACTACGCCTGTCTGAGCTGCTACAACAGATGTTCCAAATATCTCGCAACCGCTACCGCCAGAGCCAACAAAGTCAAGTGCAAAACGATCCGAAGGCGCTGCATGACTATCAGATGGATCATTCCCTGACAACGACCAGTACCCGTGAGACACACGAATAGTCACTCCAGCTTCAAATGGGAGTTTAAGACTCGGTTGTCCCGCTAGCGCTTCCAGCGAGAAAAGTCCTATCAACAAAGAAAGGGCACTTCTACGCAAAGACATAAAGGAACCTCCTCTAGGTTTTTAAACAACACTCTCAGTACACCAAGAAATACTTCTTGCCAATACCAGTCAGACACCACAAGAAACTGATTCTCATGTCTCTTGCAATGCCACTCCTGCTTAGCACTTTTCTACAGAACCTCAACAGAGTCCAACATCTTAATAAACGCTCGATCCAATTCTTCCATCTGAGTAGTTCTGATACTACTATTATACTGGAGAGAAAATCGATATATCGAATATTCACCCTTACCTACGTCAGCTTTTGTCTTCACAAGAATATATGCCGGAATATACATATCCCTAGAAACATCTGACACACCATCTATAGCAATTGGGTCAAATTGGATACCTCGTACATGAGCAAACGCTTTATATTCATGTGTGTAAGTAAATTCTTTTGAGAACCCCCCAAGTTCAACATCTCGCAAAGTTTCCTCAATAATAGAAACTCTCCCGCTATCCGAAAAAACATGAGCAATAGGAGAAACACTCACGAGAGAGAAGGGGGAAATATGCGAAAGATCAACACTGAGACTGTGGACATTGTCACTATCAGCCATGAACACCTCGTCAACTTGCGCTAACTCCGGGATTAGAAAAGAAATGTTCATCCAGCCCTTCTGATTCTTTTGCCACTGAAGATCATCACCGCGGACCGTCTTCCATTCGTCATCCAAAACGCTTTGCTTGCCAATATTACTCAGCCCACACCAAAACACCCCAGCTCCGACAAGAAGCAATGTGAGAATTGAGATGATAATGATCGGGGTTCGTTGAAGTTTCATATGTTTTCAGATACTACCGAAGGGATTCGAATGTGTCAAGAACCAAAGCGAGCCAGCCCATTGAGATTGAGTCGATAGGCAACGTATGAGGTACAGTTGCAAGCGGCAAATCCCCATGAGCCATCCATCTTTCTTTCCACTGTCCATACGCTCGGACATAAACCACCGACTTTCTTGGAATTTTCATATCCTAAGTCCAACCCAGCCGAGACGACTATCGGACACATAACTCCAAACATTCCCAGAACAACCGGGAGAATTGTTAACGAACGATTCATGACCTTCTCCTGTTTCGTTTTGACGAGGCATTCTCTGGAGACTTCCAATGTTTTAGAAATCTCTTTGAAAATACATTTTTCCGCCCCTTCTACCGTATCTCTCGAATTCTCCCTAGTTCTTCTCGGAACGGAGTACCTAGGGAAACCATCACCCTACTATTGTAATCCAGCATCTCCTGGTCATTCGTGCAGGCCGCTTGAGAACCCTCATAATACACGTAAAACGAATCGAATGCCAATGCCGGACCTACCCAAGAATTCACCTGTGGATTCTCCTTAATCTGCTCTCCTTCTTCTCGACTTATAATACCAGCCGGAGCAATTTCCAAAGAACAATTCCTGCTATCGAATTTGACGAGTGTTCTCGTTGAAAACAAAGCAAGTTTTTTTGTAACTCCCTTCACTGGAACATGCCTCTCACCATTATACTTCGTAATAGGCCGTTCTTCATACATATACACCAAATCATCGGCAATATCTTTCGGCAATTGAATCTCGATTCCCAACTCGGGAATTTGATACCAAGCTTGTTCTTGTTCAGCTTGGGGGTCGCTGGCAGATGGCTGGTTTGCAGGAATTGTCACATCAGCAGATTTATTCTGAGTTTCTTGCGACTTTGTCCATTGAGCCTTCCCATACCAAAACACCCCCGCTCCGACAAGAAGCAAGGTGAGAATTGAGATGATAATGATTGGGGTTCGTTGAAGTTTCATACACTGGAGGGCTCTACCGGTGAAAATAAGACCTGTCAGGCGCGCACGCGATTAGGCTGCAATGCGCAGGAAGAAATCAAGGAAAATGCCGAGGGGCCATTGGATAAGGATGCCAAGGGGCGAGAAGATGACAAGCAAGAGAAAGATGAATCCGTATTGTTCGAGAAATATCACCGTTTCCGGGCGAAGCGAGAGCAGCGGATACAAGAGCTTCGAGCCGTCAAGTGGCGGGATCGGCACCATGTTAAACACGCCAAGAAGCACATTCCAGAAGATGATCATGAGAAGAAATCCGAGGAAAATTCCCGGCAGTGACCCGGCAACCGCATCAGCAAATCCGCCCCATCGATCCGACCATTCTCCGACGCGCCCGATAATACCAAAGAATCGAGCGAAAATATCCTGACGCTCCGCAAGGCTCACCGGAAGAATATGCGCGATGATCGCGGCAATGAATGCCAAGAGAAAGTTCGACCCCGGCCCGGCAAAAGCAACCACCACCGGCCCCCACTTCTGATTCTTGAGATTGTATGGATTGTATGGCACCGGCTTCGCCCACCCGAATGCAAGACCTGTCGTAAAAAACATCATGAGCGGCACCACGACCGACCCCATAAAGTCGACATGCGATACCGGATTGAGCGTGAGCCGACCCGAATACTGCGCTGTCTTATCGCCAAGCCAGAGCGCAATAACGCCATGCGCCACCTCATGCATGATGACGGTATAGAGCAAAATGACAAGGTAGAATCCAACGAGAACAAATTCCTGTGGCGACATAGGTAACCCTTAGAGCAAAAATGGGAGCGAAAATGAAACGCCAGAACGCAACACAACTCCAGTTGACGGAATGCCAACGCTATGATACCTTTTCTATCATACTTTTCCTAACGAATCAATTATGAGCAGAGTATGTGACCTCTCCGGCCGCGGCACCACTTCCGGAAACTCCCGAAGCCACTCGAATATCGCTACGCGACGCACCTTCAAGATCAACCTCCAGTCCAAAAAGATCGGGGGCGTCCGTATGAAGCTGAGCACTCGCGCGCTCCGAACGCTGACCAAAGTCAAGAAATAACCGCTTTGCTGCGGCATACTGTGTCACTATGACATCGTTCATTTCGGAATTCAAATCATTTGCCATCAGAGGAAACGTTATCGACCTCGCCGTCGGCGTTATTATCGGAACCGCTTTTGGTAAAATCGTCAGCTCCCTTGTGTCGGATATCCTCATGCCGCCCTTGGGACTCATCTTGAACAAGGTCAATTTCTCCGAACTCTACTGGAACCTCTCGAGCACACACTACTCCACGCTCGAAGCCGCCCAGAAAGCCGGTGCCCCGACGCTCAACTACGGACTCTTCCTGACGAATATCATCGGATTCGTCCTCACTGCGTTCGCCGTCTTCGTGTTCATCAAACAAATCAACCGCCTCCGCCCGGCAGAAAAGAAGGCAGATTCATCACCGAAGTCTTCGAAAGAGGAACTGCTCCTCACGGAAATACGAGACCTTCTGGCAAAACAGAAGAAATAACGCTTTCTATACCATAAAAGCTTTCATCCAAAAATCCCCCTTGCGGGGGATTTTTCTGTTAAGTCAGCAAGTATATTTTATACAGAGCGATCCACAGACCAAACCAAAGCTCTCACTCTCTCTTGTCGGGCTGCCGGGAATTGAACCCGGTCTACATCCACCCCATGGACGCGTACTACCGGTATACTACAGCCCGAATGACATATTCTTCTTACCTCCCACATAACCTATCACGCCCCCCAAGAAAAATCAAAAAGGCGATGATGTTTGCACCGCCTTTTTTAAGTTACATCCCCATTATTTTAGAGGGGGTTACTGTCCGTGAAATCCCTACATTATGTATAGATTTCCTGCTCTTGCAGCTGAGCTATCTTGAGTTGAAGAGCTTGTTTCCTCCGACGAAGCCCACCCCTCTCTTCTTCGGGGGTATTTGGGTCACTCAATCGAGCATCAACGTCAATAAGGTCGCTGGAAACTGACAAAGCCCTTAGCTCAAACCGAAGCAGGCTGTCGGCACCTGGAATACCTTCGTCAGATAGTGATAGCATTTTATTGCCTCTTACGGTTTCAATGGAGAGGTAGATGGACTGCCGGAAGACTCATTTCCCAGGACATCCTGTTTCACTGGGAAATCGAATGATGCAGGTGGCCTCACGAAACTGTGGCAGCATTTCCACCCTTCTCCTACTGTACGGCGCGACACTGCTGTCCCTTTACATGTTCCTTGATCTGTAGAGACATCGGTTGTCATAGAGAACGTCCTCCAAACTTTTTGTATTGTTAAGTCAACAAAAATCCCAACGTTTTCGTCGGGTGCCTTTTCTTTCTTCCTTTCCTTTTTCCTCCTTTAGGACAACCCCGACGAATATGTATGCCGCTTGCGCGCAATGACGCCCGCAAAGAGGACGAGATCACGAAGACCCCACCCTGTCGCACGCATAATATTGTTCGTCGACGTTGCCATGCCAACAGTATGCCACACGAAGAATTCCTGTCAAGAAGAAAGGCGAATCCCTATTGTAAATGAGACTCGCCTTTGTGAAATTGTAATTCCCGATGTCGGGATGAATCAGACCTCATCAGACTCAGACTCTTGATTGTCCGATGCGGTTCAACCCATTGGCACGAGCCCACCGGCATGTTTTCACACCTGTGCACGACGCAAGTACATCGAGATGCTTTATCCACTCCCGCCACGCAGCTGCAGCCAATGCAGTCGAAGCCTGCGCACTAAACACAATAAAATCCGAAAAAGCCACATCTGGTCTTTGTGCCATGATTTTCCCCTCGAGAAAAAAATTGGACCGGAAACTCACTCCAATTCCCTATGAAAAAGAACTACTCCATCTACCGGCACTTTGCGCCCTTTCTGTGATTCTGTCAATACCGGATGAAAAACCGACCTCTTGCAAAAAAGAGGTCGGTCTGAAAGCAAACGTCAAATCGGTAAAACACCGGAATATTCCCTACTCCAAAATTCCGTCCAGATTCACGTCATAGAGAATCGCTTCCTGTACGTGCCTATAGGAGAGAATTTCTTTCTCGGAAAACCAGATGGGAATTTCCTTCTCAGCCTCCGACGGATCGCCAGACGCATGGATAAGATTGCGAATAGAACGATTGCCTGTATCAGCCAATTGGTATGAATCTACCGTAAAGTCTCCGCGAATCGTCCCGACATCACTCCCCAAGGGCTCAGTCGCTCCCGTAAGTTTCCGGACGATGCCAACCGCGCTGTTTCCCTCCCACACCATCGCGACAACCGGTCCAGCAGAAAGATAGGTAGCATTCGAATTGAGAATCGCCATGCCATTCTCGCGGAACGTCTTGAATGGAGACTTCTCGCCTTTTTTCTCATAGGCAGCCGCCGCCTTCTTCCCGACATTTTCAAGCCATTCTTCGCCGCCCACCATGTAGTGTTCCGTCGCCATCTCGGGCGTCGGGATAAGCATTTTCATAGCAACCAACTTGAGACCGCTCCGCTCATATCGTCCAAGGATTTCTCCCATGAGCGATCGCTGCACCGCATCCGGTTTCATAATCACCAGTGTCCGCTCTCTCTGTACGTTTTCCATACACAATACAACAATGACTTATTGAGGAAGAATACCCGAAAAATTGAGGGAAATCAAGCAGGCGGATCAAAATCGCAAGTATTGGTCCCAATAACCATAGAGCGCTCCGGTCGCTTCAATGTCACGCACATTGTATCGGGCAATATCTTTGAATCGTCTCTCGCGGAAAAAGCGTGTAACACTGTCGCCGTCAATCCCATCACCCTTCGGCGTCGGGATACCGAATGCGCGACAGGCAAGATGCAGACTCGGGCGCCGGCGCGTCGCGCCGTAAAAAGTCATCTGATCCATAAGGTCGATATGCTTTACACCGCGCTGAAGCGGGAGATAGCGATTCGAGAGCAGATCGCGCGTCGGACGGATCTGATGCACCGCCGAACGCATCATAAGAAACGGGACATCGAAACCTCTCCCGTTAAAGGTGACAAACGCATCGTATTTCTCGGCAACACGCCAGAATTCTCCGATCATCTCCCCCTCTTCCATCGGCTTATACAAGACGCCATTCTCCTCAAACGACTCCGTCGATTCACCGGGCGCCTGAAAATAGACCGCCGACTTCGCCCGCTCGACATCAAGCATACCGATCGCGACAATCTCGCCCGTAAGCGGCGAGAACCCGAGACTATTCTTCACATCTTCAAGCGCCGCTTGATATTCCTGATCACTGAACGAATCTTCGCGAATCCATCGAGTGAGAACCTTTTGCGTTGTCTCGTCGAGCGCATCGAAATCTTCTCCAATTGTCTCTATATCAAAAACCAGCGTCGGCATACGAAATTTGTAAAACTGTTTCAGAAAAATTCCCCGCTCAGTTTCCTGAAGCTCGACGGAAGATGACGGTCGTATCGACGATTCCCGATCGACCGGACTCCAGCTTCACAAGGTTGATGGATTTTATGGCGGACTCTTTGGCTTGATACGTCTCGCTTGCACAAACCAACTCCCCGTTCCCTGCGACCAGTTCCCAAAAGAACTCGCCGTGAGGATTTTGTTTTATTTTGAATTTCATAGCATTTGTCTTTTTCTCCAGCATAACGAGCGACTGGCATTTCGTCAAAATGATGGCTCAGGAGCACTGCAAGACGTGTCCGGCAAGACAGAACATTCATAGATGATCGTTCCGGAAGTATCAGTTCGCCATACATGTACACCGCGACTGGCAAGACGTGCGAGCACCTCTTCGGACGGATGTCCATAGGAATTTTTCCCAACGGAAATAATCGCCTCTTCCGGCGTCATCCGATCGAGAAACTCGTCGCTCGTCGAATATTTCGAACCGTGATGCGCCACTTTGAGCACGCGGATATCGCGTGCCGGAAGCACACTTTCCTCTTTCGGCAAATCGCCCGTAAAAAGAAAGGTGTCGCGACCGATATACAGCAATTCGACGATGCTCGATGCGTTCGTGTTCTTCGGATTCGGCACGAAGTTCACTCCCGGAAAAAGCGTCTCGAGATGCATATCCGGGGCAAAATCAATGGAGAGTCCCGCACGCGGTTCGATACGTTGAATGCTATGGGAATCAATGGTCTGCCGAATCGCCCGCCCGATGGCCGATGTTTCCGGGAGCTCTGCAGAGAGAAGCATGTCCACCCTATATCGCGAAACGAGATCAGGAAAAGCACCTACATGATCCTGGTCGGGATGTGTAAGTAGGACTACTTCAATCGTTCGATCCCATGGCGGCAATTGGCGACCCAGCTCCGAGAGAAGTGCGCGTCCATTCTTTCCCGTATCAATAAGGAGCTGATTCGATCCAAATGAGATCAAGATTGCATCTCCTTGCCCTACATTGAGGAAAGCAACGTGCGCCCGAAATTCACTCTTCCCAACTATCAACATGCCCAGGTATGCCACTACAAAGCAGAGGAGCAAAACAACAAAAGTCCATATTTTCAGAGATGCTTTCATATCTATTTTTGAAAAGACATCACTTGCGGAAATCTCCTTCGGAGAAACATGAGCAACAGAACGACAACACCATACCACAACAACATAGCCCCTATACCGAAGCTTGACACCGAAACCAAAGCGAATCGCTGTACCGAAAAGAAGTGAACGATTTCAAGAATCGTCCGCGAAACAAGGAAAGCGGGTATTCCAAATATTTCTCCAAACCAAGGAAATATCACGCTACAGCAAAGCGCTATCGCACCAAGCATCATAGCAAGTGGCACGAGCGGCAAGACACACAGATTCACGAGAAGCGAAAGTATCGGAAACGAATGAAAGTGAAACAAAATGATCGGGAGCACAAAGAGTTCGGCTGCGAGAGTTGTCGCAAGAATATCACCCACATGAAGCGAAAGAAGCGCAAAAGGCGCGAGCAAAAAAATACCGATTGTCGCCGCAAATGAGAGTTGGAAACCAATGTCGTATCGAAGAAGAAGCGGGTTTATGAGCACCATGACAGCAGCCGCACACAAAATGCCATTTATCGGGCTTCCAACTCTTCCAATATGTGTTGCAAAGAGTGCAACCGAAACCATGATTGCCGCTCGAACCGCCGATGCCGGCGCTCCGACAATCGACACAAAGAAAATTATACCCAAAAGCACGCCCCACAGTGCCTGCTGTCGGTACAGCCCAAGAAATATAAGCGCACTCATGACGATGACGGCAATAATTGAGACATTGTATCCGGAGACAGCCACGATGTGCGAAAGTCCCGTGCGAGAAAATTCATTCTGAACAGCCTCCGGCAGTCGCCCGTCCCCGCCAACAAGCAAACCGAGAACAAGTCCGGATTCCGGCTCCGGTATTTCGTTCCGCAACACTCTCTCCACAACCTCACGAGTCCTGCGAACCCCGGAAGCAAACAGACTCTCGGATTTACCTTCCTTTGCCCATTTCTTTGGAAATCGGCATACATACCCAATACCATCCTTTGCCAGCACCTTCGGATAATCGAAACCCTCTGAGAATGTTGCCGGTCTCTCTAAAACGCATGAAAGAGCCAGCACGTCGCCTTCAGTAATATCCGCAAAGGATGGAAAGAATCCCAGAACCAAAACAGATGGGCAAGCGTTATTTTCACACGAGAGCGGCCGTAAAACCACCTGCTTGGCATTCTCCGTCTGTTTCACACGATCCACAACAATCGCTTGATCAAGGCGCACCAAGATATCAGGAAGCAACTCCCATTGCAGCAGACTCTGACTTGCGCGAAGCCATGACCCAAGGAAAATCAAAAGAAACAGCATCCCGTACACTCCTACCAGAGAGCGATATTGAAACTGCCAAACAAAAGCACATGCCAATGCAATCGAACTAGCCAGCAGAGCCGTTCCAAGAGACCATGAAAAAAAGAGGCCGTTTCCGACCCCTCCAATAATGCAGAGCATCCCGATTCGAAACACTTGCGAAACAGCCATACCGGAAAGGAGCTCAGTTTTTCTTCATCTTTCTTCGAATAAAGGCTGGCACCTCCAAGTCATCCTCTTCGGAGAAGTCATCCTTTGCATCGCTGCGAATCGGCGTCACTTGAGGTGCTATCTTCTCCTCAATAATCATTTTCGGCTCCAATTTCCGCGTAGGAAACATTCTTTCATGGACATCCTCATCCGTTGTCGGCCTTGTTACATCATCAGGCAACTCTTCCTGTCGAGAGGTACTCTCCACTGACTCAAACGATGTCGATGAAGCTGGCGCTTCACGAAGAGGAACCACTGCCTCGTGGACTACTCGGCGCTCTTGCAAATCCCGTTCATTGGCATGACTATCTTTCATCGCTGAAATACGAGAGAGTTTTCGGAATGGTTCCTCTGCCACACGCCCGGTATCAAACCCGGTCGCCACCACCGTAATCTGCACTTCACCCTTCCGCACCTGATCATCGGACACAGCGCCGAAAATCACTTTGGCATTCGGATCGATATTCTCGGTTATAATATTTGCCGCCTCGTTTATTTCGAGCATGGTGACATCGCTCGATCCGGAAATATTAAAGAGCACACCCTTGGCACCATCAATCGAGAGATCAAGTAGTGGACTGTTAATTGCGGCCTTCGCCGCTTCCAAGGCACGATTGTCGCCCGATGCAATGCCGATGCCCATCAATGCGCTGCCGCTATCCTCCATAATAGCGCGGACATCAGCAAAGTCGACATTCACAATCCCCGGCTTTGTTATCAAATCAGAAATTCCCTGGACACCCTGACGGAGTACGTCATCCACAATACGGAACGCGTTTATCAGCGTTGTTTTTCTATCGATAATGGAAAGCAATTTGTCATTCGGAATCGTGATGAGAGCATCCACTCGCTCCTGCATATTACGAAGCGCCTCCTCGGCAATCGCGCGACGCTGCGCTCCCTCGAAAGCAAAGGGTTTTGTCACCACGCCAACCGTCAACGCGCCAATCTCCTTGGCTGTCTCGGCGACAATAGGCGCAGCACCAGATCCGGTTCCGCCGCCCAGTCCACAGGTGACAAACACCATGTCCGCGCCTTTCAAGACTTCCTGAATCTCATCGCGATTCTCCTCAGAGGCCTGACGACCGATTTCCGGATTCATACCCGCACCAAGACCTTTAGTCAGGTTTTTGCCGATATGGATTTTCTCACTTGCTCGAGAATGATGGAGTGCCTGCGCATCGGTATTCACCACGACAAACTCAACTCCTTTTATCTTCGCCTCGATCATACGCGAAACCGCATTGCATCCGGATCCGCCAACACCAACGACTTTTATCTTTGCAAATGTTTCTATTGCCGGTTTGATTTCAGCCATATGCACGGAAGAGGTTTAGGCAAGAAGAAAAACAGGAATTTCAAACGCGACACTCGAACACAAAAAAGCGGGCTTCACGAGAATGCCCCACTTTATCACGAGGCAAAAAACAGTGTCAAGAAAAGCCGGATCGGATTCACCCCCGAATACGAAGAAGACTCCTCGAGGGACAGAACCAGAAGCCGGCTTGTGTGTCTTTATTTGAAAACTTCAGCAAAGGACACCCCCGAAAAATCCCTTACTACTGTCCAGTGTACCAGAGAATCAGAAAAACCTCAAATATTACTTCACATGTACTTTTCCTAAAAAATCTGACTGCCTTACGAAGCCGAATCTTGACGAATCCAGCGACCCGGCAGACACCTCTCCAAGCACGAAAAAGAGCCCCTGGGGAATCATGCCGCGAAACTGCTCCTTATAGGATGTCCAAATTTTCGCCCGCGCTGAAGAGAT
This sequence comes from Candidatus Moraniibacteriota bacterium, assembly GCA_016699875.1. Taxonomy (NCBI): domain Bacteria; phylum Candidatus Moraniibacteriota; species Candidatus Moraniibacteriota bacterium. The sequence goes on along the minus strand of CP064989.1, from coordinate 817,858 downwards.
ATGATACGCTTCTCCCTGTGAATTCTTCAATACGGCGTGATTTATCAGAAACTCACCCTCCCCATTCGAAAGAATGTCTACACCGAAACTGTCACCGGGAATTCCGCGAACCCGCTTTAGAATAGGCGCGTCATTCCCGCTAAAATGCAGCATTACAAAGTCATCTCGCTCCGGAAGATGACAAACGTACCACCCCAGTGAGATATCGATAGTATCCCCCGGAGAAAACAGTGGTTCCATGGAGGTTCCTCGAACTTCTCTCTTTTCGGAACGGGTTACACACTGCGCATCTTCTCTCAGTTCAACATGGGAAGGTTCATTCAGCAAAGAATACGTGCGCGCCTCCCTGAATATGCATATATACAAACCAAAAAACACAAAGGCGCTCGCTACACCACACGAGAGGAAAACAGGGATGACCCTCCTTCCACAGGAAGAGACCATATCATATCATCGCTTATCACATTGGGAATCAAAGGATTGCCATGCAAAAAACACTGTCCTCTTTCATACCTGGACACTACAAAGAAGCACACAGACAGTAAGACCGTGTATAGACAGCAGATCCTTGAGACTCAGTCACGGAGTATGTTTCACCACATGAATGAGAGGCATCCGCCGCACCCGCGCAATCCCCAGCTGAAGAATAGGCAGCTTTACATCCTCGTCCCCATGTCGACTGAATAGACCCGCCAGTGATTGAGTTTCGCTTTACATAACAACCTCCTGACACTACACCCGTACAGGAGCTACCTCCGCCAGAAGTAGTATTGGCAGCATCAACATATGCTTTTGTGGCAACATCGCTCGCGCTAATTGGCGAAGCAACGTCAGTAATACGGGCACCACTCGCGCTTATTCCAGCATACGCTTTTAATAAGCCTCCGATACCAAGCGCACCTGACTTATACTGAGACTCAGATCCGGTAGTCACATATGAGTTGGAGCCATCAGCAGGACCAGCAGAGGCGGACTGAACAACACGACGCACAATACGTTTCTCCGAACCAAATATTCCGGCTGTCTCTATAGAAGCGACATCGCCCAACTTATCCGAACATCCCATCTGCTGACCGGAGGTACTCTGAAATGATACTTGATATTCTCCCGACGAATTTTCCCCAGAAAGAATACCGTTGTGACAATTCCCATCAAGATGAGAAATAGCATCACTCGAACCTAGCTGATTCATACCTTTGATAACCGCCCTCGACCCCATATCAGCCGCCTGGAATGCGGTGATACTTGGAATTGAATCGGCATTGCCACTCCGCACCAAGAATACAACGAAACCGGTAACGCCTACCACTGCGAGAATTGACATTGATCTTCGAAAAAACGTTGCGGTTGCCGATGGAAGCCTCGTATGTTTCATATTTCTTACCTTAAAAATACTTTGAAAATCTCCTGCGCATCCCTATTTATTTGTATTTGCCTGCTCGTCCAAATCCATAAGCTGCTTCTGAATCGGCGCTTCATCGCCCTCATTTGTCTTCGTGCGAAGCAAGTCGAGTTCAAAAGATTGATGCACTGCGTCCACCTCAGCAGTCGAATCCGCACGCAACGAATCAAGCTCAGCAGAATCAGCCATGAGATCCGCGCTGTAAGCATCAGCGGAAGCATCTCCTGCCAAATCTTCAGAAACAGGATATACCTCTGCATCCTGATTCAAACTCATTGGCGATCTCTTCAAAATCAAGAGGAGCACGAAAACAATGAGAGGAACACTTATAATAAGAACAATCAGCCAATTCCTTCTCGAAGACGGAAGAAATCGCAAAGATTGAAAAGAAAACATAAAATACTATTAGGTGGTACGGATAGTATACAACAAAAACCCCGCCCAAAAAATTTCTTGCCCTCGTATTCCCACATTAACTACTTGGATTACTATGGCAGAAACTTCCCAAGGAATTTTTTTGTCCGATTCATAACATCACGGACACCTCCAGAAACCATCCAGGAAGAATGGCTCGAAATATGGTCGGCATTTGCTTCTGCCCACAGCACCAAGCCAACCGCTGTTGCAAATTCCGGATCATCTACGCGATCAAGCACCCCTCCCAAAGGTTTTGGATATCCGATTTGCACCGGTAGTCGAAGCGTCTCTTTGGCAAGATCAACGAGCCCGGGAAGCTTTGCGCCTCCACCGGTAAGCACGATACCTGCTGGCAAAAGTCCGGATCGACCAATCGCTTTCAACTCCTCGTCAACGTAGCGCAGAAGTTCCTCAACACGCGCCTCGATAATCTCAGCAACATGTCGGCGAGATACCCCTCCATCTTCCGAACTGTCCATTTCTGAAAGATCAACATCTTCCTGGGGATTAATGTCGTCAGGGAGAGCGCTTCCATAACGCAATTTTACCTCTTCAGCAACATCGATGGAAGTACGCAAACCAATGGCAATATCATTGGTGATATGTCCCGAACCTATGGGAAGTATTTTTACATGCAAAAGATCGCTCTCTTCAAAGACAGCAAGCGAAGTGGTATTCGCACCAATATCAACAAGAGCAACTCCAAGTTCTCGTTCACGCGTTCCCAAAACAGCCTCCGATGCCGCAAGGGGCGCCACTACAAATTGCTCAAGAGCTACACTGGTTTGTTCTAGCACTCGCGAGATATTTTTCGTATGTTGCGCAGCATCTCCGATCACCAATGCGGAAACCTCGAGCCGGACACCGCTCATGCCAAGCGGGTCTTTTATATTCTTTTCGTCATCGAGACGGTACTGTTTGGGAATAATATGAAGAATTTCTTGATTGGGCGATAATGCCGCGGAATTTCTCGCCTGCTCCAGCACTCGATTGATATCATCATCCAGAACTTCCCCATCGGCCTTCCCTACCGCAACCACTCCGCTCGCCTCACGGAAAAACACCTCATGTCCGCCAAGCGCAACAATCGCTTGGCCGACGGAGAACCCCGCCATTCCCTCGGCACGCGAAAGAGACTCAAGGAGAGCCCGGGCAGCTCCTTCCATGTCAACAACTGACCCGCGACGAATACCGGAGGATGCCACTGATCCAACGCCAACCACACGCAAAGCATCGTGGTCTTTCCCAGGAACAGCAATGACTGTCCGAATGGTCCCGGATCCGATATCAAGACCAACAACACAATTATTCTTTCCCATACAAAAATCGAGAGAGAAGCATTTTCAAAAAGGTACCAGAGAGACAGCTCATTGATTCAAGAAAGGAAGAATTTTAGAAACAACGGGTCAATACTCTCAAAAGCGAAACAGGAATGTCCAAGTATACTGGTACAGTATATCACAATATCATCCGATGCTTGAGCAATGTATCAGAGAAACCCAGCCTACGAAAAAAGTTCTGCCATTCGCGGAAAAAAAATAGCGAGACCTACTAAAAGCGCACCCGTAGCAGAAACAAGCACTGCAGCTGCCATCACATCCTTAATAATACGAGCATAGGGGTGGATGCGTGGCTGCAACACATCCATAATCCGTTCAACGGCAGTATTCACCAATTCAAGTGTGAGCACCCAGACAATACAGAGAATCAGCGCAACCCTTTCCAACACGGAAAGCTCAAATGCCAACATGCCAAATATTACAACACCGGCCACGAAAAGCTCTATCTGAAAATTCCGCTCGCCGCGAAGCACATAGCGAAAACCTCTTGCAGCAAATGAGAAGCTCCGCACTGTTCGATTCATAGAAATCGTTCCATCAGAATATATTCTCCCCTTACAATACTACCACGACTTTATCAGTCCAAGAAGCTACAGAGCATCCTTTAAAACACATGCCTGATCCATGGGGAGTAGCACTTCCTAAAAAAACATCCAGCCAAAAGAAAGAGCGCCGACACAATTGTGCCGACACTCTTCACTGCATTCATATCATTTACCGCTCAAGATCTTCCTAAACCAACAGCTCTTCGACGATGCGGCGAACATCATTGCCCGAAGCATTCGTAAGTGTTTTCACTGCCTGCCCCATAACCTTTCCCATATCTTTCCTTGAAGTCGCCCCGGTCTCTGCAATCGTCTGTTGAATAACTGAGCGCATCGTCTGCTCGTCCGGAGCTGCCGGAAGATACAAGGCAAGGATCGACTTTTCTTTATCTTCTTTCCCAGCAAGTTCACTTCGTCCGCCGGCATGATATTGAGCCGCACTATCCTCACGTTGCTTCACGCTTCGTCGCAAAACGGCGAATACATCCTCGTCAGATAACTCCTGGAGAGACACGCGCTTCTCGAGTGCCGTATTTTTGAGAGCACTTTCAAGAAAGCGGAGCGTATCGCGACGAAACGAATCCCCGGAACGCATCGATTCCTTCATGTCTTCGTGAATTCTCGAGGTTAGCATTGTCATATAAAGAAAGACACATTATCGATTGAGGCGCTTCCGCACTTCGCGGAGCGATTCGTCATCAAATTTACCGAGCTTCTTAAGGCGATCGATTTCTTTGCGAATCTTCACTTTATACAAAGCTTCCTCTCGCCGCTTCACGCGACTTTTCTCTTCAAGTCGAAAACGGTTCTTCCGAACACGCTGAAGCACGCCGCTCTGCTGCACGCGACGAGAAAACCTCCGGATCATACTTTCCGGCGTCTCACGATCTTTCTTGCGAATATGAATCATATCAAAAACCTCCTTCCGTGAAGCCTTCACTCCTGAAGACTCTCGCTACCGACACCCTGATAACAATTGCCACTCAAATCCACAGAGCGCCACGAGCGAAAGTCCAGAGCCAGGATAATCTAAAGAAAACCGTCTCATCACCTCAATCATCAAGCTGGACGAATATCCTCATGGAGACGAGCGCCTCCGATAAGATGCAGATGGATATGCGGTATTTCCTGTCCACCATCCCTCCCCACTCGAAAGAGTAGTTTATACCCTTTTCCGGAAATATTCAAGTCCCTCGCCACATCACGAGCAACCAACACCATCCTGCCGATAAGTAGAGCATCATCCACGAGAACATCATTAATGGATGAGATTTCTCGTTTTGGAATAATCAGAACATGCACTGGCGCAAGCGGATGGATGTCTCGAAACGCCAGAATATCGTCATCTTCGTACAAGATGTCCGACGGAATCTCTTTGTTGATGATTTTCGTAAAAACCGTTGGCATATATCTACATTGAACTCAGAAACAAACACTCAAAATGCAGGCCGGGATGGGAATCGCCGCACAGCAGAGATTGGACGAGATATCGGCGGCGGCGCAGATCGAAACATACCAGACATTGGTTTTACGGAAGATGCGAAAGGTTTTGCTTTCGTATCCGGTACTGCCGACCCCGGCGAGAATCTTTCCGTAAACCTCCGCCCATGCATCGGGCTGTCGATATCATTCTCCTTTCGGTACACATATCGACGAGTTCCTGCGGGAAGAAATTTCTTCGCAATTTTCTGTGCAAGAGGTATCGCTTCCTTGGTCGGATGAATATTTGCCGCTCTGCCGCTCCTGAAGTAACCAAGCACTTCGCGAAGTCCATTACGAGTAAGCCGCCCTCCGGGTGTTCGACTTGCCACTTCCTTCATCTTGTCATAGAAGACCTTCTTCTCATCTCCCTTGTCCAAAATATCAGCAACATCCTTGTCTGCCAGGAGATCTTTCATCACCTTGCTATATTTGAAGTTCCCATACTTCAGCTCCCTCGCGGTAAAGATAGTGTCACTCGAGAAAAACCCCATAGGTAAGTTTGCGCAAATAAATGAAAAACCGTTGGGATATCACTTCCCATTTCCATTATGACTCGTCTGCACATTACTCTTGAGAATCTTCTTGATAGTGCCCACCAACCTGTCCTGCCGAACCATCTCCTGCGTTCCACTTACCATGTCTTTCACGATAGCCGTACCGTCAAGAGCTTCCTTCTGTCCGATAATTACAGTAACTTCAGCGGCAACTCGATTGGCAGCACGAAGTTGCGCTTTGAGATTTCCCCGACCAAAGCTCTCCGCAACTAGAATGTCGTTTTTCTGCAAATCGGAAAAGACGCGGAGACTCTTTTTCTTTGCACAATCACCGAGCTGCGCCAAGAACACCTTGGGTCGCAACTCGCGATAGGGTTTTCCGCCCAAACGAACCATCTCGAGAACGAGTCGATCCATACCAAGTGCAAAACCGATAGCTGGCGTTTGTTCGCCACCAAGCGACTTAATCAATCCGTCATATCGACCGCCACCACCCAAAGACGCTTTCTTGCCGCTTCGATCCGTACTCGTGGAATAAATTTCAAACACCGTCTTCGTGTAATAGTCGAGTCCGCGCACCAATCTCGGATTCACAACATACGGAAGCGCAAGCTCATCCAGGTACTCCAAGAGGAGCTTGAAATGTTCTCGGGAGTCAGTGTCGAGATAGTCCGCTGACTGCGGAGCATTTGCCGTTACTTGCACACACTTATCCTCCTTGCAATCGAGGACCCGAAGCGGATTCGTAAGAAGGCGATCTTTACAGTTCTGACACAGTTTGTGCCGTTGAGATTCAAGGTATCGCACAAGAATCTTGCGATACTCTTTTCGTCCCTCAGGAGTCCCAATGCTATTCACCTGAAACTCAATATTTTTGAGCCCGAGCTGAGTCAGGATTCGAGAGGCAATCTGGAACACCTGAGCATCGAGGATCGGATCAGCTTCACCGAAAATATCAAAATTTGCCTGCCAGTGTTCACGATAGCGTCCCTCTTGCGGTCGATCATAGCGGAAAAGCGGTCCGGTTGAAAAGAGTTTTACCGGCTTTGGCAATGACTGCATGCCGTGTTCAATATAAGCACGAGCGATACTTGCCGTGAATTCAGGACGGAGCGCTGCCTTATCACCACCCCGCGTCTCAAAAAGATAGATTTCTTTGTCAACGATATCCGTGCCAGTGCCCACTGAACGGATAAACAGGTTGGCATATTCCGCAACCGGCGTATCAATCCGATGAAAGCCAAATTCTTGACAGGCGCTTGATAGGAGTCTGCGAATTCGCTCCCAGTATGGCTGCTCATCCGGAAGAATATCCCGCATACCACGAAGCGTCTGCAGAAGCAACGGTTCTTTCTGATCTTTCATTGTTCCCGACTTCTTTTCCGTAGACAACTTTTTCTTTGAAGACTCTTTCGAGAGAGATCCGGCAGATGACATAGGAGAGAGAAATTGTTTAGAAGAGTGTAAAACGATCAAATGGCCAAGCCCGTAGCATCACCTTGCCAGTAATACGATCTTTCGAGACAGGTCCAAATGCGCGAGAGTCTTTGCTTGCCGTCCGGTTGTCTCCCAGAAGAAAATACTCGTCATTCTTCAGTGTTACCACTCGATCCCCGGTTGTTTCCACTGTTGGAGAAAGATACATCTGTTCATTGAGCACAAATCCTCCCGGAGTCTGAGCATTCTTCACTATGATATGGGAATTATTTATCTCAATTGTCTCGCCCGGAAGACCAACAACACGCTTGATAAAAAACTGTCCAGCAATGCCTGGCGGACGAAACACAACAGGATCGCCACGATGCAATTCCTTGAAGGGCGTGACATCAAATAGAGCGATACCGCCAAATCCGACAACTGTCTCCTTATAGCCGAATTCCCCGACAACCAAATACTCCCCATCATGGAAATTCGGTTCCATGCTTGCTCCCTGCACAAAGAACGGCTGGAAGAAGAACACTCGGACAGGTATAATAATGACCAGTGCGAGAATGACAATTTTTGCAATCTCCAACAAGAAGCGACCGACACCATATACCTCCTCCTCATCAAATGTTTCTTGATGCATATCGGGATTCTGTGGCTGACCTCCTTCAATATAATTCATACACACCCTCTCGATAACTTAAGAGAAATACACACCTTGGACCCCCTCAAGCATGCACTTGTACTCGCGTTAGGAAACCGAGAATTCAAGCATTGTTTGTTTCAAAATACCACTGCGATCCTCAAGCGCATAGACCAACTTTCACAGAATATCATGCGCATTCGACGCTTGGCAAGACAACCTTAATATTGAAACATCCATGGACAGTCTTCGAAGAAAACCATTCCGAATAAAGACGGGTGCGCCAACCACACCCTTTGCGCAGGCATCCCCTTTGAGCCGTCCCCATACGACATCCATGCCTATCTTCGGTCAGCAGCAAGACACTTTTGAACGATTACAACAACATCCTCAGCACCACCGGAAGTTTCTGCGGATCTTCCTCTGGACACTCCCATTGCTTTTACTGGTTACGCTCTCGCTTTTGACATACTTTTCTTGGAAGATCGGCAGCGCAACAAGAGCTATGAGTATCGACCCTCAAGAAGATACCGCCCTCTCCGATACGTTACATGGCGCAACATCGCTCCTTACGCCAATCCTTCATCGCGAAAGAAGCCTTCTTCCCGGAGAGTCAGAAGGACGCACGAATATTCTCCTTCTTGGAAAAGCGAATGAAAAAACCGCCGGACAAAATCTTACCGACACGATCATGGTTGCGAGTTTCGATTTTTCGCGCAAGAAAATCGCACTCCTCTCCCTTCCGCGCGATCTTTACGTGGAAATACCCGACACGAAAACATTTACCAAACTAAATGCGCTCTACCAAATCGATCGAGCGAACAATGAAAGCGCAGATACTATCAAGCAAGCTGTTTCAACAATAACCGGACTTCCCATACACGCATTTGCCACACTCGACTATGACGGATTTATCAATATTATCGATCGCGTTGGCGGCATCAGCATCTATGTCGAACGTGATCTCTTCGACTCGCGCTTTCCCGGACCAAATTACAGTTATGAAACATTCTCCGTCAAGAAAGGGTGGCAGGACCTCGACGGCGCAACTACACTCAAATATGTCCGCGAACGACACGGCGATCCGGAAGGAGACTTCGGACGCGCCAAACGCCAGCAAGCTGTTCTTGCGGCTCTCAAGAAAAAGGCGTTCTCTCTCCAAATATTCCTCAATCCACTCGCAATCTCCGGCGTTATCGATACACTTGGAAATCACATCAAAACCGACCTTTCTCTCGCTAACATAGAGAGTCTCATCGGGCTCGCCGACGAGTTCGACACTACCAATATCTCCACCGCCGTCATTGACGCATGGAAAAAAGATAGCCTCCTGCGTGTTTCGCATGTTCCCGTTGGCTCGGTTTCTATGTTTATCCTCGTGCCTCGAACTGGCGATTGGGTTGAAACACGCGAGCTCGCACAGAATATCTTCGATCTCGACCAATTAAGATCTCGCCAAGAATCGATCGACACGGAAAATGCTCGCATCACCCTCGTTAACAATTCGGACAATCCTTCGCTCGGAGCAAGAGTCATGCAATTTCTTACCGAGAATCTCCACATGAAACAAGTTCGCATCGCTCCGAAAGTTCAATCAACCGAATATTCGATGTCCGAAAACAATACGCTTGATACAAGCCGCATCTTCCGCCGGGCAAGCACCGAAGCCGTCTATACCACCAATGAAATAGCCATGAAACTCTCGCTCCAAACCGGGAGCCAAGACGATACTATTCATGACATATTCAAAGAATACGATCAGAGTGATATCGTTGTTTTCCTTGGAAACGATCTTGCCAAACGACTCTCATTCAAAGAAGATACTATTGATGATCTGCAGAGTTCCGAGAAAGATCTTGAATATCAGAAACAACTTGATGCCGCCCTTGCATCGGAGAGATAGCACAGTCAATCATGCATTCTTTTCCCAAGCAACACCTTTGACCGTTCACATACCAACCATATGTACCTCATTATCGGACTCGGAAACCCTGGAGAAAAATACCAAGACACACGGCACAATGTCGGATTCTCCTGTATCGAATACATTCGCAAACATTGGGATTTCCCCGCCTTCCGCAACAGCTCGTCATTTCGAGCGGAATATGCCGAAGGTCGACTTGGAACCGAAAAGGTGGCACTTGCCCGCCCAAAGACGTTTATGAATCGATCCGGCGATGCGGTACGAAATATTTCCCAATTCTATAAAATCGATCCGAGCGACATTGCCGTCATTCACGATGACTTGGATATCCTCTTAGGAGAGGTTCGTGAATCATTCAGTTCCCGGTCTGCCGGACACAACGGCGTTGAAGATATCATCGAGGTACTTCGTACCAAAGACTTCCTCCGCTTCCGCATCGGCATCAAGCAGCCATTATCAAATAATACGGCGCATCCCTACAAAAATACGGCAACATTTGTCCTCGAGCCGTTCTCTGCCGACGAGCTCGCGAAAATAGAACAAACTTTCCCCATTGTCACAGAAAGGCTCCGCACCCTCATAGAGAACAAGCACTCGGAATGATATATACACCCGCCGTAAAACAAAACAGCCCCGCATCCTCTCTAAATGAGAAGCGGGGCTGTTTCGTATTGGCGCACAGGGTTCCGTCCGCAGCCGCTCCATGTATCCGAAGACACGGGAGACGTAACCTCCGAGGACCTAAGGAGGGATAGTCCTCGAATGGTACTGCGGGCGGAGCCTCGTACGCCAACAAAGAAAAGCGGGTGGAAAGGTTCAAGAAATATTTTGCCGCCACTGAAAGCAGTTCCTTCCTGACATTCAAAACTAGCAAAAAAATAGAAGTCTGTCAAGAAGAAAGTCCCTCTAGTGTCAATTAATACGGACAAAAATCATCTACTCTGACTTTTTCTCGGCACTCGGAGCGCCTTCTGTTTTTACCACACCTTCCACTTTATTCACATCAGCCTCCACTTTTGTGTCCAGAGATGCCATCTCTTCATCTGTTCTTGGACGTTCCACAAGCGCAACAACCGCTTCTGCATCGCTTAACATTTCCACCCCGTCAGGAACAGCAATATCCGAGACATGAATCTGATCGTCGAAAGTAGCCAGAGCTGCAATATCAACAAGGAACTCGTGAGGGATATTCCCGGGAAGGCACGACACTTCCACTTCATCAAGCGCTTTTACAAGCACCCCTCCCGACCCGCGGACAGCCAAAGATTCCCCGGTAAATACCAACGGAACCGTTGCCTCCACTTTCTCATTCATGCGCACTCGATAAAAATCGACATGCAGAAATTTCCCAGACAAAGGGTCGGTCTGTACATCATAGATCAGCGTATTAATCGGCTTTCCCTTTGGGAGGATAAGCTCTACCAGTGTGTTCTCGCCAGCTTCTTTATATGCTCGAGAAAATTCAAGAGCGGATACGGTCACCATCTGCGATGTATCCCCGTGCCCGTACAATACTGCCGGAATTCGACCACTCTTTCGAATACTTGAAAGTGTTGACCCCGTCTTCATTCGTTCTTCAACCGAAAGTTGTATTGATGCGCTCATAAGTACGTTTCAAAAAGACGACTGCTAAAAAAGAAAGCGGGAGAATTCCCCGGGAAGTCACCATCGCGAGCATCGACTTCGCACCACTGAACTCTTATAGAATATCGCTCAAATGCCCCGACCGATCTTTCAGAAAGATGTAAGCGTCGAGCACCTGATCAGTCGAGACAATTTCTCGACCAAAATGCCTCTTGGACTCCTCGCCGCCAAGATCTGTCAGGATGCCCACACTGGCAATTCCCCACTGATTCATCGACACAAACAAGATGCTCGACACACCACATGACGGACATGAGATATGCATTGTCGAACGAGTCTCATTCTCGGCAAGAGGCGTCACAACGGCGGAGGTGTACTTCTTATTGCACACCGGACACTTTGCCAGCGACTTCAGATTTCCGATTGACCCATTCATATGTCGAGTATACGGGAAAAGAACCGCTCAAGCAAAGGATTCCTTCGCTCGAAAAATCGTAGCATAAACAGAGGGAGGAAGTCAAGAAGCACATCCCATCTACACGTCCAGGTTTTTCACACTTTTTGCGTGTGTCTGAATGAAGCGGCGGCGAGGTTCAACTTCGTTACCCATGAGAATATCGAAGATTCTATCTGCTTCTTCGGCATCATCGAGAGAGACGCGAAGCATCTGCCGATTCTCCGGATTCATAGTCGTTTCCCAGAGCTGCTCGGGATTCATTTCTCCCAAACCTTTATAGCGTTGAATATTCACTCCATGAATCGTCTCAGATCCATCTGTTGATGAAGATGTGCCGCTCTCGACGTTTTCTGAACCGGATTCTTTGCTTCCCGAAGACTTCGATTTCTCTGCTTTTGCAGCAGCATCTTTTGTCATACTTGACAACATACGATCCTTTTCCTCGTCCGTAAAAACATATTCTATCCGCTTCCCTTTCTGAAGCCGATAGAGCGGCGGCTGAGCGATATATACATATCCCTCCTTCACCATATCTTCGAAATATCGATAGAAAAATGTGAGAAGAAGCGTGCGGATATGCGAACCATCCACATCAGCATCCGCCATGATGATGATTTTGTGATAGCGAAGCTTCGCCAAGGTAAGACTCTCACCGATACCGGCGCCAAGCGCAATAATGATTGGCTTTAGCGTATCCGACTTCACCACCTTGTCAAGACTGGTTTTCTCAACATTGACGAGCTTCCCCCGCAGCGGAAGAATCGCCTGGAACATTCTATCTCGACCCTGCTTGGCACTTCCACCAGCAGAATCTCCCTCAACAATATACAGCTCCGACTTCGAAGCATCGCGACTCGTACAGTCAGCAAGCTTCCCGGGGAGCGTCATGCCATCGAGCGCCCCCTTTCGAAGCACAGCATCTTTCGCAGCACGAGCCGCAATACGCGCCCGAGCTGTCAGAAGACATTTCTCAAGAATCGCCTTCCCGTCGTCGGGATGAGTCTCAAGAAACTCCGCAAGTCCCGCCGAAACCACGCCCGACACAATGCCGCGCACCTCAGCGTTTCCCAGTTTCGCCTTTGTCTGTCCCTCGAATTGCGGCTCCGGAAGCTTCACGGAAATCACTGCTGTAAGCCCCTCGAACACATCTTCCGAAGAAAGCGACCCGTCTTTTTCCTTGAGAATTCCTCGCTTCTTCGCATAGTCATTGAGTGAACGAGTCAGGGCGCTGCGAAAGCCGGTCACATGCATTCCACCCTCGGGATTGAGAATATTGTTTGCAAAGGAAAAGAGATGCTCTTTGAACGTATCGACATACTGAAGCGACACCTCAACATAGGTATCGCCAACGGTCTTCTCAATGGAAACCGGCGTCGCATTCTTTATCTCCTTGCCACGATTAAGAAATTTTACAAAGGAGATAATGCCCGAATCAAAAACAAATGAGTATTGTTTGATCTTGTATGCTTCATGAACACCTGATGCATCACGCTCATCAGACACGCTGATACGAATCCCCTTGGTTAAATATGCCTGATAGCGAAGATAGTCTAAGATTTTGCTCCAACTATATCGAACCTCTGAGAAAATTTGACTGTCCGCCTTAAAAGAGATCGTTGTTCCGGTCCGCTTCGACGGTCCGATCGGCCGAACATCGCCTCGAGGCTTTCCTCGATCGTACTCCTGCAACCATACCTTGCCTTCTCGATGCACTTCGACACGTGTCCATTCTGAGAGCGCATTCACCACGGAAACACCCACGCCATGCAACCCTCCGGAGATTTTGTACCCGCCACCGCCAAATTTTCCTCCGGCATGCAGCACCGTAAGCACGGTTTCAAGCGTGGACTTCTTCGTTTGCGGATGAACTTCCACAGGAATGCCGCGCCCATTGTCCGTCACTTCAACAACCTCGCCCGGCAAGAGCCGTACAACAATATGATTGCCGAATCCCGCCATTGCCTCATCGATGGAGTTATTTACCACTTCCCAGATGAGATGATGGAGTCCTTCGAGAGACGTGCCGCCAATATACATGCCCGGACGCTTCCGCACCGGGTCAAGTCCTTCGAGAACCTGAATGGAAGCGGCGCCGTATTCGTTCTTGTTTTTTGATTCGGTTGGAGACATAGCAGTAAGCAAAACTGAAAAATCAATGACTTCCCCGAGCAGGTACCGATTCAATACCTTTCACTCTAAATTTTCGCAAAAAGAAAAGCTCTACTAAGAAAAGAAATCCGAAAAAAAGCGCAGCATCCCACCAAGCGAGCCATCCGGATCGAGCTAAAAATAATACTCCCACGCAAAAGAGAGCGAGAAATACTCCCTGACGGACACTGGTGCCGATGCGCGCCACGGCATATTCAATCCCAAAAAACATTCGCCGCGCCATGAGAACCAGCAGAGAGCATGAACCCGTAAGCACAAGAAGAAGCGTGAAGATAAAAGCGGTCCATTCGAATCCGGTTGCATCCTCCGGATTCACAAAGAAAAGCACTGCTCCCCACGCAAAAGCTGAGAGTACCGTACTCAAAACCAGTCCCCACAAAACAAGCGCCCACCTCATAACACCTGCCATCAAAAAAACAAAGGAACTCTTCCCTTCTCCACTCCCTATTATAGCCAAAACTCTGTTTTTTCGCAAACAGAAAGAGAAGCCAGGCAAATCAGACGCCAAACCTCCTCCTCAAAGATAATTTTGGAACAACTCCGGAAATTTTTAAAATGAACTCGCAATACAGAACCCGCGCCCCTACGCGCGAGACACGTATGTCCCCTTCTCAGTATTTACAATAATCCGATCGCCCTCCTTCACAAAGAGTGGCGTTGTCACCTCAAGTCCGGTCTCGAGTTTGACCAGCTTGTCACCGGAAGATACGCTATCACCCTTGATTCCCGGTGGCGCATCAACCACGGTAAGCGTTACTTTGGGCGGAAGTTCGATAGTCAGTGGCATCCCTTCAAACTGCAGGAGTATCACCTCAGTTCCCTCGACAAGATAGCGCTCCGCGCCGGCAAGTGTCTCGGCCGACAAAGAAACTTGGTCATACGACTCCATATCCATAAAGGCATAGGAATGTCCTTCTTGATACAAATACTGCGCCTTTGATTTCGTTACATCTGCCTCATCTGCTTTGTCCGATCCCTGAAAGGTTCGCTCCAAGACTGCGCCTGTCCGAAGATTCTTCAATCGAGTCCTCAGTACCGCTCCAGCACGTCCTGTTTTGGAATGCTCATGATAAAGCACTGCGTACGGATCACCCTCTAGTACAATTTTCTTTCCTGTTTTAATATCACTGATATTCAACATAATTCACCGCTCACAATAAATACACCCTGAGCAAACAGAAAGTAAAAAGAATTCCCACAGGTCAGCCCCCATCTCTGCCCTACTGAATAACATACGGGACAAGCGCCATATACCGAGCGCGCTTAATCGCAACAGAAAGATGACGCTGTTCTTTTACTGTTAATCCGAATTTCTTCGGAGGGTAAATCTTTCCCTGCGAATTGAGAAATTTTCGAAGAAAATACGCGTCTTTGTAGTCGAGTGATTCCAACTTCTTGCGCATTGCTTGTTCTTGTTCGCTGGTTTGCATAATACAAAATGTTACCGGAATAAATTCAATCGCACTACTATTTCTGTTGTGCAGTCAAAACTTGGAAACCAAAGAAAAATATGGGTACTGTAAACAAGTTCTCAGAACGGGACATCCTCAATCTTAATTTCTTCCTTTTCATCATCAAGATTAATCGTCGGGATATCATCATCAGCAGACACCGGCGTTGACCTTGATTGGCCATGATTCGCAGGTTGCGATGCATGAGCTGAATCAGACCGAGATGAGCTACTGCCCTGCCCCATCGGGCGACTTCCAAGTTGCATATTTTCCGCCACAATTTCTGTCACACGACGCTCAACGCCATCTTTCCCTGTATAACTCCTCGTCTGGAGCCTCCCTTCGAAATATGCCTCCTGTCCTTTCGTAAGGTATTGCGCAGCCACTTCCGCTGTCCGACCCCACAGGATAATCGTATGAAATTCCGTTTTTTCTTGTTTCTGACCGCTTTTGTCACTCCAACGATGACTCGTCGCCAGACCAATCGTGGCAACGGTCTGTCCGTTTGGCGTTGTCCGCGTTTCAGGATCACGTGTCAGCCTCCCAACCAGAATCACTTTGTTTACATTCATATGCGAGAGGAAAATAAATTAGATATCCAAAACCTCGCCAAGTTTTTTATCTATTTCCGTATCGGAAATAACTGATTTTGCTTGCTCCGGATCGGGCACGACCGGCGCCACTCCTCCCTGGAGGGAACGCTGGCGAGCAAATGCCGAGCGTCCCTGAGGCTTCCGTCTTGCATCCGGAACACGTCTCACTCGTTCCTGAGAATCTTCAAGTGTTGGCAATCCCTCAGCGCGAACAACCATGAACCTCACAATGTCTTTGTTGAACGAAATTGCTTTTGTAACCTCCGCAGGAATATCTCCCGCGCCCTCTTTCACTGTGAAACGCTTCGCAACATAGACCCCGCGAGACTCACCCTTGATTGAATATTCCATCCGACGCTCATCAACAAACTCCCCCGGTTGCACTTCTCCTCCCGATGCAGCGATTGTTTCCTCGATGCCCTTCTTAATCATCTCAAGCTGCGACTTCTTCGATTCCCCTACCAAATACAGAATTTCGTACTCCATCATATATGCACATTAAAAACAAAAGCCCGCAACGCAAAAAGACGCCACGGACTCTCTTCGAGCCTCGAACCTTGCCCGTATCCCCGCGGCACAATACCGTATCGGGGCGGAGCAAGAATGGCCTTTTTGGTTGTCCTCCCAACGTACCACATCCAGTATTCTTGTCAATATGACACCGTATCTGATGGGAAAGGTACGGGATATACTGTGTTTTTCTTCAGAACAACCGCCTCAGATTTGCAATTTCTTCCCGCCGAGTGAGCATTCCACTTAGAAGAAGGTTGGGAAGAATACATACCGCCGCCAGACTGCAACTGGATATTCTCGCTCGAATCCAAAGCAAATACCGCACACAATTCAAACTCTGCCTCACTCCCATCTTGGAGCGACAGAAAATCTTTGATGGGGCGATATTCATACGGAGCTTCTGTTTCGGGATCCTGCAAGGAGAGACAGTATCCAAACTGACTTGACCGATCCAGATCCGAAAGCGTGCCCGGCAAACGAGAGAACTCTTGCGCATAGCCGCTGATGCATCCCGCAAGCGTCACCAAATTACTGGCGCGCCGAACATCAAATGTCCGCATTCTCTCTGTGGCCGGAGACCCCACTGCCAGAAATCCCAGCACAATACCAAGCATTGCCACACTCACAAGCCCCCAACCAAATGACTGGAATGTCTTCCGGGGGACATCTTTCTTGTATTGAACCTTCCTTCTCTCGAGAAAATAAAAACCAAAGACCATACCGGAAATTCCCAGAATCACCAAAGCTTTCAGGAAAAATCGAGCGCTGATTTCACCCTGAAGAAATGTAAAGAGAATAGCAATAAAATCACCGACAATAGTGATAGCAGCGATAAGAAGCACGAGATATGTCACCCATTTCGTAAGACGGGATTCTGCCCGGGCATCATCTTCGCGAAAACGGCGAAACCACAGGCGAAGCGCGAAAAGATAGAGCGGCATCCCCACTATAAGAGCAGCGGTCGAATAGTGCACTGTGTCCGATGAAACAGCCGATCCAAGCGCTCCGTTTACCAAACGGTCGGGAAAATACTTATCGATTATCTCAAAGAACAGGGAACCGATTGCTGACAGAATAATACCAAGCAAAATAAACGCAAAGAACCCAATCATCACATCTGCCGTCGATGCTTTTCTCATAGCAAGCGATTTTCCATCCCCTTCCGGAACCGGCACGCCGGACGCAACCAATGCGCGGGCATAGGCCATGCTCACATCGTCTTCCGACCACCCAACAGCAAGCAATGCCTCTTGAATATCTGCCTTTTTCGCACCAGCCCGCACCTGACCCTCAATATACGATATAAGCGTTTCATTTTCCATATAACACATTGAAATAACATGACTACCCGCATTCTACCTCTTTCTCATCGTATACACCATGAAGGATAGGCCGATTGTTTAGGAAAATAAAAGGAACAGAAAATTGCAAGCGCTCCCAGCTCCACAAGAGCACCTCTCGCAGATATCATTCTCCCAGAACTCAAGATCGGGCCACCGCAACACCATACAGCAGCACTATCAATTGAAATATTCCAAAGAAGAATCCGTCATCACATCTGCCACTTGTCTTCCTGAGTATCTTCTGGGGAAGATGCCCCTTGTTCATCCGCTACATCGGCAATACCAGCTGAATTCTCCGGAGAAGACGCTTTGGCTGGAGAAATGCCATTGAGCGCAATAATTTCCCGGGGCTTGGAACCATCCTTTGGACCGATAACCCTGTTCTTCTCGAGACAATCGATAATCTTCGCTGCGCGGGAATATCCAAGTCCCATACGCCGCTGAAGGAATGAGGTGGATGCTTGGCGGAATTCAAGCACTACGCGACGAGCTTCTTCATATCGAGGATCCTGATCCTCTTCCAGATTCTCTTCATCATCAAGTGAGAATACAATGCTATCAGAGAACCTCTCGGGATGCGCAGGCGATTCCGGATCGGGTCCAACCGGAGCCGCCTCCAGATCGCCATTCGACCGAGGAAGTGGCGGCAAAGCGAATTCCCGCTCGCGTATGGGGGATCCGGTTGATATTTCCCCATCGATCGATTCTTCAAAACCGGCAGCGCGTTTCTGATCCCGGATAAACTCCACCACATTGTGCACTTCATCTTCGGACACAAACGGCCCCTGAATTCGCCGCGGCTGAGGGTAGCCAGCCGTCGTAAAAAGCATATCTCCCTGTCCGATAAGTTTTTCAGCACCACCCTGGTCGAGAATCGTACGAGAGTCGATCTGTGTCGCCACCTGGAAAGCAATACGCGTCACAATATTCGCCTTGATGAGTCCTGTGATAACTTCAACGCTCGGCCGCTGTGTCGCAAGAATCAAATGAATGCCAACTGCTCGAGCCATCTGCGCCAAACGCACAATCACGCCCTCCACCTCACGCCCATGCGACATCATGAGATCTGCCATCTCGTCAATCACGATGATAATATAGGGGAGCTTCGGCAAATCTTCTTCCCGCTGTCCGCCTCCGGGCAACGATACCGTTCGCTTTTCACCACGAGCAGAACGTACATGATAGGATTCGATATCTCGAGAACCGACTTGTTCCAAAAGCTTGTACCGACGATCCATTTCTCCCACCATAGAACGAAGCGCGTTCACCACTTTCTTCGGCTCAACAATCACGTCAGTAATGAGATGTGGAATACCATTGTAAAGTGAAAGCTCCACACGTTTCGGATCGATCAGGATAAGACGAAGATCGTCAGGCGCATTCTGATAGAGAAGCGACAGGAGAATCGCATTAATAAACACGCTTTTCCCGCTCCGAGTTGTTCCCGCGACGAGCAGGTGTGGCATTTTCCCGATATCAGCAACAGCATAGTCTCCATGCACGTCCTTTCCGAGTGCAACCGTCAACGGAGAATTCCGCTTCAAGAACGCCGAGCTCTCCAGAATATTCCGCAATCTAACCACTGCCTGCACTTGGTTCGGCACCTCAATGCCAATAAGAGCCTTCCCGGGAATCGGCGCCTGAATGCGAATGGAGGGCGCCTCCATAGCAAGCGCCAGATTATCCGACAGCGTTGTGATGCGAGAAAGTTTCACACCGCCCGCAGGACTAAACATGTATTGCGTCACCGTCGGTCCAACCATTGTTGCATGATGCACGACTGGGATGCCGAAATTTTCAAGCGTCTGCCGAATAATTTCCGCGCGCGATTCCGTATCACCGCCAAATCCCTCTTCGCTTGAAGCATCCAAAAGGTCCGGCGTCGGCAACTGCCAAAACGTTCGCTTTCTCGATGACCGGCGAGGTTCCACTGAGAACGGCTTTCGCTCGCCGGAAAGAAAGTATGCCGGAACCGATGCAAGATCCGAACCTTTTCTCATGTCAGCTGATGCTGTTCCTGACTGCTTCTCATTCTCCTCTTGCGGAAAATGGATATGTTTTATATTCTCTTGTTCTAATTTTTCTTTCTCGATAACCACCGGGTCAACGGTTGCCGGCGCCTCCGTCCCGACCTGAATTTCAGAGATTGGCTCATCCGGAGAACCTGATTCGGCTACAGTTCCTTCTCCGTCTTTCTCGAAATCAGGTCGGTTCGCATCCCGACGCTTCGCCCACTCGCCAAACGAATCCGAAAATTGAAGCAGTGAAAAATTAAACGCCGCAATAGTGCCTACCAAGAAAATCGCTACAAACAAAATCGTTCCCCCGACCGTTCCGGCAAGTTTTTCAAAAAGCATTGCCAGCCAAAACCCGATATACCCCCCGCCCCGACCCTCCAGAGCCAGCTGCTCCAAATCGCCACTTTGAAACGAATGCAAAAGCCCGAGAAAACTTAGGAATGCCACCGTGAGTCCTCCCAATTTCACAACATCTGACCACGAGCTTGTTCGACGACGAAAGAGAAAGACGCCCGCAAGAAACAGTAGAAATGGAAAGACCCACTTTCCCCACCCCAGACCGAGCCCCGCCATACGATCGAAGAACAATCCAAGCATCCCCGCACTCTTGAAAAACCCAAGCGCGAAAAGAATGCCCGCTGTAAAAAGAAGAATAGCAACAATGCTTCGCTTCACATCATGATGAAGGATGCCCGGAGATTCATTCATCTCCGTTTCCTCTTCGGGATCCTGAGAGATGTCTTTTGTTTTCTTTTTCCTTCCCATAATGGGGATATTATACCAAATACCTTACAGAAAAGAAAAAATACGACCTGCGCCGAGAGACATACCTACCCACAAAAAATGAAAACGATCCCAACTTGGGATCGTTTTCATTGTGTATATTCTCTCTTTGATTCTTCCCCTCACTATTTCACAGAAGAATCCGCTTCCGGAGATAGTGAAGAAGCTGTCGCCATCTGGCGATCCAGAAATCCTGTTCCCGCAGGAATCAACCGACCGATAATCACATTCTCCTTCAAACCACGGAGTTTGTCGGCACGACCAGTCACCGCCGCATTGATCAACACGCGAGCCGTCTCCTGAAAAGATGCGGAAGATAAGAATGATTCCGTCGAGAGAGCCACTTTGGTGATACCGAGGAGGAGTTGTTCCCCGACAGCCGGTTTCCCGCCAAGTGTTACTGCTTCCTCATTTGCCTCTTCGAATTGGTCTTTCTCGACAATGTCTCCCGGCAAAAGATCGGCATCTCCGGAATCCAGAATACGGACACGAGAAAGCATCTGACGAATGATGACCTCGATATGTTTGTCGTTTATGCCCTCGCCTTGCGAAGCATAGATCTCTTGAATTTCCCGAAGAATATAGCGGTGCAATGCCTCGCGACCCATCACTTCGAAAAGCTTACGAAGATCAAGGCTCCCCTCGATAAGCGCCTGCCCCTTTGCAATGAGGTCTCCCTTCTCAACGCGAATACCGCTTCCGTTCGGCACAAGATACTCTTTCATCTCGCCATCAGTTGTTTCCACTTTAATAGACGTGGTCTTGGAACTTTCACTCAAGATAGAGATGACTTTCCCATCTACTTCAGAAATCACCGCCTCACCCTTCGGCTGGCGAGCTTCGAAGATTTCCTGAACACGCGGGAGTCCTTGCGTAATGTCCGACCCGGCAACACCTCCGATGTGGAAGGTCCGCATCGTAAGCTGCGTTCCCGGCTCACCGATAGCCTGTGCCGCGACGATACCAACCGCCTGCCCCTCTTGCACCAGAGATGCTCGTCCCAAGTCAACGCCGTAACATTTCTGACAGACACCTCGACGTGTCCGGCACGTCACCACGCTGCGAATATGCACTTTCGGAATCTCGCGACGCTCAATCTCTTGAGCCTGCATTTTGGTAATGAGTTCGCCCTTTTTCACAAGAATCTTCCCGGTTTCCGTTTTGATTTGCTCGAGAGACACGCGACCCTCGACTCGAGAAGCAAAAGAAACACCCACGCTATCGCTATCTTCACGATACAGCGTCGCACCTTCGGTGTCGCCGCAGTCTGCCTCGCGAACGATAACGTCTTGCGACACATCAACCAATCGGCGAGTCAAATAGCCAGCGGTCGCCGTGCGAAGCGCGATATCCGCCATACCCTTTCTTGCGCCGTGTGTTGAAATAAAGTATTCCAACACATTGAATCCTTCTTTAAAGGAGCTCTTTACCGGAAGTTCAAGCGTCTCACCGGTCGGACCCGCCATAAGTCCCTTCATACCGGTCATCTGCACAACGACAGATTCGGTACCACGAGCCTTCGAGTAAATCATGGAATAGACCGGTCCGTCTTTGTCGATCGACTCCCGAACCAACTCGGTAATCGTATTCTTCGTCGCATTCCAGATTTCAATCACTCGATTCCGACGCTCTTCATTGGTGAGCAATCCCATCTGATACTGCTCTTTCACTTCGGCAATCTGTCGCTCTGCCGCTTCGATCGTCGATTTCTTCTCAGCTGGCACTACGAGATCATCCATTCCCCAGCTAATACCGGAATGCGACACAGCCTTGAAACCAAGATCTTTGACGCGATCCGCAAAGAGCGCCGCCTGCTCGCTTCCTTCGGTTGCCAATATTTGAGCTACCAAACCCTTCAAATCCTTTTTGGTCATTTCCGCATTTACAAAGCGAAGCGACTCCGGCAAAATGTCGTTCAAAAGAATCCGCCCGATAGACGTATCGATAACCTCATCGTTGAACAAAAGTTTCACCCTCGCATTCGCATCTGCCAATCCTGAGTTGTAGAGATAAACACCCTCCTTCATGGAGCTCAGTATTTTCCCCTCTCCCTTCGCGCCTTTCTTGATGTGTGTCAGATAATAAATTCCAAGCACCATATCAAGCGACGGAGTCACAACCGGTTCGCCAGATGCCGGCTTCAGAAGATTCTTCGACGACAGCATGAGGTTGGCACTCTCCGCACGCGCTTCATCGGTCAACGGAACATGAACCGCCATCTGATCACCATCGAAGTCCGCATTGAACGCCGAGCACACCAGAGGATGCAAGCGAATCGCCTTCCCCTCGATCAAAACCGGCTGGAACGCTTGAATCGACAAGCGGTGAAGCGTTGGGGCGCGATTCAAAAGCACATAGTGATGCTCGATGATCTCGTCCAAAATTTCGTAGGCTTCTTCCGTCTCCGCATCCACCATTCGCCCTGCCGTGCGGACATTGTGCGCATACTCCTTCTCGATCATCTTGTGAATGATGAAGGGCTTGAAGAGTTCGAGTGCCATTTTCTTCGGCAATCCCGCTTGATGCAGCTTCAGCTGCGGACCAACGACAATAACCGACCGACCGGAATAGTCAACGCGCTTTCCCAAGAGATTCTGTCGGAACCGACCTTGCTTTCCTTTGAGCGCATCGGCAAGTGATCGAAGCGGGCGACGCTGCCCCGTAGAGGCTGCCGTCGACGCCTGGCCGCGCCGGGCACTGTTGTCAAAGAGCGCATCCACCGCCTCCTGAAGCATACGCTTCTCATTGCGCGTAATTACCTCTGGCGCATTGATCGAAAGGAGTCTCCGGAGACGATTGTTTCGATTGATAATACGACGATAGAGATCATTCAGATCGGATGTTGCGAAACGTCCACCGTCGAGCGCCACCATCGGGCGAAGATCCGGAGGAATAACCGGGATCATCGTTGGCAACATCCACTCAAGTTTCAGTTCCGATTTCTTGAACCCTTGAAAGAGCTTGAGTCGCTGAAGCGTCTTCTTCTCATCGTTCATACCGTTCGCCTCGAGTTCTTCTCTGAGGCGTTCGATTGTTTGATCAATATCAAGATTCTCCAGAACTTTGCGAATTGCCTCAGCGCCGATACCGGCTGTAAACATCTGTCCAAAACGCGTCGAGAGATTGAAATATTCCACTTCGGACAACACGCGGAAGAGTTCGATTCCCTTAATATCGTCTTTTGCTGTCCGGTATTGATCTTTCAGCGCATTGAGACTCTCTTCGAGATGCTTTGTTGTTCCAGACTCTTCTTTCACGTCGCCTTGTTTCGATTTGTACTCGCGCTCAAGCTGATTAATCGCTTGCTCTCGAGCTTCCTCGTTGACCGACGTGACAATATAAGACGAGAAATACACAACCTTCTCCACCTCCTGCGGAGAAAGGCCCAGTGCCAGACCGATCTTTGATGGCACGCCGCGCAAGAACCAGATATGCGAAACAGGCGCTGCCAGCTTGATATGACCCATCCGCTCGCGACGCACCACCGACCGTGTCACCTCAACACCGCACTTGTCACACACGATACCCTTGTAACGCACGCGCTTGTACTTGCCGCAATAGCACTCCCAATCTTTCGACGGACCAAATATCTTTTCGCAGAAAAGTCCGTCGAGTTCATATCGCTGAGTTCGATAATTGATCGTTTCGGGCTTTGTCACTTCTCCGCTCGACCACTCGAGCATCTGTTCCGGAGAAGCAAGCGTGAGCCGCACACTCTCGAAGTCGCTTACCTTAGTAATGCCAGTTTCTTCCATCATAGTGTTGGAAAATTAGAGTTGAAGAATACGAAGTGTGTATTGTTTTATGAATGATCATCCTCTTCGGAGGCGACCGGTGTCGCGCCCACCAAATCAACATTGAGACACAGACCCTTCAATTCATTCACCAACACATGGAATGACGCCGGAATATTCGGACTCTTAATCGGCTCTCCCTTGATAATAGACTCGTACGCCTTCGATCGACCAAGCACATCATCGGACTTGATGGTCAGCATTTCCTGCAGCGTATGCGCGGCTCCATATCCTTCGAGCGCCCACACTTCCATCTCTCCAAACCGCTGCCCGCCAAACTGCGCCTTGCCGCCCAAAGGCTGCTGCGTAATAAGTGAGTACGGTCCAATGGAACGCATGTGGAGCTTGTCATCAATCAAGTGATTGAGCTTCATCACATACATAACGCCGACAGTTGATTCATTGTCAAAGTATTCCCCCGACTTTCCGTCACGAAGTCGGACCTTTCCGTTTTCGGGGAGTCCGGCTTTGTGGAGCTCGGCCTTGATATCCGCTTCAGTCGCGCCATCGAGCGCCGGCGTCGCCACTGTATAACCAAGCTTCTTTGCCGCCCATCCGAGATGTGTTTCAAGAATCTGCCCGATGTTCATACGACTCGCTACGCCGAGCGGATTCAAGATCATGTCAACCGGCGTACCATCTTCGAGATACGGCATATCTTCGATCGGCGCAATGCGAGAAACCACGCCTTTGTTTCCATGGCGGCCGGCAAACTTATCCCCTACCGAAACCTTTCGAAGCTGCGCCACCGAAACCTGCACCTGCTGAAACACGCCCATGGAGAGCTTGTCGCCCTGTTCTCGAGAAAATATCTTCACATCCACTACCTTTCCGCGCTCACCGTGTGGAAGGTACAGCGACGAATCTTTCACATCGCGCGACTTCTCACCAAAGATAACGCGAAGCAATCGTTCTTCCGCCGTGAGGTCACCCTCCCCCTTCGGGGAGATTTTCCCAACCAGGATGTCACCGGAAGACACCTCGGCACCGATACGGATAATTCCCTGTTCATCCAAGTTCTTCAGACGATCTTCACCGATATTCGGGATATCGCGCGTCACTACCTCGGGACCAAGCTTCGTGTCGCGCACATCAAGAGAAAAGTCTTCGATATGAATAGAGCTGTAGCGATCCTCATGCAGCAATCGCTCCGACATGATGATGGCGTCCTCAAAGTTGTAGCCCTGCCACGGAACAAATGCGACAACCACGTTCTGCCCGAGCGCCAACTCGCCGCGATCCGTCGAGGCACCGTCCGCAATGAGATCACCTTTCTTGAGCAGTTGCCCTTTCGCGACACGCGGCACTTGGTTCATGCTCGTGAAATTGTTTGACTTGGCAAAACTCTTGAGCGCGTATACATAATCAAAATGAGCCTTCTTCGAACCGATCGGCGCCGATTCCCTTACCACCACATGACTCGCATCCACCTCGATTACTTCGCCATCTTGCCGAGCAAGAATCACCTGTCCGGAATCAGCCGCCGCCTTATCCTCAATACCCGTCCCCACGAGCGGCGCGTCAGGAACCACGCAAGACACCGCCTGGCGCTGCATATTCGAACCCATGAGCGCGCGGTTTGCATCGTCATGTTCCAAAAATGGAATGAGCGAGGTTGCCACGGAAATGCACTGCTTCACAGAAACATCCACATAGTCTACGCGCTCCGCCTCAATCATCTCCGGATGACCATTCACACGAGCTTCAACAAGCGGCTCCAGAATATTGTTCTTCTCGTCAGTTTCGATACCGGCATGTGCGATAATTTTTCGATCTTCGACAATAGCATTGAGATAATCGATAGCGAGAGTAATGAACGGTTTTACTCGAACCGTGCCACCCTTTCGCTCCCTTGCGATTTTCCCGGCAAGTGATTCGTCGATCAATGTACCGACTTCATTGCCGGCAATTGGCTCGTTCAGAATCCTTCCTACCAATTCCTGAGCATCTTCAACAGCGATATCTTTCTGGACGCGCAAGTAGGGAGTCTCGAGAAATCCGTATTCATTGACGCGCGCATAGGTCGCCATATGTCCAACCAAGCCGATATTCGGTCCTTCCGGCGTCTCCACCGGACAAATACGCCCATAGTGCGATGAGTGCACATCGCGCACTTCGAAACTCGCTCGCTCACGCGTAAGTCCGCCCGGCCCCATTGCCGAGAGACGGCGCTTGTGTTCAAGCTCTGCCAGCGGATTCACCTGATCCATAAACTGCGAAAGCTGCGAACTCGAGAAAAATTCTTTCACCGCTGCCGCGACCGGTCTCGGGTTGATGAGCTGTCCCGGAATCACCGTCTCAACATCACAAGTACTCATGCGATCCTTGATATTTCGCACCATGCGATAGAGCCCTACGCGTAGCTTGTTCTGAATAAGCTCACCCACGGCGCGCACGCGGCGATTGCCCAGATGATCGATATCATCCGGTCTCGCCTCCGGATCGTTGTTAAGCCTGATGATTTCGCGGATAATAAGCACCAAGTCATCGACATTCAGCACGCGATTTGCCTCGAGGTCTTCACGGTTCGTTTCGAGCCGCTGATTGAGGCGATACCGCCCAACACTTCCAAAATCGTAGCGCTCGTAATTGAAAAACATCGAGTCAATCATCTGCTTCGCATTTTCTTCGGTCGCCAAGTCACCCGGACGAAGTCGCTTATAGACTTCCTTGTATCCTTCACCCTGGGTGCGAGTCGGATCCTTCGAGAGAGTTTCCTCGATATAGCGCACCTCCCCCGTATCCGTATCGGCAAACAAACCTCGGAGCGTCTCGTCATTGCCGCAGCCAAACGCCTTCAAGAGCGCCGTCACCGGCACCTTCCGCTTCCGATCTATCTTCGCAGAGATCACTCCGTCGAGATCGGTCTCGAGCTCAAGCCACGCGCCACGATTCGGAATGATTTTTGCACCGAAAAGCTTCTTACCTTTCTGATAGTTCATGGTGAAGAACGCTCCCGGAGAACGAATCAACTGACTCACAACGACGCGCTCAACACCGTTTATAATAAATGTCCCCCGATCGGTCATGATCGGAAATTCGCCAAGATAAATCTCCTGATCTTTCACTTCTCCCGTTTTCTTGAAAGTAAGCGTCGCCTTGGCGCGAAGCGGCGCCTCATAGGAAATGTTCTTTGCTTTGGCGGTCACTTCATCGTATTTCGGCTCGTCAAGATAGTAGTCACCCAAGCGAAGCTCCAGATCTTTATTGGTAAAATCACGGATAGGATTCACTTCTTCGAGCAATTCTTTGAAACCCTTCTCCCAAAACCACATGTACGAACTTGTAAGCACGTCGATAAGGTTCGGAAGCGACACCATAATGCGCCGCTTGAAGAATTTTCGCGTCGAAAGGGACGATCCCGAACGAAACGAATCGCGAATCTTCAGTACCTTCTCTTCTTTTCTGACCGCTTCTTTTTTGGGCATAGAAAGACGCTCATCCCTTCTCCCGCCTCTCGGAGAACAAAAAACGCTCCCGAAAGACGGCAGGAGATGAGAAATTAGATTCGCTTACAATGAATTGTTATATCTCCGAGACAGAAGCGTTGACATTCGCTTGAAAAAGACCCTTTCGTACACTTCCTCCTTCTATCATATCTTCCCCTTCCTTGCTTTGCAATCTTTTCCTTTTCCGGCTCCACTTCAAACCGCTGCGAATTCCGAGGGGCTTCTGTCCATGATCGTGATTCCCTGAGAGTTCGCTCTCATTTCGACTGTCATGGGAGTATAGAGTGTTCCTTTCAGATTGTCAAATCCCAGACACACTGAGACAGTCCCTCTCAGAATGTCTTTTTCTCATTCTCACCAACTGCCTTCCCGCGCAATTCATCCATGAGTTTGGCATAAAATCGAAGATTGTGAATCGACAGCAGCCGAGACCCAAGCACCTCTCCGGTCGCAAAGAGATGTCGGATGTACGCGCGAGAGAATCCGCCAGTACACGCCAAACAATCGCACGATACATCAATCGAGGCCGTGTCATCCCGAAATCGTTCGCCGGTTATATTGGCAACCTCATAAAAAGACTCCTCAAAGATACTTCGTCCGAAACGACGGAGGAAGGCGCGTCCATGCCGCCCTTCTCGAGTCGGAATAACACAGTCGAACATATCCCAACCAATCGAGTGGCAGCGAACAATATCTCGCGGCGTTCCAACGCCAAGCGCAAACCGGATCGCGCCGGACGGGATGCTCTTCGCCGTCTCACGAAGCACTTCCTCAAGAAAATTCCCTTCCATATCAAGGTGTCGCGCCCCAAACCCATATCCATCGAAACCGATCGCAGCAAGTGCATCAACACAATGCCGGCGAAGCAATATATCCATACCGCCCTGCACAACCGAGAAGAGAAGTGGCCGACCTTTTTCCGGATGAGTCCCCGCCCGCTCAGCCAATCGCTCTTCATATCGAGCCTTACACCGTTTCGCCCATCGAAGCGTCCGCTCAACAGCAAGTATCGCCTCATCGCTTGGCGCATCATTCGGACGAGGATCGTCAAGACACACCATCATGTCAACGCCGAGATCGAATTGGATATCAATCGCACGCTCAGGAGTCAAGAGGTGGTTCGAGCCATCAATCGGGGAGCGGAAGAGCGCGCCTTCTTCGGACACCGCGCCGTATTCCGGATGTCGATGAATGAGCGAATATACCTGATATCCTCCGGAATCAGAAAGCACCGGAGCATCCCAGTTCATAAACTTATGCACACCGCCCAGTCTGGCGATATAGTCCGATCCCGGACGAAGTAGGAGATGATAGGTATTCACAACAAGCGCTTCAATCCCCAACTTGGCAACCGTCGCCGGCTCAATGCCACGTACTGCCGCGCGAGTCGCGTCTGGCATGAAAAATGGCGTCTCCAAAACGCCATGTTCCGTGTGAATCTGACCCTTTCGCCCGAATTCGCTTGTCGACAAAAGGTTAAAATACGAACTCATATGCCTTCACCCTACCCCGAAACAAAAGTCTCGGTCAAGAACCAGATCACTATTCTCCATTCACGACCCGAGAGCTATTCGAAGGAAGAGAATCGTCTTCTCGGAGGTTCGTTGTTTTCTCCGATGCAGTCGATTGAATCGTCTCATTCGTGAAGACGTCTGTTGCCTTGGCAGATGACATACCGAGCAACAACGGTGACGTATCCACCTGGTTTACCTCCGGACGGATTGACACCTGAAAAACCACGGTTCGCTTTGGCGAAAGGATTCCCTCTCCAACACCAAGACTCCCGACATTCCATATAATCTTATTTGTGCGTTCGTTATAAGAGATGTTCTCAGTATTCGGAAACGTTTTCCCGGTCCACGCGACGCCGGTTGGAAGATCAGCCGACACCTCCACTCCCGTCACATCATTTGTCGTATTCGACAACAACCAATGCATCGTATAGGTAGTGCTCTTGCCGACTGCCGGAGGAATAGGACCCGTGTTCGGCAGCGTGCTGTCCTGGTAATACCCAGCGGTTTCGAGAAGGAGTCGGGAATTCACTTTTTCCCACATTGTATCGGTTGCAACAATTTTATTGGCTCCGGCTGGATTGGGAACATCGGGACTCTCAATTCTTGCTATTGTCCTTATTTGGAAGTTCTTTGTCAGCACACTCTTCGGGACAAGATCATCTCGAACTGGCACAGCAAACTCGACTTTCCCTGAAGCACCCGAGGTAAGATTTGCGAGTTGTTGGATATCAGAGGCTTTCCAAGTAATCGTTTTCCGAAGACTATCATAAGCCCCTTTCTCCGGACGAAGCTGGGAGAAATCAAGGGCATCCCCCTCCAATTCCACGGTGATGATAGCTTCTCGCAAGGCTATCTCGCTGTCATTTCGATAGGACACCGTATACCGCAAAGAATCACCGGGATTTACCGCTCCCGGCATCGAACCATTCAAAGACTGTCGAATACTGAAAGGTGCTGCCACTATTCTTGTTGTACGCTCAGCATCGCTATAGGCAAAGAATGTATTATCACCCTGAAAGGTTCCAAACTCAACTTTGAGCGTCTTCGTTTCATTGGGCACGCCACTCATATTTCCGGTCAGGCGAATTTTCCCGCGTTCGCCCGCAGCAATACTTCCCAGATACCATACTACTTCCCCTTCAGACGGCTTCGGATCGGAATCATTGAGAGAAAAACCTGAGGGAAATGCCGCTTTCATGCGTATGTTCGAAAGCGTTGCATCGCTCGTATTTTCGTAATTCACTAAATAATTCACTTCTCCCGATGGCGGTACCGAAAGCGGCGCTTCCAGCTCTACTGCAAGTGATGCGCTCCTCAAGTTGACGCTCTTCTGTCCGGCTGATGAGAATTGACTCTGCACGTTGTTCGGTCGATACCGCAATTCAGCGTGAATATACGCGATTGAATCTTTTGACCCATAAAACTTCCCGGAGAAGTCAAGCGTCTTTTTCTCAAAGGCATTAATAGTGCCGATCGTAACCGTGCTCGATGAAGCGTCATTGCGGAAGGTGCTTTCATTCCCTTCCGGAATAAATCCCGGCGGATAAGAAACGATCAATTCCGCATCAGCAAGTCCCGATCGGTTGGCATTCTCGTAGGAGATGACGAAATCCGTGATATCCGAACTATTCACATTGCTCGGTCCCGTCACGGAAACAGTCACACGATCTTGCGAAAATAAAGACTGTTGAATCCGAACGAATGTTCCCGCAAGAAGCGCTACCAGGGTAATCACGCCGATTGCCCACATACCGAGATGAACCGCCTTTGTTTGATCGACTGCAAACCGCTTACGAACAGCGCTCCATCCGCTTGTTTTTTCAAGTGACAACTTTTCAACGTCATTCGAAACACGACTCGGATCGAATTCTTTTGTTTGATATAACGGCTCACGCGGCGTTCCATCGTGTTTATGAAGCTGCTCATCGAGGTCTTGTATGCCCATACGATATTTTCTTCATACAATCCGAACTTGTTTCAAGTATACCACATTCGCACTTCTATAAGTCAGACTCTCCATCCAAAACAACACCGCGCAAGACTCTCGCTCCCATTTCACATTTTATCCATCCCATTCACCCCTACATCCCCGCCCCCTGCACCTGCCAGTAGAACGTAGAACACGTTGTATCTCTGCATCCGCATTTCCATCGGCCTCCCTGTATGCTGCAGGTCATACCGACCAGGTAGGCGGGATCGGAAGCGCTCGCTGTAGAGATATCGGTATCGGTGAGAGTGGCAGAGACACTTCCTTGGCACCAGTCTCCATTCAAAGCTCCGGTACAGGTTCCGGTGAAGGAGGTCCAGTCAGATATACCGGGATCGTAGTAGTAGCCTTTGGTGTAGACGATACGGGTAGTGTCTCCGGTGATACCGAGGGTGGCGTTTATCGTGTGGGTATCACTGCTGGTACAGGTGGTGGAGATGAGAGGGGTGTTACTCGCAAAGACGTCATAGGGAGCACCGTAGCCGGTGTAGGTTGAGGTGGTGAAGTTGGTGGGAGTGACAGTGGAGCAGGGTTGTGGGGTGGAGGATGTCACTTTGAGGAATCGTACGGCGTCAGCAGCGGTTCCCTCCCATCCGGTTGCAGTTCCAATCACTTTGACCGCTCCGGTTGTATTGAAGCTGTAAGTACCGAGAAGATTCCATTGGGATCCGTTTATCTCCTGATTAACCGGTCCGACTGTTGCGGCACCGGAAGCATGGGTGACTTGATAGTTCACATCAGTTGGTCTTCCGGTGACTGCCAGCCATCGGGCATACACCTCGTAGGTTCCTGGAACAAGAGAAGATGCGGTCCATTGGAACCATTCTCCGGCTGTGGTGGAAGAGTAGAAATAATCGCTTCCATAGTATCCGGGATAGGCAGTTGATGGAAGCCAGCTCCCAGAAGAAGAGACAGATGCGGTGTCGGTGTTATCAATGATAACTTCGTTTGGATCAGAGACTGTTACCGTCACACTCTGGTTTGCACTCCCTCCCGTTCCGGTGCATGTGAGGGTATAAGTGCTTGTCGAGGTTGGCGAAACGGACTGAGTACCGCTCGTTGACTTGGTGCCAGACCAGCTTCCAGAGGCGGTGCAGCTGGTAGCATTTGTACTACTCCATGTGAGCACAGAAGAAGACCCTGACGCGATACTGGTCGGATTTGCCGAAAGCGTGACAGTAGGAGTTTGTGCAACATCTTGAGTCGTGGCACCAACCACATTGCTCCAGCTGCTCGTGTTTCCGGCAGCATCTACCGCTCTCACATGATAGGAGTAGCCAGTAGAAGCAGAAAGATTTGAATCAACAAACGGAGATGAAGAAGGAGTTCCGACTTGAGTAAAATTCGAGCACGAGAGTCCGGTACAGCGCTCAATCTGATAGCCAACTACCCCAACATTGTCAGTAGCCGAATTCCAAGAGACCGAAATACCGGAGGCACTCGTAGCATTAGCGGCAAGATTTGTGGGACTGGAGGGAGGAGTAGTGTCGGAGGTGCCGCCGCTTCCACCACTTACCAATACATCCCCATTAGCCATGGTACCAGAAGCAGATGGAGTGCCAGAGGTAGCATCAGAATAAATCTCCACATCATCAAAATAGACGTAGTTCAAACTATCTCCCGATGGCACCTGTTCATAATTTGAAGTGATATACAAAGGGTACCATTTCCCACCGAGATTTCCCGTTGTTTCATCTCGGATAAGCACGTCATCATGCCACTCTCGAAGCTTCCTGTTCGAACTGTTATAGTATACCTCGACTTTCCCCCATTTCTGCGATGATGCTGTGTTATCTCCGGGAGCATCACCCCAATACGACCCAGATGTAATTGGCCCCTCATTCTTGAAACCTGAAGAATCATGGATTGAATCGAAGTAGTCAATACTCCCGGTAAACCAACGGAGAATCTTTTTCGGAGAATCACCGCTTCTCGCGTGATTTTTATCCACTCGAACTTCTGCTCGAAACAAGAATTCGTTCGTATAAGGAAAAGAATTCAGTGCCATTGTCTCAAACCATTTCGGCGTATTCCAAGCAACCGTGCCATCGGTATTGCAGCGAATCATTCTCGACCCGGAATATGGCCCCGTAACACCATCGGCAGCCGAAGTAACCGATGTGCACTTATCCCGATAATCAGCCTGACTCCACAGGTTGGTATTTCCCGCCTCAGAGCCGTCATAGAAAACTCGCGTGGCAGCGCTCGCTTTCGACGCGCAAATACAACCCAGAGCAACGAACATAACTACGCGAAGCGTTTTCACAACAAAAGTCCACTAAAAAATTAGCATGTTCTACATTATACGATATAAGTTCGAAATTTCATCGGAAGAAAGCACTCTATTATAAATCCGAATATCATCGTAGGAAACAACATCGCCGTTTCCGTCAGAATACCCGAGACCGGGATATTCCGACGCGTTCGTTATATCAGTTCCATTATACACACTTGTTCCATCCATATCGAGAAACGTTCCGTCGAGATAGAATGAGATTCCAGCGTCCCTATCGACAACATATGAAACCATATGCCATTGATCATCCTGGAGAGAGGCTGTCGAAGTGTCGTAGTATGTATGTGCCGATCCGGTTCCGATTAAGACGACTAGACTCGAAAGAGAGTTGGAGTAGTAAAAAGAATATCCTTCTCCCGATTCAAGGCCAGAGTCTTTTTTGTTCACAAAGTATGTGTCGGCATTACTGCTCACCAGACGTACCCACACGTTGACGGTCATATCTCCAGTGCCCATCTCCAAGTTTCGCATTGAAGCTAATGGGATAAATTCCCATCCGGTTCCGTCAAAAGAGATGCCCTGTCCCGATTTTCCGACAGCCGGCGAGACATACGGCGTATTGAATGTTCCGTCATTCCCGCTTCTTGACTTATCGCGAACAATACCGTTCGCCGAGTCAACATCCGCCCCATCGAAAGTCCAATGTCCAACAAGACTTGTATCGATCGGTTGCGTGGGACTGGTGGTATTATATATCTTCTTCACCTGATCAGCACTAAGGGCATAACCATAGATACGGATATCATCAAGTTTTCCGTCGAAAGGATTCCCAGCATCGGTTTCAGCACCAATATAGAAAGCATTGGTGTTGGAAAGATTTCCCATACTGGCAAAGACGGTTCCGCTTCCTGACCCATCAGGTTTACCATCGATATAGAGAACGGCATCGGGAGCGCTTTCATTCCAAGAGAGAGCAAAGTTATGCCAACCAGTAGCGATAGTAAAGGTAGATGAAGATGTAAATGTTCTTGCCTCAGTGGTTCCATTTTCATCAAAGCGAATGATAAGCTGACCGGTTGCATCGTCAATATAGGCAATATATCCATCACTTTCAGTGGATTGTCCGCTCTTGGTGGAGAGGATGGTAT
The DNA here is from genome assembly GCA_016699875.1 of Candidatus Moraniibacteriota bacterium. Taxonomy (NCBI): domain Bacteria; phylum Candidatus Moraniibacteriota; species Candidatus Moraniibacteriota bacterium. The sequence goes on along the minus strand of CP064989.1, from coordinate 783,147 downwards.
GGTCACTGGTGAATGTATCTCGATTAAACCAGCCAGTCAGAGTGAAGCTCGCTCCATCGGCAAAGTCGAGAGCGCTTGAGGGAGAGGCGATGGAGAGGTATTGTCCACTTCCGGAAAAGTCGAGGGCATAGGGACCGATGTTTCCGGTGACCCAACCGGGAGAACCAGTCATAGCAAGGGTGTTCCCATTGCCGGAAGAGTCCGTGGCAGAGGTGCCGCTTCCGGTGTCGAGTTTCCAGTAGCCACGGAGGGATTGGGAGAGGGGGTCTTCTGTCGGCGCGTTTACTTTCGCAGTTCCAGTAGTATAAAGTTGGTAGACTTCGGAAGCGGAGATCGCGCGATTGTATATGCGGACATCATCTATAAGGCCGCCGAATTCCTCTGAACTATTCCTGCCAATTTGATATTCCTGACTCCCTCCCACGTTATCAAAGAAGAAATCTACCGATGAACTTCCCGATGTATAAGAAAGCGCCTGAGGACTGCCATCAATATAGACAACATGCCCTGAAGAGCTGTCCGTAAAAACTATATGATGCCATGCTTTCGGATCTGAAATTGCAAGCGTTGTCTCTGCGTCGACAGTTGCTGAGCATCCCGCACTCACGGCAGTCATCCAAAGACCAATAGCGCTTGCTGCCATATCCATATAGAGCTGGAATTGGCCATTATTCGACCCACAGTCTCCTCGATCAAGGAGTGTCCCGCTAGTTCCTACGCTTGTTCCATCCCACTTTATCCACATTGATATCGATCCGGTGGCAAGAGCATCAAATGCTGCCTCAGTTCTAAGTAAAGAGGTAGCGTTACCCGGAATAAAATTAAGCGCCTGTCCTATATGCCCCAGCTCGAGATTAGATTCGCCTAAGCCAACTGCATTGAAATGGTACCCATTTCCTGTGTGATCCTTAATTTCACTTATCGCGTCTGACCACACCACATCCGGCGGATCAAAAGTGTAGTGTGCTATGAGCCCACTCGTTACTGTAGTATCTGTGATGCTGGGAGTATCAATACTCACTCCTGCTTTGCTTCCGTACCAAAAATACAAGCCTGCCACTATGGACAGAACGAGAGTGATAAGTGTCCACTGAAGAAATCGTGAAGTGTTTTTATACATATTGATAGTATATCAGATTATTTCCAGAGCTACCCTCATCATTGACAACTCTCAGTCAAACTCTCTCACCCTCCATACGGATTGTGCTACAATTACTTCATATGCTTCATAAAATTGTAGAATATGAAAAATAGAAATCTTATGAATATTTCTCGAACAAGTTCACTCTTTTTGCGAGCGAGTTTTTTCGTATTGTCCATCATGGCAATGCTCTTTCTGGGAAACAGAAACGCTTCCGCTGCTACCCGAGTCTTCTACGACGACCTCGAAAGCGGAAATACCAACTTATGGAGTCAGGGTGGCTCAAATGACAAATGTACCAATGTCTTAACGGCTATTGATGGTAACTCCCCGCACGGAGGATCTCACATGATGCAATGCAACTGGAATGGTTCTGTAGCATGGAATGACCCTGCGTCATACAGTAGTGCCGTCCTTGGATCATGGAGTTACACTAATGAGTTCCTCATACGCATGTGGGTAAGAGTTGACAATGATGTTGATCATAAATTTGGATCAAAATGGATTCGGATAACTGGGAATTATCCAACAAATAGCTTTATTGCTGACGGACAGATGGAGCAAACAGGAGGTCCTATATACACAAACATCGAGTGTCTTGACGGAACCTGTAACAATTGGAATAATTACGGTTCAGGGCTGATAGGAAATACCCAGTGGCACAAGTTGGAATTCTACTCTAAAGGAGGAGGTAGCTCGATTTTTCGTATTTGGGTAGACGATTATTTGGAATGGGAGAAGACAGGATTTAGTTCATCCCAAAAATGGAATGAGTTAAACATAATATCCAACTGGTCAGATAATGGTCCCGAATGGGCTCACGATGCCAACAATCATACCTATTGGGATGATTTCGAAATCTACTCTGACTCCACCTCAGGCACCCCAGCCAGCGGTACCATGGCAAACGGTGATGTTGCTCTCAATACCACCCCCGACACCACCCCTCCCACTTCTCCTATCGGACTCGCTGCCAATGCCACCTCAGAGTCCAGCATCACTGTCTCATGGACCGCTGCTACCGATAATATCGGAGTCGTCCGCTATGACATCGAACGTTGCACTGGTCTCTCTTGTGGCAACTTCGCCCAAATTGGAACTACACAAAACTCTCCCTACACTGATTCCGGTCTCACTGCTTCTACCGGCTACTCCTACCATGTAAGAGCCGTCGATGCTGCAGGGAATACCAGCGGATGGAGCAATGTCGTTGGAGCCACGACTCAGGCTCCCGATACCACTCCTCCTACTACTCCCACCAACCTTCAAGCCGCTACTCCGACCACTGGCGGATCCAGCACCATCGATCTCACCTGGACCGCTTCCACAGACAACATTAGTGTTACCAACTATCAAGTTGAACGCTGCCCAGGATCATCCTGCACAACTTTCTCTCAAGTAGGAACTCCCACCGCGAACTCTTACCAAGATACCGGACTTTCTGCCTCTACTACGTACCGCTACCGAGTACGAGCCACAGATGCAGCAAACAATACCTCTTCCTACTCATCCGTATCTCAAGCTACGACTGATCAGGCGCCTCCGGTCTCTGATTCTCTCATGCTCGGACTTAACTTCAATGAAGGATCAGGAACTACGACTGAAGATGTTTCCGGACACACGAATACGGGGGCGCTCCAAAACGGCACGAGCTGGAATACGACCGGAAAATACAGCGACTCTCTCACTTTTGATGGAGTGGATGATCTGGTGAATATCGGCAACCCAAGCACGCTTAATCTCACCTCATCCCTCACGCTCTCTGCCTGGGTGTATCCCACGAGTTTCTCCGGAGATCGAGATATTATCACCAAGGTAAACGATTCTTCTTCCGACTACCACCTCCAAGAAACCAACAGTGGACAAATACAGGTAGGATTCTCCAGTGGAGGAATCTGGTATACCGCAACTACCACAACCACGCTCTCCCTCAATACCTGGACTCATGTCACTGGCATCTTTGATGATACAAACAATACGCTCACGGTATACTTGAATGGTGTTCAGAGTACTCAATCAACAAATATCACTGCTACACTTCAATCCTCAACCAATCCCGTCCATGTCGGTATGGGTTGGAGCAATCAGAGTTGGAATGGAAGAATCGACGACGTAAGAATCTACAACACTGCCCTCACCCAGTCAGAAATACAGACCGACATGAACACCCCACTCACTACAGGAGGAACCTCCACCCCCACCTCCTGCTCCACCGTCACCCCCACCAACTTCACCACCTCAACCTACACCGGCTACGGTGCCCCCTATGACGTCTTTGTGAGTAACACCCCTCTCATCTCCACCACCTGTACCAGCAGTGATACCCACACGATAAACGCCACCCTCGGTATCACCGGAGACACTACCCGTATCGTCTATACCAAAGGCTACTACTATGATCCCGGTATATCTGACTGGACCTCCTTCACCGGAACCTGTACCGGAGCCTTGAATGGAGACTGGTGCCAAGGAAGTGTCTCTACCACTCTCACCGATACCGATATCTCTACAACCAGCGCTTCCGATCCCGCCTACCTGGTTGGTATGACCTGCAGTATACAAGGAGGCCGATGGAAGTGCGGATGCAGAGACACAACGTGTTCTACGTTCTACTGGCAGGTGCAGGGGGCGGGGATGTAGCATGTAGAGCATTGAATTTAGATAGGGCAGCAAAAAACAAAACAGGGACGTTTCAACGTTCCCTGTTTTGTTTTTATGAGCACAATTATTTACCCTCGCTTCAAGCAAGGCATTTATCGCCCTTATTCCCGACTCACCACGCCAAGTGAGTTCATGAGAACGCTGCGCGACACGCCGCCAGAAGCAGTAAGAGAAATCGTGAGCGGCGCTGTCGGCATCCCTGACACACGAGCAAAAACGGTTTCGCTGAGTCCACTTATTGACACCGATGAAGGCAGAGCAATTTGCCGATCAAGTGCTGTATTCCGAGTGGCGAATGAATTGCCCTGAAACAAAACAACCGCATTACCATTGAGAGCTACTCCCCATGGAAGACTCCCCTTCCCAGCAAGCGAAAATCCCTGTGCATTTCGGAGTGATCCCGCTATGCGATCAGCCGCTTCAACTACCGCATCTTGTAAAAAAAACCGGTTGTAAAAAGCTGGAGCAAAACCAGCAACAGCAAAGAAAATTGCTACAACGAGTAGCAATTCAATGATTGTAAACCCCTGAGAAGAACTTTTGGGGTACCGAATATTAAATATCTGACATTTTGCCATATTTTTCATTTCCCCCTCTCCTACCTTCCAACCCCCATCTTCTCTCTCCCGCATCACTAACGCGATTGAGATCCCTCCACTTCGGTCGGGAGATAGAAAGGAAGAGTTGAATTGGAATAGCGGAAAAAGAGTTAATACAGTTAATATAATAGGTAGGATGATTCGTAACCTAGTATCCTGAATTCCAAATTTCCATCTTCCACCCTCTATCTCCCATCTTCTGACCTTCCTTATCTCTGCAGTGATCCCGTCAGCGAATAGATCGGGGTAATAATAGAGAGCGCGATAAAAAGCACAATGCCGGCAATCCCGAAAAGCAATGCCGGTTCGAGAAGTGTTGAGAATCGCTTTGCCACCGTATCTACCTCTTCATCAAAAAATTGACTCAGAAAGAAAAAACTCTCATCAAGCTTCCCCGTCCGTTCGCCAACCGCCACCATCTTTGTCGCAAGAGGTGGCACATGTTGGAATCCTGAACGTTCGAGTAGCGCCGAAAGCTCTGTGCCTGTTGAGACACCCTCTTTCAATTCGCGAGCATATCGCTGAAAGACGCGATTAGTTAAACTCTCTTCCTCAACGCCAAGTGCGTGCACCAGAGGAAGTCCACTTCGCATCATAATTCCCAGCCCGCGAAAAAGCCGCCCCAAAGAAACAGCCGCAATGAATCGGCCTATTATGGGCAATGAAAGAAGCAATGCATGCCATCTCGACTTGATGAGATGAGTATGCACCATGAAACGAAACGCAAAGAAAAAACCGAAACACGCCAAAATAATGAGGATGCCATGCGATTTCATCAAAGCGGCGAACCACAAAAGCGCTTGCGTCGACCATGGAAGCGCCACATCGAGCGAATCGAAGAGATCGATCAGTTTCGGCAGTATGAATATGCTAATAAAACTCCCCATAACAGCCGCAACACCGAGGATAAGCGATGGATAGAGCAAGATTCCCCGGATATTTTTATGGAGCATATCTTCTTTTGAAAGTTGCTTTGCAAGAAATTCCAGATTCTCGGAAAGCGTGCCCGATTCCTCACTCACTTCAATAACACTAACGAAAAACGGATCGAAGTCTTTCGGGTGGATTCGAAGCGCCTCAGCAAGTTTCTTCCCACTCTCGACATCGGCACAAATTGCTTGAAGGATATTCCGAAAAGCCACGTTCTTTGTTTCCATCTCCAATACGCGAAGCGCCTCCGCGAGAGAAATACCGCTCTTGAGCATCATTGCAAGATGCTTTGCAAACACTGCCCGGTCCGACAATCGAATATGAGAAGAAAACATATTTTCTTATTTATTCCCGGGCAACTCGGATAACTTCGTCGAGCGTCGTTATTCCTTGGCGGACCTTCTCGATGCCATCCTCAATCATCGTTCGCATGCCGGATTGCTTCGCGATCGCCTGGATTTCACTTGCCGTTGCACGCTCCATAATAGCATGGCGAAGCGCCTCATCCAGTAAAAGCACTTCGAAGATACCGATGCGCCCCGCATACCCGCTTCCATGACACAGCGAACAACCCTTGCCACGATACACGCGAGTCATCCCCTTTTGCAGAGATGCTTTCCTTGGAAACATTTTCCGCACCAACTCCTCGCTGAGCTCCTTTCGAAGCACATCCAAAGAGACTTCCTCGCTCACCCGACACGGTTCATGGATTTTCCGGACCAGCCGCTGCGCCACAACAACCGACACGGTCGAAGCGATAAGGAACGGCTCAGTGCCAAGATCGAGCAATCGCGGAATCGTGGTCGCCGCATCATTGGCATGGAGCGTCGAGAGCACAAGATGCCCTGTCATTGCCAGATTAATTGCTATGCCGGACGTTTCTTCATCGCGGATCTCCCCGACAAGAATAATATTCGGATCCTGGCGCAGGATACTGCGCAGTCCCGTCGCAAAGGTAAGATTGGCACGCTGATTCACTTGGATCTGATTGATACCTGCCATATCATATTCGACCGGATCTTCAATCGTCATGATATTTATATTCGGCTTGTTCAATATTTTCAGTATGGCGTAGAGTGTCGTTGTCTTTCCGCTTCCCGTCGGACCCGTCGACAATATCATTCCGTGAGGTTTTCGATAGGCATCGGCCATTTTCCCAAGATCCGATGCGGAAAGTCCAAGCGTCGAGAGCGAGAACTGCCGAACATGCTCCGCCAGGAGCCGCAAGACTATTTTTTCGCCGTCTGTCGTCGGCACGACGGAGAGTCGAATATCTATAGGTGATTCGCTTCCTTCAAGAGATGCTCGAATTTTCCCGTCCTGCGGCACTTGATGCTCGTCAGTTCGAAGTTTTGAGAGCACTTTGAGTCGAGCAACCACTTGTTCGTGTATCTTCCGGGAAAAAGAAAGGACATCATAAAGAATGCCGTCTATGCGAAAGCGGACAATCGCTATCTCTGCACGAGGTTCGATATGAATATCCGACGCCTTATTCTGATAAGCATACAAGAATAACGTATCCACAATACGGATAATCGGCGCATCCGGCACTTCCCCGCTCTTTCCGGAACGTTCTTCCGCCGTCGCAACATGCGCCGTCATCATCTCATCGAACGTTTTGCCGATATCTTTGGTATAGAGACTCAGTCCCAGGTCAATATCGGATGCCGTAGCCAGAAAAACACGGAGTGGCATACCGGTTTTCTTCACCAAGAAATCGCATACCTGCAAATTGGTCGGGTCTTCCATGGCAACAGCAAGTCCTCGTTCGTCACATGATATGGCGATGATGCGCTGGGCGCGCGCCACAACGATCGGAATCATCCGAAGCACATGATCGGGAATCGCAATATCCGAAATACGGACAACAGAGACTCCCAGAATATCGCCGACCATTTCCGCCGCCTCTCGTTCGCTCATGTGCCCATCGGACACCAAGAGAGACAGGAGTGGCACTTTGTTTGTTGCCGCCGCCTTCTGCGCATCCTTCAATGCCTCATCCGATACCAGATGCATCTCCGCAATGAGCCGTACAAGAGCTGATTCATCGATAATCATAGAGACAGAAAATTCTCTGGAACTTCCGGAAAGCTACTTCGATGCCTGCCGAGCCTGATCAGCAGCAGATGAAAGCGCCTCTTCAACACTCTCCACCATCTGATGAATGGAAACGTTCGACTTGATGATATATTTGAAAACACCAAGCGATTGAGCTCGTTCAATATCCTCCTGCTGTCCGAGATTCGACAGGATGATAACCGGAACATCTCGCAGAGCATTATCTTCTTTGATTTTCTTCAATACCTCGAAGCCGTCCATCTCCGGCATCACGAGATCAAGAATAATCAAATTCGGATGGTGCTGTTTTAGAAGTTCCAACGTCTCCTTGCCATTGGCAGCAGTCACTACGCCAAACCCTTCTTTCTCAAGTTTCGTCCGATAGAGATTGGCATAAAACTGATCATCTTCCGCTACCAAGAGAAGTGCTGTTCTCTCCGCATTCTCTGCCGTACCGTTTCCTTGCGGTGCGGTTCCAACCATGTCTTCTGTCATACGCGTACGCGTTAAAGATTAGCTCGACTTCGAATCAGCATCCGATGATTTCTCGATTTTCCGATTGATAGGAAGCTTGATAAAGAATGTCGTTCCCTTCCCTTCGGTGCTCTTAAAGGATGCAGCCCCTCCCCATGATTCAATAAACATTTTCACGACAGCAAGACCAAGTCCCGACCCTTCCGTTTGCGAATGAACTGCGTTGCTTGCCCGGAAAAATTTCGAGAAGATATTCTGTTGCTCATCAATCGGAATGCCGATTCCATCGTCTTTGACCGAGATAAGACACTCATCGCCAGCTTTTGCAATTCCCACCAAGACATGCCCTCCGGGTTTACTGTATTTTACCGCGTTCGAAAGAAGATTCCGTATCACTTCGTAAAATCGCCTCCTGGGCAAGAGAATCTTTGGAACGCCCGTGTCACCTTTCAGACCGAATACTACGCGGCGACGCTGCGCATCGAGTTCAAGAAACCGGAAAATACTCTCGACTACCTCCGCCACATCAACCGGCACAGATTCTTCAACACCGTTTGTCCGGTTGAATTTTGCCATATCAAGCAGATCGTTTACCAGCTCGATCATCTGCTGATTACTCGCGTAGAGACTGATTATTGCTCGTCGAGCTTCTTCCGGCAGAGCGCCCAGATCCCCCGACAGAAGCATATCCATACACCATCGAGCGCTCCCCAAGGGCGTCCGCAACTGATGCGCCACTATGGAGAGGAAATGATCTTTCGCCTGGATCAACCGGTGCTCGATCGTTGCATCCCCCAAGAGAATAATTGTCCCTTGTCGATTTCCTTCTTCATCAGAAAACGGCACTGCTCGTCCTTTTACCGGACTCTTTGAATGACCATCTTTCTTTACCAAAGAAATCCTCCCGGTAAACTCCTGCGGCGACTCCGAAGGCGCATAGGGTGACGAGGAAAGCACCGTTTGCAAATCATCATCGATAGAAAACTTCACGACCGATCCAACCGGCTGCCCAATAGCCTCCTCAGCGCTCCATCCGGAAAGCGCAACGGCTTTCGGATTCACAAATGAAATCACTCCGTGAACATCTGTCACGAAGATCGCATCGCCGACTGACTCGAATGCTTCAATCATCCATCGGTCCTTGCCGGCAAGATCGCACGCAATATGCTGAGAAGACGCGGTCATGGGAAGAAAAACAAGAAAGCCGACGTGTTCAGTATATCACATCGGCTCTCTTCAGAGGAGAATGATGAGAGACATGAAACTAAAACAGAGTCCCACGCGGCACTTGAGGAGCTGCCGATTCCACTTCAACCGACTTACGCCGCCCAAGGAGATCCATCACCGCATCCCAGTTTCGAAATTCCGGGTACCGTTCCAATTGTTTCTCGAGCACCTTGACCGTCACAGCCACATCACCTTCGGCTGTGTGTGCACTTGTATGCGTCTCGCCACAGTATTCCTTGGTAGCCGCCGACAAATCCCGCCGAGATACCATATCTCGCGGTGCAAATTTGTGGAAAATAAATTTCGCATCGAGAATTTTCCGGTTCGAATAATCAAAGTTTTTTCCCACTGTGGCGAATTCCGCCCGCAAGAAAGGAAGATCGTACCCGTACACATTGAACCCGCCAACATCCACTCCTTCGAAAATACTCCAGAGCTCATAGCAGAGCTTGGCAAAAGACGGCGCATTGGCAACGTCTTCGTCGGTGATACCATGCACGGCTGTCGAATCCTTCGGGATCGGCCGCAACGGATTGAGCCGCTGCACCGCTGCAATCACCTCCCCGCTCGGCATAATCTTCTGATACGCAATCTCGACTGTCTTGTCTTCTCCCGGCGTAAGCCCGGTCGTTTCAAGGTCAAACACCACCAGCGGCCGTTCAAGTGGAAGAAGATCGGGAATTGTAGAACGCATATGCGAGAAAAAAAGAAAAATACTTGTCAAATGGTATCACATATTACCGCTCCCGTCACAAAAAAAATCGGGGCAGCGCTTGATGACTGTCCCGATAAACAGGCTTTTTCGTCTTTTAGAAGAATCCATATTGTTCTCGATATGATCGAATTGCATCTGCCTCTCGATTCATTCCGAGGTCATCCAACATCTGCAAAAGTCCGGAACATGTTGAGACCGCATGAACCGGGGTACCAGCTATTTCCTCCACTTTAGAAAGTGAGAGAGTGTCTCTGATGCTCTCTCGACACCTAAAACTCGCTAGCTATCAGTGAACAAGCTGCGTATAAGCACGTTTAATCTCTGCGTTCGTGCGATTCACCCGATCTTCCTGAAAAAGCCCCGCTTTCAAACCCTCCTTGAGCTGCGAACCGATAACCAAATATTCCGCACCAGCCAGAAGTGCGTCGTATGGACTCGCCACCCGTTTCTGATGATCCGGCTCCATGAATAAACTCCGAACTCCGGGGACAATTGCCTTGAATCGGTCACCAAATTCATCCTTGAGACACCGTACTTCGAGCGGACTACATACAAAAGCACCTATCGGATTCTCCTCACCAATTTCATCTTCGAAGAACAGGAGCATTTCTGCGATATATTCTGCAGGAGTCATTCCATGCTTCCTCCTGAATTCATCCTCCGAGATATCCGTAAGAGCTCCAACCAAGGCAATGAGTGCACTCGGAAATATTTCACGTATCCTAAGAACCTGTTTACAATCTTTTCAACAACAATCGAGCAAAACTTAAAACCATCATCTGTAAGCTCGAATCCAGTGTCCGTTCGCAATTCTTCCAGAGCCTTCGGCATTTCTCCAGCCAGGAGAAGCTTCTCTCGACCACCCAGCGCTGAGGAAGAACGGCAAACGTATGCAATTCGTTTCGTTTAGCTACTCCCACTTCCGCACCGATACATGCTTTGATCGCTTTGGCGAAGTTTTCTCCGGTATAACTACCATCAGTCAAGAGTTTCTCCACCCGTGAAAGGTGTTTTTTGTTTGCCTTGACGGCTTGGATAGCTCCATTTCGATCAGTGACGTTAGCAGTGGTTACCGTGAACGCATGCGGCAATCCGTTGGTGTCAACGAGAATATGTCGCTTGATACCGGAAACTTTTTTCCTGCATCATAACCTTTTTCTCGAGCCGTATCTGTATTCTTGACACTTTGAGCATCAACGATGCAGAAACTGGTTTTGCATTGTTTGCCATTTTTCATACGTTCTTGTTCGACCAATTTTTTTAAGACTTGCTCAAGCATACTCTCTGTCTGTTTGTTTTTTCGTTCCTTCCAGACAAGGAAGTGTCGATAGACACTCTGCCATTTTGGATAATCCTTGGGAAGTGCCCTCCATTGGCAACCCGTGACCAGAATGTAGAGCAGAGCGTTGAATACGTCATAGGAATCAAGTGTCTTTGGTTTGGTTCTCTTCCTGGTTGATTCGAGAAATGGTCTGATGTGTTCGAATTGTTCTCGGGTTATGTCGCTTGGATACATGGTTCTTTTGGTTTGAGGATTATGTCCTCAGTGTACCAGAAGATTGTAAACAGGTTCTAAGGAGCGATTGGCATGAAACCTCCGATGACACCGTAATAACTGCTGGGGACATTTCAGCATACTGTTTTAGCATATTACTAATCGTCCCCGAGACATCGAATAATTTCAGATCAAGGAAAATTTCCGCCATACTCCATCCATTCTCTCTCGAAACATCTCGAATTCCAGTGATAAGTTCCTTGCCTCCACCAGGAGAGATGTGCAACGCATCGTTAAACTTAACCATCCCAACCATTTCTCTTGCCGCATCATGTTGGAATAGATTGAAAAACGAATCTATCACATTCGTATATGTCGTTTGTCCATCAATCGGGAAAATGACTGGTTTCTTGATCATCTCGAATCTCCTCAACAAATTGGTAAATCAACTGCCCCGCCTTGCGGTTTCGCAAAGCTCACCGCTATCCTAGCCAAATTCCCGGACGCCTGTCAACTTCAACCCACCACGAAATTCACCAGGCGGTCTTGGACAAAGACGGTCTTTCGAACTTCTTTTCCATCGAGATGCTTCGACACAAGAAGATCAGCACGTGCCGCGCTCTCCACTTCTTCTCTCGTCGATCCGGAGACAATACGAAGCCGCGCGCGAAGTTTTCCGTTGACTTGCACTACCACTTCCACTTCATCTGCCACGAGATACTTCGGGTTTGCTTCCGGCCACTTGGTCGAGAGAATTGACCCCGCATTCCCGACAAGACTCCAGAGCTCTTCCGCAACATGCGGTGCAAACGGAGAAAGTAATACGAGCAGCGTTTCAAAATCTTCTCGCGACATCGACTCTGTTTTCTCCATCTCATTCACCAAAATCATGAGCGCGCTAATCGCCGTATTAAACCGCATCGCCTCGATATCCTCAGACACTTTTTTGATCGTTTTATGCAGCAGAGTTTTCACGGAAACATTTCCCGCGTGAGCATCTTCCTTCTTTCTTCCCGTTTCCTGATTCTTCATTCCAATACCCAATTTCCACACTTTCTCCAAAAACCGTCTTGACCCGGCAATACTCTCCGTACTCCAGGCGACATTTTGATCGAATGGTCCCATGAACATTTCGTACACCCGAAGCGTATCCGCGCCGAACCGCCGCACAATATCATCCGGATTCACCACATTCCCTTTCGACTTGCTCATCTTGACGCCGCCCTCGGCAAGGATAAGCCCATGCGAGGTGCGCTTCTGATACGGCTCGGAGGTCGGCACTACGCCGATATCATAGAGAAACTTGTGCCAAAAACGAGAATACAAGAGGTGAAGCGTCGTGTGCTCCATGCCGCCATTGTACCAATCGACGGGCGTCCAATATTCGAGCGCGCTCTTTGATGCAAGTGCTTTCGTATTTTCCGGATCGGCGTATCGAAGAAAGTACCAGCTCGATCCCGCCCAGTTAGGCATCGTGTCCGTCTCGCGCTGTGCCGGTCCGCCGCACTTCGGACACTTCGTCGCGACCCATTCCTCCATCGCCGAGAGGGGCGACTCCCCCGTGTCCGTCGGTGTATACGACTCGACTCTTGGCAATTCGACAGGAAGCTCGTCTTCGGAAACCGGTACCCATCCGCACGCATCACATTTCACCAAGGGAATCGGCTCGCCCCAATATCGCTGCCGAGAAAATACCCAGTCTCGAAGTTTGTAATTCGTCTGCTTCTTCCCGAGTCCTTTTTCCTCCAGCCATTGGATCATTTTCTCCCGCGCTTCTTCGGATTTCAGACCGGAGAATTCTCCAGATTCAATGAGGACGCCGCTTTCAGTAACAACCTCATTTTCCTCAGACTTTAGGCGAGCAAACCAGAATGGAGCATCGACATCAAACATTACATCCGGACTAAGAGACGATTCCTCAATCCATATTGTCGGATGTTTTTCTTTCTCCTCTTCTGAAACAGATATTCTGTCTTCACTCTCCAATTCAAACAACACGGCATGTATATGTGCCATGCGATTTTCGTCTTTATGTGACACGAAATATTTCGCCTCTACCGGTCCGCCCAAAGTCCGAATATATTTGAGATCGGTATAGCCTGTTTCCTCTCGAACTTCTCGCTTTGCCGCATCAATAACATCCTCCCCTTGTTCCACCCCGCCAATCACGAATGTAGTCCAATCATTTTTTTTCCACTTCAGAGCAAGATACTTATTTTTCTTCGGGTCATACACGATGGCACTGATAGTCTCTCGAAACACGACTGATTTTCCTGGAACCGGGAGATTCTTCTGATTTACAACACTCGGAATAACTACCGATTTCAAGGGAAGTCGGTACTTCTTCGCAAATTCCCAATCCCGTTCGTCATGCGCCGGGACTGCCATCACCGCACCCGTGCCATAATTTCCCAATACATAGTCAGCAACGAATACCGGCACACTTTCACCGGTAAACGGATTCACTGCCTCAATCCCTTCGAGCTTTACGCCGGTTTTTTCTTTCGTCGCATCGAGCCGATCTTCCTCGGATTTCTTTTTCACCTCTTCTATATACTCTCGAATCTTCTCTGCATTCTCAACCAAAAGTAAGCTGTCATCCTCGGGCTTGACCCGGGGATCCAGAATGTTCGCAGAGCCTGGATTCCCGCCTTCGCGGGAATGACATTGCAAAAGATGTGCAATAATGTGGTGCTCCGGCGCCACCACCACATATGTGCACCCGAAAATCGTATCCACTCGCGTCGTGAATACCTCGATATATCGTTCCCGATCCTCTAACCGAGAAGAACTCTCATCTTGATGAGGGTGGGAGGAGGAAGAAATTTTAAATTTCACCAGCGCTCCCTCCGACCTCCCGATCCAGTTTCTTTGTTGAACTTTTATCTTGTCGAGATAGTTAACACTGTCCAAATCCTTGTCCAACCGATCGGCGTATTTTGTAATCGCCAACATCCACTGCTCTTTCTCTTTTTTTTCCGTTGGACCACCACACCGTTCGCACACGCCGCCCTGCGCTTCTTCATTCGCAAGACCGATCTTGCATGACGGACACCAGTTGATTTCCATTTTCTGTTTATATGCCAACCCTTTTTTGAAAAGCTGAAGAAATATCCACTGCGTCCACTTATAGTATTCTGGATCGGTCGTATTTATTTCCCGCGACCAGTCAAACGAAAACCCGAGCGACTGCATCTGTCGCCGGAAATTATCCGTGTTTTTCTTCGTCACCACTTCCGGACGCACGCCGTGCTTGATAGCAAAATTCTCGGTCGGGAGTCCAAACGCATCCCATCCGATCGGATAAAGTACTTCAAATCCTTCGTGCCGCCGCTTCCGTGCGATCACATCCATCGCCGTATACCCGCGCACATGCCCGGTATGAAGCCCGTCTCCAGACGGGTATGGAAACTCGACCAACCCGTAAAATTTCTTCTTTTTCGATCCGGTCTTCGCATGAAAAAGCCCCTGCTCCTCCCAATATTTCTGCCACTTCGGCTCTATTTCTTTCGGATCATATGAAGCATGTTTCATAGGCCACAGTTTAACAAGTAGCTCCATCCTAGCCCGAAGAAGGGGGTTTTTCAAGATAATAAATGAGGAGCTGGCCAAAACTGACACAGCTCCTTTCACTACAGTTGAGATATCACCTTCCCTGAATTATGCGGGAGTGGGATATCGTGAAAGTTACTACGGCAAAGAAGGCATCCTCGTTTTGCCCCCTCCAAGAAACACCGCGTTGCTTCGTTTCTATCCGGAGACATCCCTATACCGTGCAAGTAACACACTCCGAGAGAATGCCATGCCGATGGACAACCCCCGATAGATGTTACTTTGCGCAATAAAGAAATTGCCTCCTCATCGTTCTCATCGGATATTCCGTCCAACCCGACAAGCAAAGCGACTGCAAGGATGTTTGCAGCCCATGGATCCACAATTGGACATCTGAAAGATCTACATTGGCGAATGAATATGTGCGCATCTCCTTGCACATAGGCATCCTTGAGAAGCCCTATATTCTTGTCTGCCAGTAAGAACAACAACACGAACAAGGCATTGCCTCGCCGCAAATAAACGGAGAACGAACTTGGCATCTTGAACACTCCACAGTTTTACCTACCGTCAAAAAACGTGCCAATGAACTAAACTCTTGGATACAATCTCCGATATATTCCTTTCCCAGCTTTGTATACCACGTACACTCCCAAAAGGTACAGCAGAAACACCGGAACCACCGAGACCACGAAATAGATCGCGCCGTCGATGAAATTTCGACATTGGGAGATCAGAGCATTCACAGCCGACTTCACGGTTTGCCATGGCCGCCAGGAATTTGTCGTCGTGCCCACCTTCACATCTTCACTCAGAGAAACCGAGATCGACGCCATGTCGGTCTGCGACTCCATATACTTTTTCTGTGTTTCGAGCTGTTCGATCTCACTGCGAACCCGTGAAAGCTCGCGCGTCACCTGCAAAATATCCGCCACCTTCCCCGATGTCGTATTAAGAATCTTGGTAAACGCTTCTTCCTCGGCATACTTATTCTTGATACGTGCCTCAAGATCGGCAAACTGTGCTGTCACATCGCTCGCCGACGACGATTCATTCAATACAACACTCGCGATGCTACGAATCGCCGCATTTGCTTCGGCAAACTTGTCAGAAGGAATTTTGATTGTCACCACTCCGGTTTGCGGAGCGTTCGACGACTGTTTTTAAATACCGTATCCCATTGATTCATCCTGCACCATCGGCATCGGATACCCCGGCATGCTGCTACTGATCGACCGAGATGCCGTAAACCCGCCGAGCCGCGTCGCGATGCGATCGATTTCGTCCGCTGACCATTCGGCGTCTTCGACGCGAATTGATAGATCTCCGTTCCGCACCACGCGTTTTTCCGTTTCAGCTACAGCACTATTCCCCTCCATCATATCCGGCGCGACCGTCGAGAAGTCGGGGTTTCCCGCTGCCATCATTTTCCCGGCATACCCCGATCCAGCCGCATCTGCCGCAACCGGAACCGACGATTCTGTCGTAACCCCAGATTCATCAGCATCTCCCCCCATCATATTGCTCATCCCCCGCCAAGACGATGCCTCGCCGGAAACTCCCAGCCCATTCTGTTGGTACGACGTTCCGCGGTTGATTCCCTTCCCGAAAAAGACAATGAATATTGCAACCAACAATACCCCAATCGCCGCATACGCTAACCATCGGGTTATTTTCACAAAAACCTCTTGATTCATAGATATTATTTAGGATGTACTTCTCAAGTATACACCCGGGAGAGTAACAAAGAAAATTCCCGCGCATTTCGCAGACGGGAATTTCAAGATACGCAGAGGTTTTACATAGCTGTCTCCGGATTCGAATCGCGGTGGCTTCGGTGTTTCTTCCCAACATGAAGCCGCGCCCACGCGCGCTCAAGCGCTGCAACATGCATTTCATGTTCCTCGGCAGATACATCGATGTGCTTCTCGCGAAGTTCCCGTGCACGCTCTTCGGCGCGCTCCGCCCGTTCCACATCGATCTCATCCGCTCGCTCCGCTGCATCCGCCAGAACCGAGAGCTTGTTGTCATGAAACTCGACGAATCCACCTAAGACTGCGAAGCTCTGCACCTCGCCACGCGCCGTCTCAACGCGAGCCTCACCCGGCTTGAGCGTTGCGATATATGGAATATGATCCGGCAATATCGTCACCTCGCCCGTTTCCGTCGGCAGCGTCACTTGCGCCACCGCTTCTTCAAGCAGTTTCCGTTCCGGCGTCACGAGTGAAAGGGTAAAAGATGTCATAATAATTATTTTGCGGCGGCAAGTACTTCTTCTATAGATCCTTTCATATAAAAGTCCTGCTCAGGAACAGCATCGAGTTCGCCGGAGAGGATTCGTTCAAAACCGGACACCGTGTCTTCGAGCTTTACATATTTCCCGGGCTTCCCCGTAAATTGCTCCGCCACGAAGAACGGCTGCGAGAGAAATTTTTGAATCTTCCGCGCGCGCATCACGGTTAATTTGTCGTCTTCAGTCAGTTCTTCCATACCGAGAATCGCGATGATGTCCTGCAAGTCCTTGTATCGCTGGAGTACACGCTGAACATTTCGCGCGACCGAGTAGTGCTTCTCTCCGACAATATTCGGATCGAGAATAGTCGAACTCGAATCCAAGGGATCGACTGCCGGATAAATACCAAGCTCCGAGAGCGCCCGCGAAAGCACGACGGTTGAGTCAAGATGACCGAAAGTCGTCGCCGGCGCCGGATCAGTGAGATCGTCTGCCGGTACATAGACCGCCTGCACCGAAGTGATCGAGCCATTGCGCGTCGAGGTGATCCGCTCTTGGAGCGCGCCCATTTCTTCGGCAAGCGTCGGCTGATATCCCACCGCCGACGGGATGCGGCCCAAAAGCGCCGACACTTCCGATCCCGCCTGCGTAAAGCGGAAGATATTGTCGACGAAGAGCAGAACGTCTTTGCGCTCGTCATCACGGAAATACTCCGCCATTGTAAGCGCAGAGAGCGCCACGCGCTGGCGAGCACCCGGCGGCTCGTTCATCTGTCCGAAAACAAGCGCCGTCTTCGCCAAAACGCCCGAGTCTTCCATTTCATGGTAGAGGTCATTTCCCTCGCGCGTCCGCTCGCCGACCCCGGCAAAAACCGAATACCCACCATGTTCCTGCGCGATATTTCGAATAAGCTCTTGAATCACCACGGTCTTCCCGACACCCGCCCCGCCGAAAAGCCCCACCTTCCCGCCCTTCATAAAGGGGCATACCAGGTCAATCGATTTGATACCCGTTTCAAACACCCTCGCTTCCGTCGCCTGCTCCGAAAACTTCGGCGCCTTCCGATGGATCGACTGCAATTTCACATTTTTCAGATCCGGTTTTTGATCGATTGGTTTTCCCAGAACATCGAACATCCGACCCAAGACTTCCGGCCCGACCGGAACCGATATTGGCGCGCCTGTCGCTCGCACGCTCATCCCGCGCTTCAGTCCGTCTGTCGGACCCATCGCAACTGTCCGCACGCGGTTTCCACCCAAGTGCTGATGCACCTCGGCAACCAATTCGCCGCCATCAGACAATGCTACTACTACCGCATCCAAAATCTTCGGCAATTCCCCCTCCGGGAATTCCACATCCACCACCGGCCCGATTACCTGCAAAAGTGTTCCGTTCATAGAAATACGAGAATTAAGAATCAGGAATAAGGCTTAAATGAGTATAAACAATCAATGTATATTGACAAACTTTTTGTAACATGCTATAAATACAAATCGCTCTTGAACAACCCTGCTTTCAACTACAGCCCCAAGAAAGGAGTACCGAGATGATTGAGATGATCGAAGTCGTAGTAGTAAATGAACTACCATCATATGCTATTTTGACGCTAATATCGCTCATACTAGTGTCAATCAGTATACTGCTCATGGGAATACTCCTGCGACTTTTTACGTGGTCAAAAGACCATAACTGGAACTTTTTCTACAACAAGGATAGCCTATCAGGTGAAACTCCCACCGAAAAAGTACGACTCAGCTTCCAAGAAGATCGTCTAGAATATTTCCTACCTGTCCTTCTAAAGGCGTGGCTAGGGTATGTAGCCGTATTCGCAACCCATGCAGCGCTCCTTGTGGGAATAGGTGTCGTAACTTACGGCATTTACAAGTTGTGGCACATGTCGGTCTGGTAGACACCAGACACACACGCTCCGAAAGAAACCTCATCATTCAAATTGATGGGGTTTTTACTTTCCCCAGATTCTCAAAACAACGGTTCGAAATTTCAGAAAGCTCTCCTAAAATCCCGAATGATGGTTTTGAGTCAACCTTTGAAAGTATATTTCTCTCACACCTCTCCACCAATTTATTCCCAATTTCTTCTCCCTCTCCTTCTTTCCCATCTATGACACTGCCGCCATACCCGCCGAGAGTTCGGCGATTTCTTGCGTCACTTTTGCCTGGCGGAGTTGGTTGTAGAGAAGTGTGAAGCTCTCAGTCATATCCTTTGCGGCGTCGCTCGCATTGCGCATCGCGGTCATGCGCGCCGCTTCTTGCGAAGCGTTCGACTCCAGTACGGCATGAAGCACCTGCATCTCAACCAAGCGGAAGAGAAGTGCGTGAAGCACTGACTCAGGCGCCGGCTCTATCGCATACTCGGCTTTAAGAACATCCGCCGCTCCAGTCGGTTCCTCACCGCCCATCTCGGCGATCTGCTCCTCGGCGTCACGCTCGAAGAGCGGCAACACCTGATGGACACGCACCGTTTGCACAAGCGCCGAAACAAAGTCGGTATACACCAGTGAAACGCGATCCCATCGTTCGGATTCAAATCCTTCAAAGAGAAACTTCGTGATCGAACGGATTTCCGAAGCGGACGGATCCGCGATCACCTCCGGAAAAGACGCGACAATCTCTCCGTTCAGAAATTTCAACCCCGCGTCACCCTTCCGCCCAAGCGACACAAAATCGATCCCCGCTCCCGCATAACGCTCCCGAGTCAAGGCTATTTCCGCCCGAAGCTGGCGAAACACCTGCGTATTGAACGATCCGCACAAACCGCGATTCGATGTCACCACGACGAAAAGCTGTCTCCTCACCGAGCGCTCTTCAAGAAGCGGCATTGATTCCCGCACATCGCGCGCACGCGATACCACAGAGAGCACATCCCACGCACTCTTCGCATACGGCCGGAGCGCCGCGACACTTGCCGCCGCCTTGCGCATTTTGACCGACGAGATCATTTCCATGGCACGGGTTATCTTCCCCGTGTTTTTCACACTCTTGATCCGCCGCCTGATTTCACGTGTCCCAGCCATAAAGCAAAATAGATTTTATCCACACTCGTCATCCCCGCGAAGGCGGGGAACCAGGTTCCACTCACCCTCAACAAATATCGTTGCAAGTTTCATTCACAGAATGCAATCCTGAACGAGTCGCAACTGGATTCCCGTTTTCACGGGAATGACGAACAAAAAAATATCACATCGAAAAGCTCTTTTGAAATGTCTCGATATGTCTCTTGAGCATTTCTTCCGTTTCTTCATCGAGCGATTTCTTGCTCCCAAGCGCTCCGAGAAAATCATCGCCATCCGTCTCGAGATACTCGAGAAATTTCTCTTCCCATTCGCCCATCCTCTCAACCGGCACCTTGTCGAGATGTCCGCGTGTGAGCGCGTAAAGCACAGCAACTTCCTGCTCAACCGAAAGCGGCGAGTACTGTTTCTGTTTGAGCACCTCGACACCGCGCTTGCCGCGTTCGATCTGTTCTTTCGTCTTCTCATCGAGATCGGAACCGAACTGCGCAAAGGCTTCAAGCTCGCGGAACTGCGCCAAATCCAACCGGAGTGTCCCCGCGACCTGCTTCATCGCTTTGATCTGAGCCGAACTCCCGACACGCGACACGGAGAGTCCCACATTCAAAGCCGGACGAATACCTTTGTAGAACAGGTCGGCCTCGAGGTAAATCTGTCCGTCGGTAATCGAGATAACATTGGTCGGGATATACGCCGACACATCACCCGCCTGCGTCTCAATAATAGGAAGTGCCGTAATGGATCCGCTCCCCATATCTTTGGAAAGTTTCGCACTTCGCTCGAGAAGTCGCGAGTGCAAATAAAACACATCGCCCGGGTATGCCTCGCGCCCCGGCGGCCGACGAAGGATGAGCGAGATTTGTCGGTAAGCAGCGGCATGTTTCGAGAGATCGTCGTAAACAACAAGTACGTCCTTTCCCTGCTCCATGAAGTACTCACCCATCGCGCACCCCGCATAGGGCGAGAGAAATGAGAGCGCCGCCGGCTCCGATACACCAGCAACGACCACCGTCGTATATTCCATGGCGCCACCTTTTTCCAACTCAGACACAATGCGCGCTACTTTGGATTCTTTCTGTCCGATTGCAATGTAGAAGCAGAGAACGTTTTGACCCTTTTGATTCAGGATTGTATCAATTGCAACTGCGGTTTTCCCGGTCTGTCGGTCACCAATGATGAGTTCGCGCTGACCGCGCCCGACCGGGATGAGCGCATCGATCGCCTTGATACCGGTCTGCAAAGGCTGCTTCACTGACTCGCGCGCCATCACGCCGGGCGCTACCCGCTCAACCGAACGGAACGCATCGGGCACCATCTCGCCCCTGCCATCAATCGGAACACCCAGAGCATTCACTACGCGCCCGATCACATTCTTCCCGACCGGCACCGAGAGAATTTTTCCCGTTGATTTGACACGGCTTCCCTCTCGAAGATCGCCCGCCTCACCCAAGAGGATAACCCCCGCCATATCTTCCTCAAGATTGAGCGCCATTCCTAAAACGCCATTTTCAAACTCCACCATCTCTCCCGCGGCAACATTCGCAAGTCCCGAGACGCGTGCTACGCCATCGCCCACTTCGAGCACGGCGCCCGTCTCTTCGCGTTTCACTGTCGACTCAAATTGTTCTATTCGCTTCCGAATCTCCTCCACGATTGAATTCTGTGTCATAAGATATCGCTAGATAAGCTATTTGAGATGCGCTCGCAAGAATTCCTCCAATGATTTCAAATCACGTTCTTTAGAATTATAGAAGTACGTTTTAATTCCAACAGATTCCGCACTTTTTACCGCCTCCTTATCGTGTTCAAAATAGATAACTTGATCCGGTTTCAAACCAAATGTCTCCAGGAATGTATGGAAATACGTCGGATCGGTTTTTTCCGGATGATGTTTCATTGTAAAAACTTCGTAGGGAACAGCATCCAATCCGAATTTCTTATACTGATTGTCATCCGCTCCCGTAAGAAGAATCTTTCTCTGCGGAAATTTCTCCAAAAGTGCAAACATTTCTTCTGAAACAGAAAAATTCTCATTGTCTTCAATAATGAAGGTATGAACCGCATCGACAAGAATAACCAAATCAAGACTTTTCATGGCCGAGAGTATATATTTTACAAACTGCCCTGTATAAACCGTGCCAACTGCCCAAACCGCCCGCCAATGCTCATATCGACTGATTCGTCTTCTGTCTGAAGCAGCGCTCCACCAAGGAGCGTCGCACTCACCTTTTGCCGCAAACGTACCTCTTTTCCGCCGAATAGTTTTTCCCCAACTCGTTCCAGTGATGTTTTCGATGTGGCATGAAGCGGCTTTGCAGACACAGCTTCAACAAACTTCACGCCCGTTTCCCGCTCGGCTATCCGATCAAGGTGGCGGAGAACAAGCGGGATGTCGCTCCGACGGCGATCGCGCACAAGCATCAAGAGAAACCGGTCAATGAGTTTCGTCCGACGATCGGAATCACCGACATGTCTCATTGCCTCATATAATCCCTCCGCATATTGTCTCGGCGTGATACGCATAGATTAAAGCTTTTCAACAGCTTTCCGTATCAAAACTTCATCATCCGCTCTGTTGAGTTTCTCGGCCAGCACTTTCTCTGTTGCCAAGAGCACCAGTCCGACAAGCTCGCGCTTCATCTCCACTCGCACACTCTCGCGCTCTGCTTCCAACTTCTTGCGTGTTTCAACAAGGATCCGTTCGGATTCTTCGCGCGATTCAGCCATAACCTTGTCTGCTATCTTTTCCGCCGATTCCCGAGCACGAGCCACGATTGCCGCCGATTCCTTGCGCGCCTCTTCGAGCACTTCGCGCTCCTTCGCTTCGATTTCGGAGAGTTTCTCCGTCGCGCGCTTGGCATCGCGAAGTCCGGATTCTATGTGTTTTGCCCGCTTCTCAAGAAATTCCAACATGGGGCGATAGGCAAACTTCCGCAGCACCCATAGGAGCACCAAAAAGTTTATCACTTGCGCGACAAGCAACTTCCAATCAATGCCGAGTTTGGACAATACATCCATAACAACAAGAGAAAACCAGCTCTACTTATATCTCGTAGCCCATCGTCTCCTTACTTACCGGAAAACTAGCTAAAAAGTATGATAAGCGCCACCACGAGCGAATAGATAGCGATCGCCTCGGTAAACGCAACACCCAAAAACATCGGGATTTGCATCTTCGAACTCGCCTCCGGGTTTCGCCCCAAGGATTCCATCACCTTGCTAAAGAAAAGGCCCATACCAAGCCCTGTCCCAAGCGCGCCCAATCCAATTGCCAGTGCCGCGCCGATATACTTCAGCCCTTCCGAATTCCCCGCGAGCGTCTCCGCCGCCATCTTTGCTTCTTCCATAAACGTATTGATTACCACTTAAACAGTTAATAAACATTCCTCAATGAGCATGCTCCGGTTCGAGAGTTGCCATCTTGAGGAAAACCAGCGTCAAAATAGAAAAGACAGCCGCCTGCACCACGCCCACAAAGAGCTCGAGGAAGAGAAAAGGAAGCGGCACAAAATACGGAACTAAGTTTAACACGACAATGAGGAGCACTTCGCCCGCGAAAATATTCCCGAAAAGACGAAAAGAGAACGAGATAACACGTGTCGCTTCGCCCATAAGCTCCAGAATTCCCATAAATGTCCCGACGCCATAGGGTTTCCGAAACGGACTTACCAAGAACTTACTCGCATATTTCGCCGTACCGATCGTGGCAATTCCGATGAATTGCACCGAAAAAACTACTACGAGAGAGATCGCAAGCGTCATATTAAGGTCCGCAGACGCGCTCCGCAAAAATGGAATCACCTCATGTCCCTCGCGAAGACCAATCGTACCGAGGCCTGGCACCAATTCGATCCAGTTCGAAAAGAGCACAAAAAGAAAAATGGTCGCCACTATCGGGAAAAATTTCCGTGCCAATCGCTCATTCCCGGCAACATCTGCCACAAGATTCCAGAGTGCTTCAAATACCGCTTCAACCCCCGCTTGCACTCGGCCTGGCACCAGGGAAAGCTTCTTAAAAAAAAGCGCCGAAAACAACATAAGTGTGACACTGATTATCAGTGTCAGAATAATGGTATTTGTGACCGGAAACCCCCACAAATGAAAGAGTGTTTCCGCCGCAATGGATATATTCATACCACAAACAAAAACATTCTGCTCAAAAGCAGATAAAATTCAAACCTTCCCTTGCTTCCAGTATCTTCGAAAATAGCGGGAAAGTCAATAAGACTACCATTGAGAAACAGGCTGACACGTGTCTTCTCAAAGAGAACAGACACAAGCCACAGAAACGCCCCCATTTCACATTTTATCCATCCCATTCGGTCCAATCGCTACCGGCGTCGCAGTTGGTGGCGGCGATATCGCAACGGTAGATGATGCCCGCACTCCCGCTACTGGCATAAATGACATTATTGGTAGAGTGGTTGGTGGAATCAGTGGCGAGAGAAAACACGTTTGATGCCGGAGAATCATACGATGTCCCCCAAGATGGCACCCGATTGAACCAGCCTGAGAGCGTGATATCGCTCGAAGCATCGACATCGAGTGTTGCATTGTCGGCAATAGAGACGTATTCGTCGACTCCATTGAACTTCATCGCCTGCCCTATCTTTCCACCTGTCATGTTGCTCGTATCGATTGCGGAGCCGACATCTCCATCATTGCTATTGGCTGTTCTATCAACCACTTCATTCGCTGTGCTCCAATCCATATCAGCCGCATCGAATGTCCACTGTCCGGCAAGGCCGCTGGTTACAGTTTCGTTGTAGCTATCGTTCACATTTGTAGTAATACCCGCTTTCGACTGGTACCAAAAATACCCCCAACGCCAAGGATGAGGAAGAGAGCAATGAAGAACCATTGTACAAACCGATTTTGTCTTTTTCTTGATCGCATACTGTGAAGTGCCGTTTTACGGAATAAGGTTTCCTCTATCAATCAATCACTTATTCAACATCACGCTCCTCCACCAGGAACCAGTCCGCCCGGACCGGCGCCGAAACCGGCTCAGCCAGATGAATCAGGAAGCCGTCATATTCCCCATCCCCACCGCGAGAACGCTCGCGCCATGAAGTGGAGCCGGGATTATCTACAAAGTTCACGAAGACGCGAGAAAGATTTGTAACTGCGCCCGTCAACACCTTTGCCGTCTTTCCATCGCGCGCTACCACTTCCGGATCGTCCAGAGCGAGCTTCGACCAATCATCGATTCCGTCGCCGTCTTCGTCTTTGGCGACTGGTAGAATTTCGAGCGTGCCAATGGTGGGATTGGCACTGTCTACAATCTCGATTTCGAGTGCACCGGTCCGTACTGTCTTTGCGCGGAGCCGTCCGTTCAAAAGATCCAGATTGCCTTCCGTATCCTTGGCAAGCACATTCCCAAGCTCGAATGCATTGTAGAAATCGAGAAGCGCATCATTTGTTTCTTCAAGTGTCGCGAGACGCGATTCAAATCCGGTAATCGCCGTCTCATTTGCTGCGAGGCGCGCTTCGTAGTCAGTGCTCGCCGTCTCGAGTGTTGAGAGGCGCGCACTCATCGCATTGAGCTGTGCTGCCGCAAGCGCGAACTGCTCATCTACTGATATTTTCAGTCCAGAAAGTGTTGTTGCTTGACTATTTGTTTCAAGCACAAGACTCGTCAATTTGCTCGCATTCCCTTGAAATAGGGTGTCCACCTTTGTTTCAATACTATTAACACGAGAGTCTTCTTCTTGGAGTGCTTTTACAATAACTGGAATAAATTCGCTCTTTGCAATACCAAAGTATCCGCTCGAACTGATAGTTACTGCTTTCGGATATACCGATAATACCTCTTGCGCAATAAATCCTGTAATTTCTGGTCCATCAGGATTGCTCAAACGATTAAAATCAACAACTCGAAGAGCATTAATTATATCAAGCCCTTCAAAAGTGGTACTCTCTATATTTGTCTTTGTTCGAACATCAGAAACATCAGTAAGTGCGAAAGTTCCAGATGTATTGGCAATATATCCAACTTGCCCGCCATCACCATCAAGAGCATTTAAATAATAAGTGGTACCACTTGCATCATCAGCTCCCGCCTGAATCACAATGCCATATCGATTTGCATTGTTTCCATCATTAAAGAACCGTGCCGCATAGTCTGATGCCGTATCGTCATACACATCAAGCATATAAGACGGCGCTGTCGTACCAATGCCGACACCTTTGTTATCGATACTCCCTGCTCCATCAGAAAGCGCATAAATTGTGAGAATCGGATTACTATCAATCTGCGCCGAATAGCTCTCAACCGTATTATCAGCCGAAGAGCTGGTCACGCTCATATCCACCCAGCTCACGATACCCGCATCCTCCGGAAAACTCTGTGCACCCAAGACGGCATTCGCAATCGTAGTTTGTCCGGTCGAGTCGATCTTGAAGTCTGGCGAGGTAGAAAGTCCATCATTGGAGTCAATCTTGAACGTATTGGAATCACTCGTGTCGACACCGAGCGAGAATTGAACAGCTGGTGTTGTACCAGTACGGAATTTGAGGAGTGGATCATTCGTGGCTGTAGCGGATGTCAGTGTAAAAATGTCGTCGCTTGCGGCGGAAGAATAGAGCTCGAGACCGGAGACCGGCGCTGTCGTACCAATACCAACACTTCCTGCCGCAACAAGGAGTCCGTAATTTGCTGTCGTTCCACCACTAGCACTGAAGTAGCCACCAACAGCTGTTGAGGTTGTTCCGGAAGTGGTCGAACTGAAATATCCCGCGTAATTGACTGCCGAGGTACCGGTATTCGTCACTGAGGAATATATGCCGTATGCTGTATGGCTCGAATTGGAATTCGCACCGCTTCGGGAGAGATTGAGGAGATAGGAAGATCCACTCGCACCGCCAGCGGTCGACGTCGAAGCAATACTCACACCCGTGCCGGTCGAGATACTGTTTGCCGTGATAGAGACTGCTGTCCCGGTTGCCGTTGCATCGCTTACGGCAAATCCTGTCCCCGTGTGTGCTCCACTAAAGGTAAAGTTCACACCTCCGGTTGTCGAGAAGTTCCCGGTCGAGGCAATAGCAACGTTCAAAGCTTTCGCAACACTGTTCGCACCGGAACTATTGAGATAGAGAAGATTGCCTGTGTTTGAAGCATTGCTTCCGGAAAGCGTGATGGACTGGAGAGAACCGGTCATAGCGGCAGAGGAAGAGGCAATAGCAAGACCGGTACCCGACGAAATACCGTTCGCTACGATGCTTTGAGTAATTCCTGTGAATGAAGCCGTGTTGTTGGTAATAAGCGCAATCGTTCCGGCAGTTGATCCGGTGGAAGAAAGATCGAGAAGTGTCCCCGTTGTCGTACTGGTATCAACCGAACTTGAAGAAAGACGCAAAAGCGATCCACCATTAGCAATGACACTTGTAGTATGTGTAACGCTTAAACCCGTTCCAGTTGTAAGCGCATTCGCCGTAACAGAGAGTCCTGTCTCCGTATCGATTGAGTTGGCAGTGATGTTGACAGCATTCGCATTGTTTGATGACTGAATAATGTCAAGCGCAACAACACCAGCGGTCGTATTAGCCTGATTAAGCTGGAGCAAAAACGCGGAGTCCGTCCCGCTTGAAGATGGATTGGTAAAGATAAGTGAATCATCGGCGGTTGTGAGAGAAATCGTTGCGTCAGATCCATCAACATCATTACTGTACGCATCTTGAAGTGTAGTTGAAGCACCACCAATGCTCAGCCAAGAGGTGCCATTAAACATCTTTACCGTATTCGCCGTCGTATCATACGCGATATACCCTGCCCCACCGCCAACGATATTTGTGAGCGTTGTGTTCTGTGGGAGTTTCAAACCTTGTGGAGCCGAGTCATCATGAGCAATTGATGAGAGATCGAGCAGTGTTCCGTCGGAAAATGAAAGCGTGCCGCTCGTGAAAGAGTCACTCGTGTCGGATCGGAGGAATGAGAGCGAATCGATACCGTCGAGTGTGCCCGCACTAATAGAGGACTGATTGATCCATCCCGGCGTGCCCGATGAATTGGAAAGTATTTGCGTATCTGTTCCAGCTGCTGTTACCGCAATAGCACTCGTACCATTGCCATAGAGAATACCATTCGTGGTAAATGTAATCGCGCCCGTCCCCCCATTCCCCACCGGCAGTGTCCCTGTCACATCGGTCGTAAGGTCGATTTGTCCTCGGACGATGTCTTGTCCAGAGAGGGTGATGTAGTCGTAGGATCCAGAGAGGGTAACCGCAGAGTGAAGATCACTGGTGAGCGCTACTGTCCCTGTACTTGCCGGAAGGGTGATGGTGTTGGTACCTGCAGTAGCGGCTGCTTGGAGAGTAATCGTGCCAGAGGTAGATCCATCAAGCTTGAGGGTGCGGGAGTAAATATCTTTCCAGCCAATAGCAGCAGAACCGAGATCATCGGTATTGTCCGTATCGGAGATAAGGCTCGTGTTGATGGCGACGGAGGAGAGATTAGAGAGGGCGGCGTAAGCGAAGTCGGTGTCTGTTGTAGCCGCATTGATCTCGGCAGCGGTATCCCATTCGGTATCGCGAGTGATACTGGAAGCAAGAGAGAGAGTATTGTAGGTTCCGGAAGCGATATCTCCGCCGGCAAAGGAAGTAGAAGTGGTGAGGTAGGAGCCGGCGGCTTGGTAGCCGGAGCAGACGCTGCCAGTGGTACAAACTGTTCCTCCTGTTGCGAACGTATAGGTTTGGTCAGCAGCACCCGGTTGAGTGAAAGAGAGTATAGAATCGTATGTTCCCTGCTCGATAATAATAGTATCGTTGGTCGCGCTGGTATCAACCGTAAATACCGTAGTGCCATCCCCAACCGTGAATGTCGTGCCATCTGTTCCTGTGTCCGTATTCTGTGTATGAAGCGTATTTGTAACCACTGAAAGCGTTCCCGATGTTGAAAGCACCAGTCCACTTCCGAGTTCGGAGAAGATATATGAGCCTTTGGTACCATTGGAGGTTGTCTGGAATGTGAGGTCATCGCCCGCACCTGTTCCGCCAATAATGGTCTGCCCTCCGCTTCTTCCGGCAAGAAGTGCATACTGAGTAAATGTGTCTGCAGAAAGCGCGGCAAAGCTCGGCACACCAGAACCGTTCGTGGTCAAGAATGAAGAATTTGCAGTCGCAATCGATGCAAGCGTATTAGCAGAAGAAGTATAGAGAAGTGTATTCGTCCCGCCGAAGGTCGCTACGCCCGTCCCCCCATTCCCCACCGGCAGCGTTCCTGTCACATCGGTTGTGAGATCAATTTGTCCAAGAGTGATTTCTTGTCCGGAAAGGGTGAGATAGTCGTAAGATGAGACTCCGAATGTGACAGCGGAGTGAAGATCGCTCGTAAGCGCTACTGTCCCCGTGCTTGCCGGAAGGGTGATAGTATTGGTACCTGCAGTAGCAGCTGCTTGGAGAGTAATCGTGCCAGAGGTAGATCCATCAAGCTTGAGGGTGCGGGAGTAAATATCTTTCCAGCCAATAGCAGCAGAACCGAGATCATCGGTATTGTCCGTATCGGAGATGAGGCTCGTGTTGATGGCGACGGAGGCGAGGTTGGAGAGGGCGGCGTAAGCGAAGTCGGTGTCTGTTGTAGCCGCATTGATCTCGGCAGCGGTATCCCATTCGGTATCGCGAGTGATACTGGAAGCAAGAGAGAGAGTATTGTAGGTTCCGGAAGCAATGTCTCCGCCGGCAAAGGAAGTAGAAGTGGTGAGGTAGGAGCCGGCAGCTTGGTAGCCGGAGCAGACGCTGCCAGTGGTACAGATGGTGCCAGTTTCGTCGGGGAGGGTCCATGTGCGACTTGCTGTTGTAAGATCGGCAGTAGTCAATGTCCCAGAATGGGACGTTGTTCCCTTCGTAACCGGAGCAATAATGAATGTGTCAAAACTTGCCGCCGCGCCAATATTGAGCTTTGTGGTAGTCACATCAAAATCAAAAGCACCAGCCGCTTCCGTCGATCCACCTACCACCAAATGTGCACTCGTATCAGTGAGATAGGAGAAATTCGGCGTCCCAATCACTGCTGTCCAGTCGCTCGTGCCAGCAGTTTTGTCCGAACATTCCCACACATCGGATGCTTCGTTCCAAGAAAGCACTTGTTCATTTGAACAACCCTGTAAAAGTGAGAGTCCAGTCGAGAGAAGTTCCATGCCTGATCCGGAGCTCGTGGTCGAGGAGAGCGCGTCCGTCGAAGGCTGAAGAAGAATGCCGAGACTTCCTCCAGCCGTCCCGGTCATCGTGAGTCCCCCACTCGCCGTTGCCGATGCGACATAGTTCCCGGTCGTATGCGTCCCAAGCACTACCTTTCCCCACAATGGCGACGAACTAACGCCACCCGAGAGGAGCACGTTTCCGGTGGCAATATCGGCGAGCCCGGCGAGCGTTGTTGTATTGGAAGCATAGAGAAGATCGCCAGCAGTATAGGAACTCAAGCCCGTACCACCATCCGCAACCGACACATCAGTCCCGCCCGCACGATAGATATAGGAAGAGCCGATAGTAACTGCTGTCGGGATATCGGTTGCAATGGATGGAACACCGGAGCCATTCGTAATAAGAATCGAGCTGTTTGCCGTAGCGAGTGATGTCAGTGTATTGGCGGAAGTCGTATAGAGGAGCGTATTCGTCCCGCCAAAGGTAGTAACGCCTGTTCCGCCATACGCCACTCCGACTGTCGATCCGTTCCACGTAGCACTCGTAAAGGTCTGTCCGCCATTCAGTGTTGCAATTGTGCCACTCACATCCGGCAACGTATACGTCCGTGCCGCAGAAAGATTGGCAATCGTGAGTTGTCCTCTGCCGTCCGCATCATAGAAGTAGAGACTGGTTCCCTGGGTACCACTTGCCGTAAAGGCATCCCCACTCGCTACATCTCCGATCGCGGTAATGTCACCGATGCCGCCAGAGCCAGCGGATGTCCAGGAGAGTATGCCCGTCCCATCCGTAATAAGCACCTGTCCGCTTGTTCCATCATCATTCGGAAGCGTATAGGTAATGTTTTGTGACTGTGCTCCCGGTTGGAAGGTAGTGGTATAGTCAGTTGCCCCTTGTTCGGAGTAGATGATGAAGGAGCCGTCGGAGCCGTCGGTGCCGAGTTGGAGAGTATTGATGTTTACGGAAGAAGCGAGGTCAAGAGTGGTTGTACTAATAGAGAGAGTTGGAAGAAGGAGAAAGCCAGGTGACCGCTCCGGCAGAGTCGTCCCAGAAAAGGATGCGGTCAGCATTGGGGTCGGAGAGCGTTGTTCCTGTTCCACCGCGAGTTAAGGAGAGGTATGGCTCGCCAGCAATCGAGTTCGTACTATCCCAATAGACTGCATACCCGCTCGTGCTTGTCCCTGTCACACCGCCCGCACCGGAAACACTCGACCACGAGAGTGCTCCCGTCCCATCCGTAATAAGCACCTGTCCGCTTGTTCCATCATCATTCGGAAGCGTATAGGTAATGTTTTGTGACTGTGCTCCCGGTTGGAAGGTAGTGGTATAGTCAGTTGCCCCTTGTTCGGAGTAGATGATGAAGGAGCCGTCGGAGCCGTCGGTGCCGAGTTGGAGAGTATTGATGTTTACGGAAGAAGCGAGGTCAAGAGTGGTTGTACTAATAGAGAGGTTGGAAGAAGGAGAAAGCCAGGTGACCGCTCCGGCAGAGTCGTCCCAGAAAAGGATGCGGTCAGCATTGGGGTCGGAGAGCGTTGTTCCTGTTCCACCGCGAGTTAAGGAGAGGTATGGCTCGCCAGCAATCGAGTTCGTACTATCCCAATAGACTGCATACCCGCTCGTGCTTGTCCCTGTCACACCGCCCGCACCGGAAACACTCGACCACGAGAGTGCTCCCGTCCCATCCGTAATAAGCACCTGTCCGCTTGTTCCATCATCATTCGGAAGCGTATAGGTAATGTTTTGTGACTGTGCTCCCGGTTGGAAGGTAGTGGTATAGTCAGTTGCCCCTTGTTCGGAGTAGATGATGAAGGAGCCGTCGGAGCCGTCGGTGCCGAGTTGGAGAGTATTGATGTTTACGGAAGAAGCGAGGTCAAGAGTGGTTGTACTAATAGAGAGGTTGGAAGAAGGAGAAAGCCAGGTGACCGCTCCGGCAGAGTCGTCCCAGAAAAGGATGCGGTCAGCATTGGGGTCGGAGAGAGAGGAGCCGGTGCCGCCGTCGGCGAGCGATATATCAGTACCGCCCACACGGTAGATATAGGCAGAACCAATAGTAACCGCCGTCGGGATATCAGTTGCAAGCGAAGGAACATTCGACCCGTTCGTCACCAGAATACTATTTGCCGCAGCTGAAATAGACGCGAGCGTATTAGCAGTTGTCGTATAAAGAAGCGTATTTGTCCCGCCAAAAGTCGTAAGTCCCGTGCCACCATGTGCCACGGCAAGCGCTGTTGAGTCGACGCTCCACGCCCCGCCATTTATATATGGCACACCGGTTGAACCAATCGTATTGATACCTGTACCGCCATAGGTCGCACCGATCGCCGTGCCGTTCCATGTGGCGGAAGTAAATGTTTGACCGCCATTCAGCGTTGCAATCGTTCCGGTCACATTGGGAAGTGTCAGTGTTCGATCTGCCGTTGGGTCAGTCAAAGTGACATAGGTCTCAAATGTATTCGCGGTCGCCCCTTCAAATATAAGGCCGTTTGTTCCAAAGATTGTATTATTTGCCGAAAGCGCCGGATCACCCGTAAGCGGAGTCGTGTAGTCAAAAGCGAGCGAGAGCGACGCGCCCGCCGATCCGCCGGATCCGCCCGTAAGACCGGTCAAGGTCGACGTGCTCGCATTTGCAACATAATTCCCCGAGGTATGCGTACCCAATGCCACCTTCCCCCAGCTCGGTGCCACTCCCACCCCTCCGGAGATAAGAACATTTCCGGTTGCGACATCAGCAAGTTTGGCAAGAGTTGTGGCTCCTGACGCATAGAGAATGTCTCCGGTGGTATAGCTTCCGATTCCCGTTCCCCTTGGGCAACAGTTACCTGATCTTCTCCGGAGAGCGTTGAGGTTCCGGTCCAATAGGCAACCTGTCCGCTGGTGGCGCTTCCGGTAACACCGCCTACTCCGGAGACGCTGGCACATTGCCAGACATTTGTAGAGTCGTTCCAAGAAAGGACTTCGTTGTTAGCACATCCTTGGAGGAGAGAGAGTTCATTGGAGCTGGTGCCTTGGAATTCGAGGCCGGAGTTGGAGGAGGTGGAGCCGGTACCGTCTGCGGAGGTGAGGAGGTTGAGGGAGAGGGTGATGGAACCGGCGCCATTTGTCACCGTAACCCCATCCCCTTCCGAAAGCGTCGCAAGTGTCGGCACGCCCGTGCCATCGCCGATAAGGAGTTGGCCATTCGTCATCACGCTCAAAGCGCCGATTGCCGAAGTGCCATTACCATAGAGAAGACCGCCGGAGGAAAGTGCGCTCGTGCCGGTACCACCAAGCGTCACATCAAGCGAACTCGAGA
Organism: Candidatus Moraniibacteriota bacterium; assembly: GCA_016699875.1. NCBI lineage: Bacteria > Candidatus Moraniibacteriota > Candidatus Moraniibacteriota bacterium. The sequence goes on along the minus strand of CP064989.1, from coordinate 749,602 downwards.
CACTCCACACCCCACTACTAATAGTAGGCACTCCAGTCGTCGAACCACCGGATGTATCAAGTCCGGTTCCGCCATACGCTGCACCGATCGCTGTCCCATTCCACGTCCCACTCGCAATCGTGCCTGTTGCGGTAATACCGGTGAGATTGCCCGTAGTGATAATAGTTCCAGTGGCATCTGGAAGCGTATACATCCGAGCAGCCGTGAGATTGGCAATCGTGAGTTGTCCCCTTCCATCCACATCATAGAAGTAGAGACTGGTTCCCTGGGTACCACTTGCCGTAAAGGCATCCCCACTCGCTACATCTCCGATCGCGGTAATGTCACCGATACCGCCAGAGCCAGCGGATGTCCAGGAGAGTATGCCTGATCCATCCGTGATGAGCACCTGTCCGCTTGTTCCATCATCATTCGGAAGCGTATAGGTGATGTTCTGTGACTGTGCTCCCGGTTGGAAGGTAGTGGTATAGTCAGTTGCCCCTTGTTCGGAGTAGATGATGAAAGAACCGTCGGTGCCGTCGGTACCGAGTTGGAGAGTATTGACGTTTACAGAAGAAGCGAGGTCAAGAGTGGTTGTACTAATAGAGAGGTTGGAAGAAGGAGAAAGCCAAGTGACCGCTCCAGCAGAGTCGTCCCAGAAGAGGATGCGGTCAGCATTGGGGTCGGAGAGAGAGGAGCCGGTGCCGCCACGGGAAAGGGCGAGCGCTGTTTCATAGGTAAGCGTGTTGCTATCCACCCAGTAGGCAACAGCATCAGTTAAACCTGATCCATCGAGCGCGCCAACGCCAGACACCGATTGCCACGAAAGGTTCCCGGTCCCATCAGTGACGAGTACCTGACTCGCAGCACCATCATCCGCCGGCAGCGTATAAGTGATATTCTGCGTCTGCGTTCCCGGCTGGAAAGTCGAGGTATAATCGGTTGCACCCTGCTCGGAATAAATGGTAAGCACTCCGTCCGATCCGTCCGATCCGAGTTGTATGCTCGACGCGAGGTTAATGGTCGTTCCACTAATAGAAAGATTTGATCCGGCAGAAAGCCAATCAATCGCACCGACCGAATCGTCCCAGAAGAGAATGCGATCGGCTCCCGGATCGGAAAGCGTTGTTCCTGTTCCACCGCGAGTTAAGGAGAGGTATGGCTCGCCAGCAATCGAGTTCGTACTATCCCAATAGACTGCATACCCGCTCGTGCTTGTCCCTGTCACACCGCCCGCACCGGAAACACTCGACCACGAGAGTGCTCCCGTCCCATCCGTAATAAGCACCTGTCCGCTTGTTCCATCATCATTCGGAAGCGTATAGGTAATGTTTTGTGACTGTGCTCCCGGTTGGAAGGTAGTGGTATAGTCAGTTGCCCCTTGTTCGGAGTAGATGATGAAAGAACCGTCGGTGCCGTCGGTGCCGAGTTGGAGCGTATTGATGTTTATGGAAGAGGCGAGATCAAGAGTGGTTGTACTAATAGAGAGGTTGGAAGAAGGAGAAAGCCAGGTGACAGCTCCGGCGGAGTCGTCCCAGAAGAGGATGCGGTCGGCATTGGGGTCGGAGAGAGAGGAGCCGGTGCCGCCGTCGGCGAGCGACACATCAGTACCGCCCACACGGTAGATATAGGCGGAACCAATAGTAACCGCCGTCGGGATATCGGTCGAAAGCGAAGGAACATTCGACCCGTTCGTCACCAGAATACTATTTGCCGCAGCCGAAATAGACGCGAGCGTATTAGCAGTTGTCGTATAAAGAAGCGTATTTGTCCCGCCAAAAGTCGTAAGTCCCGTCCCACCATGCGCCACGGCAAGCGCCGCTGAGTCGACGCTCCATGCCCCGCCATTTATATATGGCACACCGGTTGAACCAATCGTATTGATGCCTGTACCGCCATAGGTCGCGCCGATCGCCGTGCCGTTCCATGTGGCGGAAGTAAATATTTGACCGCCATTCAGCGTTGCAATCGTTCCAGTCACATTGGGAAGCGTCAGCGTTCGATCTGCCGTTGGGTCAGTCAAAGTGACATAGGTCTCAAATGTATTCGCGGTCGCCCCTTCGAAGATGAGTCCGTTGGTTCCAAAGATAGCATTGTTTGCCGAAAGCGCCGGGTCACCCGTAAGCGGAGTCGTGTAGTCAAAAGCGAGCGAGAGCGACGCGCCCACCGATCCGCCGGACCCGCCAGTCAACCCTGTAAGTGTCGACGTACTCGCATTCGCCACGTAATTCCCTGAGGTATATGTGCCCAAAGCCACCTTCCCCCACTGCGGTTGCACTCCCACCCCTCCGGAGATAAGAACATTTCCGGTTGCGACATCAGCAAGTTTAGCGAGAGTCGTGGCTCCTGACGCATAGAGAATGTCTCCGGTGGTGTAGCTTCCGATTCCCGTTCCCCCTTGGGCAACAGTTACCTGATCTTCTCCGGAGAGCGTTGAGGTTCCGGTCCAATAGGCAACCTGTCCGCTGGTGGCGCTTCCGGTAACACCGCCTACTCCGGAGACGCTGGCACATTGCCAGACATTTGTAGAGTCGTTCCAAGAAAGGACTTCGTTGTTAGCACATCCTTGGAGGAGAGAGAGTTCATTGGAGCTGGTGCCTTGGAATTCGAGGCCGGAGTTGGAGGAGGTGGAGCCGGTGCCGTCTGCGGAGGTGAGGAGGTTGAGGGAGAGGGTGAGAGTTGCTCCTTCAGATCCTCCGTTTCCACCAGTGATACCGTTGCCATTGGTAATGGATTGGACGTAGTTGCCGGTGGTGTCGGTGGTGAGGGCAACACTGTTGGCAGCAATGGTGAGAGATCCGGAATTGTTGACCGTAGCGTCGCCGCCCAGAGTAACGAACGTAGGCACACCGGAAGCATTGGCTATGAGTATTTGAGCGTCGGTTCCGGCAGAAGTCGCTTGAATGGCGCCAGTACCGTTTCCATAAATGACTCCGTTGGCCGTGAGCGTAGTCGCCCCCGTTCCTCCATTCGCTACCGGAAGAGTCCCACTCACAGCACTTCCGAGCGCCACCTTCCCCCACTGCGGTTGCACTCCCACCCCTCCGGAGATAAGAACATTTCCGGTTGCAACATCAGCAAGTTTGGCAAGAGTTGTGGCTCCTGACGCATAGAGAATGTCTCCGGTGGTATAGCTTCCGATTCCCGTTCCCCCTTGGGCAACAGTTACCTGATCTTCTCCGGAGAGCGTTGAGGTTCCGGTCCAATAGGCAACCTGTCCGCTGGTGGCGCTTCCGGTAACACCGCCTACTCCGGAGACGCTGGCACATTGCCAGACATTTGTAGAGTCGTTCCAAGAAAGGACTTCGTTGTTAGCACATCCTTGGAGGAGAGAGAGTTCATTGGAGCTGGTGCCTTGGAATTCGAGGCCGGAGTTGGAGGAGGTGGAGCCGGTGCCGTCTGCGGAGGTGAGGAGGTTGAGGGAGAGGGTGAGAGTTGCTCCTTCAGATCCTCCGTTTCCACCAGTGATACCGTTGCCATTGGTAATGGATTGGACGTAGTTGCCGGTGGTGTCGGTGGTGAGGGCAATCAAGTTTGCAAGACTCGTCGCACCCGTTCCTCCATGTGCAACCGAGAGCGCCGTCGCATCAACGCTCCATGTGCCACCCGTTATATACGGTACGCCAGTTGAGCCGGAGGTATTAATGCCAGTGCCACCATAGGTCGCACCGATCGCTGTACCATTCCAGACACCACCAACAATCGTGCCAAAAGTAGTATTTCCGGAAAAGTCCCAAGCCCCCGTCACGGTTTCATCCTGACCAAGCCGAGCGATACCGGAATTTGCATAATCAATCGTCACTGTTGCTTCGCTTCCGAGTTGGGAAATACTGAAGTCATCCGCGTCAAATGTAAGCGTATCAATGCCAGTATAGGCTGTCGACCCTTCATTCACATTGATAATCGCCGTTGCACCACCAAGATCACTCGAACATGCCCACACCGAGCTTCCACTGTCCCATTTAAGTATTTCCCCATCGGAGCATCCGCCAAGAAGCCGAAGTCCCGATGCAACCAGCTCAAGTCCAGAATTCGACTGCGTTGTAGCAGTTGTGCCTGTCGTCGTCACGTCAAGTGCCAAGTTAATTGATCCTGCCCCATTCGAAAGCGCAAGACCACTTCCAGTCGAAAGCGTCGCAAGTGCAAACCCGGATCCATTCCCGATAAGCAATTCCCCATTCGCTGGTGTTGAGGAAAGTCCTGTGCCGCCCTGCGACACGCCAAGTGCCGAGGCAATGCTCCATGTGCCGGACGAAACAACTGGCACACCCGTCGAGCTTGATGTGTCGATACCCGTTCCACCACGCGAAGCTGAGAGATGTGCTTCCGATCCAAGCGTGCTTGTCCCTGTCCAGTAGGCAATCTGTCCGCTCGTGCCCGATCCATTCACGCCACCTCCAGAACCAGCATTGAGTGCCGTAAAGACCGAACCGTCATCGGAGAATTCCCACTGACTCAAAGAGCTGTTATATCGGAGCTCCGGTTTCGTGCCAGCGCTCGAAACAGTAAAACCAAAGTTTGATGAGCCGACTGCCGTATCGGATCCTACATTGAATGTCAGGGAGTCTGTCCCCGTATCGGTATTCTGCGCATGACTGTCGTTCTGAAGCGTTGAGACATCATCCAAGAGACCCGATACATCATCGAGCACTCCCGTAAAATCCTTATTGTTTGCAAGAAGCAACTTATTCCCGCTCGTTCCCGTCGGAAGCTGCTTGATATCAAATTTCCCATTGGTGCCATAGGTCGCAATATCTCCCGCATTTGTGCCAAATGTCCGACCACGCAAAAACTGCGAATTAATCGCATTGGTGAAAGTGCCGAACTTCTTCCGCGGAATCATTTCCGAATCCGTTCCCACGCGAACCCCAAGAAAGTATTCCCCGCCTTCGAAAGTAAGATTTCCAGGGAAAGGCGTCGTGACACCGAGATAGGCATTCATGATGCCATTCTTCACGGTCGCTGTTTGCGTTTCCTCCCACACACGAAGCGGGGCATCCGTGTCAGATGGATACGGATCGCTCGTTGTCCGGTCGGCACGGTAGATACTAAACCGCACTTCATACTCGCCATTTGGCACTGGCGATCCTTTGCCATCCAGAAGTATTGCCGAAGCACTGATTTGCTTCTCACTCCCCAGCACCTGTGCCGTGCCGGGAATTGCCTGCGCAAAAACAGACTGAGAAGCCATTCCCCAGAGACAAACTCCCGCCAGTATTCCTACCGAAAGAAGTACAATGAAATGCTCTTCTGCCTGCAACACCGAACGAATCAAAGTGAAGAGGCTCCTCTTTTTGTTTTGATTGAAGAAATGCATTCAGGATCGAAGTGCTTCGGGAGAACAAAAGCGTGTTCTCCTCGCCACTTCAGTCGAGAGCATCTGAATTAAGAAAATGCACCCATGTGCTTAGTCATAATAGTACTACAAAATTGATAAAAAAACAAAGCTCGTCCGAGCTCTGTCAAGAGAGATAAAATCCTTTCTCCACTACGCAAAACAGATTCCGTTCTCGGCGTTCGAACCAAATGATCCGTTGCTATTCTTCAGCTTCTTCGTGTCAAAATCACCTCGAATGATCCACGTACTCAATGACCCAAGGGAACCGCGCGGTTCCCACAGAGAATTTGATACTTGTTATTTCTTTACTGCCCACCCGAAGACCTCTTGCAACGCATTGGTAATAAGCTCGAAAAGCGATACGACGCGAGTCCCCGTATATACCGCATGCGGATCACTCGTCACCTCATTTCCATAGCGATCACGGACCGTCACCGTATAGAGATACGTCGAAGAAAGATCCAGGTTGGAAAGAACGGCGCTATGTGACATACCGAATCCATCCTCGTCAATGGACTTTTCGCTTCCGCCAGCCGTTTTACTATAAGTCAGGGTCGACTTTGCTGCCTTACTGGTTCTCCAGGTAATAAGCGCGCGACCCTCATTTTGGTTTTTACTGCTCAATGTTTCGCCGCGAATATCGTTTATGCCAAGCTCAGTCAGCTCATCACCCTGCGAGAGCAATCCCACATCGCCTCCAAGTACAATTTGCCCGACACGGTAATTCTCACTTGAAAGCACGCCGATACTTCCCAAATCATTCTCTCCCAGCACTTCCGCCACCGGATTCGATTCAACCGGCGAACCTTCTATGGCATTTAAAGCGCTCTCCTGTGATTTTCCATTCTCAACCGCCAGTAGCTTCGATTGTTCCGATCGACGAGCAAGCCACATGTTGACCCCGCCCGCTATTGACCCGCCAATCACCGCCACCCCAAGAAGAATCGCAACACTCCTCACAACACGACGAAACTTTCCCGACATCTTCGAGGGGATCTCCCGATCATCGTTCCATTGATCATCTCTCCGGCGCCAAGGAGATTTCAATTTCTCAATCATGTTGGCATTATAGCAAAACCCTTGCAAAAAACAGAAAACGCGCTATGGTGCGAATATCAGGGAAAGCTTTGGACGAAATTCAATCCCCTTAAGAAGACGATCTTCTCGAGGATACGCCGTTTGTTTTATCTCATCGTTTAACCTGTCATATCGCACATAACTTCGAAAAGTCCTATGCCGGAAGACACTTGCGAACAGCCTATTCAGTATCCACACTTCTACGCTGTCATCATGGCGGGCGGGAGCGGCACTCGACTCTGGCCGCTCTCTAGAAAATCCAAACCGAAACAATTCCATAATTTCTTGTCGGAAAGCGGATCGACCCTCCTGGAAGACACCTGGGAACGGCTTCGGAAGACACTCGCCGGTACCGGCAATATATTCGTGGGTACGAGCGACCGATATCGCCGGAAAGTTCTCGATCTTCTCCCGGAAATCGAAGCCGATCATCTCATTATCGAGCCAGCTCCCCGCGGTACCGCCGCCGCTATCGCTCTGGCAGCACAGGAAATATTTGATCGCGATCCCGACGCCATCGTCGCCACCATCGCTTCCGATCACGTTATCACCAATGGCGATGCATTCTCTCCGGCACTTCTTTCCGCATTCGAAACTGCGTCAAAATTCAATGACAAAATAGTCACTATAGGCATCAATCCCACGGCTCCGGACACTGGTTTTGGATACATAAAAATGGGTGAGGATCTCGGCGTTGTTCACGACCACCGAGTCTTTTCAATCGACTCCTTCAAAGAGAAGCCCGATCGAGAAACCGCTGAGGAGTATCTGAAAAACTGGGAATACCTCTGGAATGCCGGGTATTTCATTTTCTCAGCACGCGCTTTTTTGGCCCAAATAAGAGTCTTCACCCCGGAACTCTCACAGACACTCGAACGCATGAGAAACACCAGAGATAATCCCCAAGAAACACAGAAGCTTTTTGAAGAACTGCCGAATGATCCGATAGAACCCGCCATTATTGAAAAACTCCCCCCGGAAAAACGAGCTGTCATACCGGCACCACTCGAATGGAGCGATGTCGGCAACTGGTCTGCGCTCTTTGATCTTCTCGAGAAGCGGCATGAAGTCTCCATCATCGCACGCGGAAATCATATCGATGTGGGAAGTGAGAAATGCCTCATTCTCTCAGACAAAAAGCTCATTGCCACAATCGGACTCGAAAACGTCGTTGTCGTCGAAACAGACGACTGTATTTTAGTCGCCAGCAAAGACAAGGTTTCCGAAATGAAGACACTCTTGGAAAAGATACGGCAAGAAAAAGGCGATAATTACCTTTGAGCAGACCAAGAGAGACTGCGACGCTCAAAAGCAGAAAGCAGCGTCAAAAAAGGCGATCACATACTGCCGGTTCCGTCTTCATGTTTTCCGGAAAGTTTCGAGAAGATATTTTTAAACTCTTCATCGGAGAAATACTCGATGCGAATTGTTCCGCCGGAAGCTGTCTTGGCGATGCGAACTTTTGTGCCAAATATTTCTGACAAAGTATTCTCCCGACCTTCGATTTCCGGATCCTTCGATACTCTCTTCGGAGGTCGAGTCGAAACACCTCGAGACTTTGCTTCCGCTTCACGCACAGTGAGACTCTGCTGCACGATCATCTCAAAAAGCGCGCGCTGCTTCTCAGCATTATCGATAGCAAGCAATGCCTTTGCGTGCCCTTCGGAAATCTTATCATCAGCAACGGCGCGCTGTATATCGACCGGCAGCTGCAAAAGCCGCATCGTATTGGCAATAGCACTCCGGCTTCTCCCCATTTTCTTCGCTATGGATTCTTGCGACAATTGAAATTCTTTCGAGAGCCGATCATACGCTCTTGCTTCCTCGATCGGATTGAGATCGTGTCTCTGAATGTTCTCAATAATAGCCAGCTCAAATTTTTCCTGATTCTCCGCCTCGCGCACAATAACCGGCACTTCCGAAAGACCGACAATTCGCGCCGCCTGCAATCGGCGTTCCCCCGCTATAAGCTCAAAATTACCCCCTGAGCGCGTCACAATGAGCGGCTGGAGAATGCCATGCTCTTTGATTGATTGCGCGAGCTCCATGAGCTTTTCTTCGCTGAATTGTATGCGTGGCTGATGCGGATTTGGTATCACGTTCCCAATAGGCACTGACAGTGCCACCCCCTCTCCCGTCGATACCGGCGGATTTTCAACAGAACTTGATGACATTTCCGTAGGACTGCTCGGATTTTCCACCTGCACCGCCGGAATATCAAACACTGGAGAGGACAGACCCTGCTGTTTTTGTGATACACCCGAGGAGGCGCCCGATGCGATAGTTTGATCAGCCGATTTCACACTTTTCTCTCTTGTTTCAGAAGGCACAGGCGGCAGCTTCTGAAGCGGCGCCATCTTCACACCAAATGGACTCGCCTTTTGAGCGGTAGCTGCCGATGAAACAGGCTGGGGACTGTCCCCAGTTGATACTTCCGACTTCTTCTGATTTTGCGGAATAAGCGAAGACAACCCCCTCCCGAGTCCGTGTGGCTGCGGCATAGGCGCATCACAAAAAATATATGTCTTTATTGTACCATGGATATCTTTAACCAAAGAAATAGGTCAGCAGAGAAAGACAAGGCAACAGAAAAAGCACCTAACCCCGCCCAAAACAACACCACAAGAGACTCTCGCCTCTGTGTTGTCGCATTTCCCTTTTCCCTCTCCGATTTCAGAGTCCCGCCCCCTGCACCTGCCAGTAGAACGTAGAACACGTTGTGTCTCTGCATCCGCACTTCCACGTACCTCCCTGTATGCTACAGGTCATACCGACCAGGTAGGCGGGATCGGAAGCGCTTGCTGTAGAGATATCGGTATCGGTGAGAGTGGCAGAGACACTTCCTTGGCACCAGTCTCCATTCAAGGCTCCGGTACAGGTTCCGGTGAAGGAGGTCCAGTCAGATATACCGGGATCATAGTAGTAGCCTTTGGTGTAGACGATACGGGTAGTGTCTCCGGTAATACCGAGGGTAGCGTTTATCGTGTGGGTATCGCTGCTGGTACAGGTGGTGGAGATAAGAGGAGTGTTACTCACAAAGACGTCATAGGGAGCACCGTAGCCGGTGTAGGTTGAGGTGGTGAAGTTGGTGGGGGTGACGGTGGAGCAGGAGGTGGGGGTGGGTGTACCTTGAGTCGTTGTACCGACGACATTAGACCAGTCACTGGTGTTCCCTGCGGCATCGACAGCTCTTACATGGTAGGAGTAGCCGGTAGAAGCGGTCAGGTTGGAGTCTGTAAGGGGAGAGCTTGTGGTAGTTCCGACTTGAGTAAAGTTGGAGCATGAGAGACCAAGACAGCGTTCGACTTGGTAGCCAGTGACTCCAATGTTGTCGGTTGCTGGGTCCCAAGAGACGGTGATGCTGGACTCACTGGTGGCATTGGCAGCGAGGTTGGTTGGACTGGTGGGAGGGGTGGTGTCGGGGGTGGAGGTGTTCCCACACCCAATGGGCTGTGTGGAGACAACGATATTGTCGAGTCGCTGATCAGCTAGAGCATGCGTCGCATCACCACTGTAGAGCGATAAGTAGAGATTGTGTAACAAATTGTTTGCATTGTTTCGGAAATGCATATTGACCAGATTGCCTGCATAGGCGCCATCCCATGTAAGCTGAAATGTTCCATTTGACTGTCCCGCTGTTCCCATATCAACCGTTTCCTCGACACAATGCCAGTTACCAGCTGTAATAGTCGGCATAGTGGCTGTTGGTCGATCAACAGCTTTTGTACAGTAGGATTGGCCGCTGTCATAGACGCACGGGTAAGAATCTCCAAAGCAGCTTCCAGAGCTTGGACAGTCTTGATACATGCCAACATTGTATGAGTAAGCGTAGGGAATCGGATTCGATCCCTTATTGTACTGCACTCGAAAGTCCGCCCATTCGTCGGAACCACTTGGCGTTGCTGGATCACCAGGTCGATAGCCAGAGGTAGCGAGATGTGCTCGATCACCTGCGGTTAAGCCTCCTCCATGATTCCCCATGGTAAATGGAAAACCAGTAGCGTATTTGGTGTAGTAGCGCAGATAGAGTTTCTGATAGGAACTGCCAAAAACTTTGACAAGATCGGCACCGGCAGACGCATTCTGTGGAATGAGGAATTGGGCAACATGGTTGCTGGAATTCTGCGATGGTCCATTGTCCTGTGGGAAGTTGACGTCGGTCGCGCCGTCATAATCATCCCACTGTGCTCTTCGTTGCGTATCAGTGGTGACATTGGTATCGAAGTCATTGCAGAAAATCCAACCATTTTGCATTGTTGAGCACTCATTCATAGAAACATTACTTCCTCCACTCCCCACCGTTACCGTCGCGCTCTGATTGGTCGCTCCTCCCGTACCGGTACAGGTGAGGGTGTAGGTACTCGTTGTGGCGGGAGAAACAGACTGGGTGCCGCTTGTGGCTTTGGTACCAGACCAACTTCCGGAAGCCGTACAGCTAGTGGCGTTAGTGGAACTCCAAGTAAGAGTACTGGATTGTCCGGAGGTGATACTCGTCGGGTTTGCAGAGAGGGAGATGGTGGGCGTTTGTGAAGCGGCTTGAGTAGTTGCTCCCACAACATTGCTCCAGCCTGAAGTATTGCCGGCAGCATCGACGGCACGGACGTGGTAGTTGTAGAAGGCATTTGCTGTTAATCCTGAATCAATAAAAGGAGAAGATGTTGGAGTTCCTACTTGGGTAAATGTGGAGCAACCAGAAGGAGAACAATGTTCCACTTGGTAGCCTGCTACTCCGATGTTGTCAGTAGCAGCAGTCCAAGAGACGGTAATGCTTGATTGGCTGGTGGCATTTGCGACAAGGTTGGTGGGAGAAGTGGGAGGAGTGGTGTCACCACCACCTCCGCCGCCGATCGTCACCGGATAACCAGTTGTATTTGGTGTGCCGGTCGAGTCATAGACAAAGAGGTATGCGGTTTGACCGCTCGTGAACTTACCAAGATTGGAAGAGAGGCTGATTGACGTATCGTTCCATGCGCTCGGGATCTGGACTTCTTTAATGGTGGCGTTGTTGATATTGGGGTTGTTAGCAAGGACAATACGCTGGCGGGCAGTATCAATATAGACGTCAGCAAAATACATCCATTGGTTACTACTTCTCGGCATTGTATATCCGCCCACAGTAACCGTTCTCTGCGATCCAGATGTAGCATCTGTTACGCCACTATTATTAAAAACTTGTTTCCCATTTTCCCAAGCTTTTACATATCCTGATGCTGTTCTGTCGAATCTTATCTCAAGTTCGAGTTTGACCCATCCATTCATTGGTTTATAGGCATAATCACCCCATGTACTGAACATTCCCATACCACCATTGTTATTGGTATGATAGTTCGGATCATTGAATGGATCCGAACCGGTAGGTGTATTGTTTAAAGGCGGCGGATTATATTCGAAATACCAGTTGTCACTACCCATCGGCTCGGTTCCAATAGACCAATCAAACAATTTGTAGTTGTGTTCACTTCCTGTAAATACCCATGCCGGATCAGCTCTATGATACCAAGAAACATACATATAAGACGGGAATTGTACATTTGAAATTGTTTTAAATAAATCTGCATTATTGCCAGTATCAGCACCACCACCGCTTATACAACCTGCTATATATTTTGTAATGTTGTTGTGAGGTAGAGCGACTCCGCGCATTGGTAAATAATAATTCATTTGCGACGACCCCGCCGCTGACGTCGGCCATGCGCCACTCCAGTTATTCAAAATGTTACTCCCCGATGCATCATCCCACACTATCGGCGCCACGGTAGCCTTCGTACCAAATCCTAAACCACTCACTGTGATCGTGGACTTGTGATTCCATGTGCCAGAAACAGAAGAAATCGAAGGCGATGCAGTTGCTTCCTGCACCAAGAAGAAACTCATTAAAACTCCCATTGAACTCAAAAATACTTTCCTCCTCATAGTTTTTTCGTTATTCCCTATTTCCCCAAATTATACAAATTTGTGATTTCCGTTGTGGAAAGCGTGCGATTGTAGATGCGTACATCGTCAATTGATCCTTCAAAATATCCTCCGCTTGGATGTCTGCCGATATATGTTTTGTTCGTTCCTCCAAACGGTGAGAAATTACCTCCAGATCCAGCTTCATCAAAACCATTAACATAAATACCAGTAACACCTCCTGCTGTTTTGGTTACAACGAGATGATACCATTCATCCGTATTAAATCCACTCACTTGCCTGCTTTTTGAACTTGGATATGTATCTTCCACCTCGACTGCTATCCTATCTGAATTATAGAACTCAATTAAAATATAGTCGCTCGTTCCACCTGTCGATGAGAAAAAGAGCGTATCTTCATTGCCAAGTTCTTTAAACCAAAGACTGACTGTTTTGGTGCCGCTACAATCTAGCGCTGTTCCTACATCCACATAATCACTCGTCCCATTAAAACTGAGTGCCTGACCCAACTTCCCAATAGTCTTCGTTGCTCCCGTTATCGTCCCGTTATTCCCAAAGCTGCTTCTATCAATTGCGGTGGTCCCCTGTATATCCGTCCCATCAAAGGTCCAGTGTCCTACTAAGCTTGTATCAACGGGTTGGGTGGGAGCGGTGGTGTTGTACAGTTTCTTCACCTGCTCAGCACTGAGGGCATAACCATAGATACGGATATCATCGAGTTTGCCATCGAAAGGATTCCCAGCATCGGTTTCAGCACCAATGTAGAAAGCATTTGAGTTGGAAAGATCTCCCATACTGGCAAAGACGGTTCCGCTTCCTGACCCATCGGGTTTACCATCGATATAGAGAACGGCATCGGGAGCGCTTTCATTCCAAGAGAGAGCAAAGCTATGCCAACCGGTAGCCGTAAAGGTGGATGTGGATGTAAACGTTCTTGCATCGGTTGATCCATTTTCATCAAAGCGAATGATAAGCTGATCCGTTGCATCGTCAATATATGCGATGTAGCCATCACTTTCAGTAGACTGTCCGCTCTTGGTGGAGAGGATGGTGTGATCATTGGCAAATGTGTCTCTATTGAACCAGCCGGTCAATGTAAAGCTCGCTCCATCGGTAAAGTCGAGAGCGCTTGAGGGAGAGGCGATGGAGAGATACTGTCCACTTCCGGAGAAGTCGAGGGCGGAGGGACCAATTTGTCCGGTCACCCAACTTGGGGATCCAGTCATGGCAAGAGTGTTCCCATTGCCACTTGAGTCCGTGGCGTTGGTGCCAGTGCCGTCGTCGAGTTTCCAGTAGCCGCGGAGGGATTGGGAGAAGGGTGAGTCCGGAGAGGCATTCATTTGCATGCCCGCCTCTGACGGTGCCTCATATCGAAGAGCCACAACAAAAACCAACACCGCAAGAATGCCAACCCATTGAATGGCGCGTGTCCAGGAGAGTTTCATAGGAGAAAGCGGGAGAGAAAGAGAACATAGAAACATTGTATCATGTTTCTGAATGGTAGGGGCGCCCCTTGTGGGCGCCCTTTTGCATGGCGCCCCTTGTGGGTGTCCCATCTACATTATTCGCAAACAGACAATCGGGAACATGGCGAGGACAAGCCGTCGCCCCTACCGATCCCGATCGGCACAACCCTTGGAAATATTATTGGTGCCTTTAAATCGTTGACCGCAAATGAATACATTCAACACGTTAAAACCAAAGAATTCCCGCGATTTGAAAAATCAATATGGCAACGGAATTATTACGAACACATTATTCGGAATGATCGAGAATGGAACTTGATTGTGAAATATATCGAAAAGAATCCGGAAATGTGGAAGGGGGATGAATTGTATGGGTAGGGCGCCCCTTGTAGGTGCCCTGTTCCGATCGTGGATTGAGATGACGCAAGAAAAGAGGAGTCGGCGCCCACGCTATCTTCTTCGACTTCGACGCGAGCGAGCAGATACCTTCTCCGACATCCTTGATAAAAGGTTGTGTTCTGCGCAATACTTCGCAACAACGTTGAGAAATGCTTTTCCATATCGACGCGTTTTTACTTCGCCAAAACCTGAAATGCGAGGCAGTTCCGATATATTTGTCGGAAGAAAAGTCGCCAATTCGAGAAGCGTTGCGTCAGAGAAAATGATATAGGGTGGGACATTTTCCTTGCGAGCATATTCCGTGCGAAGCGCTTTGAGCTGATCGAATAATGTCGCTTCATACTCAGGAGCCTCCGATTTCACCTCCCTCTTTGTATTATCAGCCAATGCAGTAAGCATCACTCGTATCTCGCCACGAAGCACGGCCGCGCTCTTCTCGGTAAGAGAAAGTGTCGGATATGGCTCGCCCGCTTGCCTGAGGAACCCAAGCGCGATAAGATCCTTCGCATATCGGAACCAAAGCTCGCGAGAGATATCAGCGCCCGCACCAAATGTCTTCAGGACACGATGTTCAGGACGAATCTTCTCAGACTTCGAACCGCGAAGCACATCGATCGTATAGCCCAAGCCGAACCGCTCATGAAGACGAAACACCGCCGAGAGTAGTTTTTGCGCAATGAGCGTACCGTCAAAAGTCGTCTGTTCAGAAAGGCATACATCGCAAGCGTCGCATGACTGAGGAGATGATTCGCCGAAATACCGCAGAAGGAGGTGACGACGACAGACGGACGCCTCGCATAAATCCGCCAGCTGTTTGAGTTTACGAAGCATCACCGCCGATTGCTCCTCGTTTCCATCAACTTTTGCAAATCGCGCGAGCTTCCGCACATCCGCCGGAGAGTAAAAAAGAAGCGCCTCGCTCGGCAATCCATCCCGGCCTGCCCGGCCCGTTTCCTGATAGTAACTTTCGATATTCTTGGGGAGATCCATATGCACCACAAAGCGCACATTGGATTTATTTATCCCCATACCAAAAGCGATAGTTGCCACGACAATCTTGGTCTCGTCGCGCAAGAACTTCTGTTGATGACGGTCGCGCACGGCCGCATCGAGCCCTGCATGATACGGAAGCGCCGAGAACCCCGCATCAGCCAAGCGCTTCGCCACACTGTCAGCCGACTTTCTCGAAAGCGTGTAGATGATGCCGGAGTCACCGCGCCGAGCAGAGAGATAGCGGAGCAGACGATCGAAGCTCTTCGCTTTTGGTTCGATAGCGTAGCGGATATTCGGACGATCAAAGCTCGACTGAAAGCAGACGGGCGACCGGAGCGCCAACCGCTCAATGATATCTCGACTCGTGAGATTGTCTGCTGTAGCCGTGAGCGCGAGAGTCGGCGTTCCAGAGAAAAATTTTTTGAGATCGGAGAGAAATCGGTATTCCGGACGGAAATCATGTCCCCATGACGAAATACAATGCGCCTCATCAACCGCAAAGAGCGACACGCCCACTTCTTGCAAAAACGGCACAAGTGATGACGCGCCAAAGAGCCGCTCGGGAGCGATATAGAGAAGTTTCGTCTTCCCGCGCGCAAGCGAAGCAAGTACACGATCTTGCTCATCCATCGAAAGCGAGGAATTGAGATATTCCGCCGCAACACCCGCCACCCGAAGCACCTCCACCTGATCCTTCATAAGCGCAATGAGTGGTGACACTACCACAGTGACGTGAGGCAATAAAAGCGCCGGGATTTGATAGCAGAGAGACTTTCCTCCTCCGGTCGGCATAAGGACGAACGCATCTTTCCCTGCGAGTACCGCTTCGATAATCGCTTCCTGATGTTCTCGGAACGATTCGAATCCGAATTGTGTTTTCAATATATGAAGCGGCGTCGACATAGCACGAAGAAGTATAAAAGACTCCTCTTTGCACGATTCCCAAATGAGATTCGAAAAGAAAAGCTGACACTTTGGTCAGCATAACAAGGTGTCAATCACTGTCAAAGGCACGCGCCCTTTCGGTAAGAAATCTACATTTTCTCCGGTGCCGATACGCCGATCAACCGAAGTGTCTCGGCAAGCACATTCTTTGTCGCGCCCACAAGCGCCAGGCGCAACCGAGTCGTATTCATATCTTCCGTATCGATCACGGTGCATTCACCATAAAACGAGTGGAAAAGATCCGCCAATCGAATGGCATATTGCGGCAACTGATGCACAGCGGATGTTTCAGCAATCAGGCAGAGCATGTCCGGAAACTTCGCCAGATGCCGCGCCAGAAGAATTTCTTTCGAATTTCGCAAATGTGTTCCACTCTCTTTAGCAGAATATTGACTCGAATCTAGATCAAGTTCCTCTTCTGCTTTTCGGAAAATACTCGCCATACGAGCATGCGCATATTGCACGTAGAAGACCGGGTTCTTCTTACTTTGTTCCTCAGCGAGTCCCATGTCAAAGTTCATGTGCGTATCGGGAGAATACATAAGGAAAAAGAATCTTACAACTTCCGCATCGATTCGACCGAGCAACTCATCTACCGTCACGACGTTCCCGGCGCGCTTGGACATGCGGACTTCCTTGCCATCCTTCACGAGCCGCACCATTTGAACCAATGTGAATTTCACCTGATCCCGAGAGAATCCAAGCGCCTCCGCTGCCGCGAGGAACCTCGCCACATATCCGTGGTGATCCGCGCCCCACACTTCGTAAATTTCTTCGAAATCGCGTTCTCGTTTGTGGAGCAGATATCCGCAATCCGATGCGAAATAGGTTTTGATCCCATTCGCCTTCACAAGCACGCGATCCTTGTCGTCACCATACTGGGTCGTCCGAAGCCACAGTGCACCCGATTCCTCATACGTCAATCCTTTCTCCGCAAGCAGTGAAATTGCTTTATCAACAAAACCTGACCGGATAATGTCATCTCTCTCGGAAATGAACACATCGAAAGCTATACCCATTTTCTCACGAAGTGTTGGCTTGATATATTCTTCGAGAATAATGCTCCCCGCCCATTCTCCGATCGATCGCGGATCAGTCCCACGAAAACCTTCGCCCTCTCGTGACCATCTCTCAGCAAGACGGTCTATATAATCACCTGCATATACCGCGTCAGCATCTCGAAGCACACTGTGTCCCAGCTTGTCCACCTGTTCCCCGGCATCATTCACATAATATTCCGTGGCAATATTGGCGCCACACTTCCTCAAAACCCGCGCGAGCGTCTCCCCGAAAAAACCTCCCCGCGTATTCCCCATATGGAGCGGCCCGGTCGGATTGGCAGACACAAACTCCAAAAGGATCTTCCGTTGCTTATCGTCGGCACGAGATCCATATGTCCTCCCTTGTCTGCAGATATCAGCCACCATATCCGACAATGCTTCTGGAGTAAGAGAGAAATTGACATAACCAGGCGCAACGACTTCGACCGAAAATTGGCTCAATCGCTCGTTCTGCGAGAGTTTCTCTTTTAAGGTATGCGCGATATCAATCGGCAACTGCTTCAGACGACCAGCCAGAGACAGTGCAACACTCGATGTGTAATCCCCATGCAAATCATCTTTCGGAACCGTCACCTCAAATATCAGTCCCTCCCGCTGTTCTTGTGAAATCAAAAAGACACCTTCGCGACACAGCGATTGGAATGCCTCTCGTAGAGCCTGCTGCAATATTTTCTTCATACTCCCTATCCTAGCGGAGCGCCCAAGAAAAGTGAAGGGTAGGCAGCCTCTTGACACGCAGCATTTGTTCCTTTGTCGAAAAAACAGAAAAGCTCTATACTTATGTCACGCGAGAAGCACTCGTTGTGTGTTGTTTGGAAAGTGCCTCACTGCAAAACCAAAAATATGTCGTTCGGAGTGCACATTCAAAGAAATATTCGAGCGCGGATAAATAAAAGTATTGTAACCGGGGGGCTTGTCATTATCCTCTCTTTTTCTTTACTTTCAGCCGCATACGTACAAACCACATCCGCCGCCTCGCTCACCGCGCTCTCCGATACCCAGAGTCGCATCAAGAAAAACACCGCGGCCAACCACACACTTCTCTTCACTTCGACATCGGCCATGTCGAGTGGCACTATTGTCGTTACACTTCCCTCCGATTATGTTACGACTGGCGTTGTCTTTAGTGACATAGACCTTTCCTACGGAGCTGGCGGCACAGAAAACGACCAGACACTTGCCGGAACCGCCGGAGCGTCAACATGGGGAGCGGCTTTTGGTGGCACCGGCAATCGAACACTCACTCTCACTTATCCGACAAGTGGCGGCACCGCCATTACCGCTGGTTGGAAAGTCATCATTGAGGTAGGAACGAATGCTACAACAGGAGGAACAGGAACTCACCAAGTCGTAAATCCAACAACGGCTGGAACATATATTATCGGCATTGCAACCGCTTCAGATACAGGTCAGGTGGCAACCGCTATCGTAGATGACGATCAAGTAGTCGTTTCAACTACTATTGATCCCTACCTCACTTTTGCAATTTCGCAGAATACAGTCTCTCTCACCAAATCTGGCGGAGGAAACCCTGATTCATCAAATACTGGCTTTAATAATGGAACCGCCAACACACTCGCCGCCGCTACCAATGCAACAAGCGGTTACACCATCACCTACTACGGCGATACCCTGACAAGCGGCGCCAATACAATCAGCGCTATGGGCACAAAAACAACGTCATCGACCGGCACGGAGCAGTTTGGTATCAACCTGAAAGATAATGCAACACCAAATACCGGTACCGATCCTTCCGGCGGATCTGGTGCAGCAGCAAGCGACTACAATACTGCCGACCAATTCCGATACATCACTAATACTACGACCACGCTTGCAAGCGCATCCGCTGCTTCAGCCAGCACTACTTATACCGTTTCCTACATTGTCAACGTCGCCGCTACCACCGAGGCTGGTAGCTATTCAACGACTATCACGTACATTGCCACGGGGAATTTCTGAAAAATTTTAGATGTACAATAATTCCACTCTTACATATCATGTAGAGACGCGGGATTTCTCGTTTCTACATCAGTCACCCCTATTGCCGGTATGTATCGCTTCTTTCTTCAAAAATTCATCCTTTCCATTGCCGCCCTCGCGGCATTTTTTGGATATACGGAATACGCTGAGGCTCAATCCGCCCCCTTCAAAAACGACGCCGAGGGCATGACACTTTCCCCGCCGTCTTTTGAGATGACGCTCGATCCTGGCACGGAAACTGCCTATACTATACGCATTACCAATCCAACAAAGAACCTTGTTGAACTTTACCCTTCTGCCGGAAATTTCTCGGCAGGTGGCGAGGGTGGCGAACCGAAATACGAGATTGGCGACAAGGCTATTGAGAATGACTCTCGCTACTCTATCGCAAGTTGGGTAAGCTTCTTTGATCCGAAAGTCGCCATTCTTCCCGAGCAAGTCGTGGAATTCCGCTTCCGCATCAAAGTACCGCGAGATGCCGAGCCGGGCGGACACTATGGTGTGGTTTTTCTCGGAACTAAACCGCCTGCCGATAAAGAACAAGCTTCCCAAGTGGCGCTTTCCACTATGGTCGGCAGCCTCCTCCTGGTACGTGTGCCTGGCGACGTCCGTGAATCGCTCGATGTGGATGAATTCTCGGCGCCCTGGTTTTTCTTTGCACCACCAGTTGATTTTACCCTTCTCCTCCGTAATACGGGTAACGTGCACACACGCCCAACAGGCGATGTTGTCATAACTGACTGGCGTGGCCATACACGAGAACGGCTCGAGATAAACAGCATGAAAGGAAGTGTGCTTCCAGACAGCCGTCGCGAATTCAATGTCTCATGGAATCCCGACACATCATTCTTCTGGAATATCCCCATCGGCAAGTTTCACGCAAATTTGAAAGCCGTCTATGGTGAAGAACATCACACGCTTGAAAGAAGCATCGCCTTCTGGATAATTCCTTGGTGGATCATTATTGCTCTCGGTTTCTTTGTTCTCTTTCTCATAATCTTCATCACATTCTTCATCATACGAAAGAGACGAAAAAAACAGATGTTACAGAGAAACAACAGCGGTTTTTTTCCAGCATTCAGTCAAAAAGCTCATTTTGATTCTCAAAAGAAACCATCGGAAAACAATTATCGATCAATAGGAAGAAATTGGGAGCTAGAAACACAAGGCCGGGAATCGGAAAGAAGCCAAAAAACCATTCCTCTACACCAATCAAAAGAAACGCCCTTTGAAGAAACCGGATTCTCAGCACAACAACACAATTCTTCCGGTCTACATAGAATCCGAGAGTCACATGAGCAGCCAAAACAATTCCAAGGAAATCAAACGCCCCGCCCTATGCAGGAAAACTCGAAAATTCCTCCACGGAATAGAAAGAAGCGCATGGTTTAGCCCTGTCTATTTCCCATACTTTATTCCCCATTTCTTAACTCCTTGCCCCTTGTTAATCACCTCGCCACATCACACCTCCAACTTCTTATTTCCAACCTCCCATCCATAAGAGTGGTATAATAGGAAAGCAAAAATGCTTTCTTTTTCATTGCGAACCGAGCACATTATGGCGCATTATTGCCATCATGCCGAAGCGCTCCGCGTTCCCGTATTTTTTTCCCGACGAAACGTTTTCTTCGGTTGTTTTGTGTTATTCCTCGCAGTATTCTCCGGAACCGCCTTCGTCCCAAAAGCCGAGGCGCACACTTTTGATGCCAGTAGTCACCAAACACGCACACGAAATACCAGTGGCGTCACTTTTAACCATACGTGCGGATCAGGAACAACACTTCTCACACTCACCATTGTCGTCGGTGGCACTACCGCACGCACTGGCGGCGCCCCCACCTATAACGGCGTTTCCATGACTCAGGCAGATCAGAATGGTCAGGCGCCATCCGGCGCAGAAACCATCGTTGAACTTTGGTATCTTCTCAATCCAGGAACCGGCAGTGCCTACCAGATAAATATTCCCGATAGCAATAATGTCTATTTGACCGCTGATGCATCTTCTTACAAAGCAACATCCGGCTATAAGACTGTGCTGAAAACTGATGATGACAATGGAAACACATCAGTTAACCCAACCGGACCATCACTTACCGGGCTCGTATCAGGCGACGTACTCGTCGCCGTTGTAGGAAGCGGCGCCACTACTTGGGCGCCCTCAGCACGCACCGGCACCCAACTCTATGACGTAGACGATGGCTCCTATGGCGACGGTGCACAATACCTCATCAAAACAGATTCGTCCGACACGGCTATGGGGTGGACATTTGGCACGTCTGACGACTGGTCAGTTGTCGAAGCGGCATTCACAGAAATTTCCCCAATCGAACAAGAAGGCTTCCGATTCAGAAATGACGATGGCAGTGAGTCAGCTGCTACATGGATGCAAAATCAGGATACCAACGCCAGCCAATATAAAAATACGAATGTTCGTCTTCGTATGCTCCTTGATACGCCATCCGATCCGATTTCCATTCCATTTCGACTCGAATACAAAAAATCGACCGAGAGCGTCTACAAAAAGGTACTGGCGAGTGAGAGCGGTTCATCCACACATGCTTTCGTCAATTCAAAACGATGGAAAGGAAACGGATCGCCCTCTGCCCGTGCATTCGACTGCGGCACAGATGCAACATTGCTTGTCCTCACCATTGTTGGTACTGGCACAATACAAAGGGCTGGCGGCGCCCCCACCTATAACGGCGTTTCCATGACTCAGGCAGATCAGACCCGTGGTGGTGCTACAGGCTATGAAACATCCGCAGAACTCTGGTATTTGATTGATCCGCCATCCGGAGCAAACACGATCAGTGTCCCAAATACCGGCGCCATCACCCTCTATGCCACCGCCTCTTCTTACAGCGCAGGTGACGGATACACTTCCGCCTTTGATGCTTCCGGCTTCAGTGAATCGACCGCAGGTGCAAACCCATCCGCAAGCGTTTCAGCCTCTGTTGCTGGCGATGTATATGTTGCTGTCCTCGGTGACGGACTCGCCACTGCACCAACCGCCAGAACCGGAACTGCACTTGCCGAAGTGGATGATGGCGCCTATTCAGACAATCACCAATACTACATCAAGGCTGGAACCGGATCACAAACAATCAGTTGGACAATCGCCTCGGACGACTATGCCATGGTGGTCGCCGCTTTCAAAGTTGTTGCCGTTTCTCAGCCTATTCTCCTTGGCGACTCCAGCTACATCTCGGCAGGCGGAGGCACGAACACAACCGCACAACTCACTGCGCCAAGCGGCAAGACCACTTCCAACTTTACCGCTGGCTATATCCAAGACGACACCAATCCAAGTAATTCTGTCGACATCGCCAACAATTTCTACACCGAAATGGAATGGTCATTAAAGGCAACCGATACCGCTATCGTCGGCGACGTGTACCAATTCCGCATTACCAGAAACGGCACACCAATATACACCTATTCTGTCACACCCCAGCTTACCATCATCGGTGCCACAATTAGCATCACCGGAAGCGCCAATGGTTCAAATGGTTCAACTGTCAAAGTCGCCATTAATGGAACTCTCAAAGCACAGACCGGAACCATCTCATCAGGCACATGGAGCATTTCCGGTGTGAGCGAACCAACTTCGGGAGACGTAGTTACGGTTTGGATTGATAGTGTAAGCGACAGCGCCGAAGCAATCGGCGTCACAAAATATGCCGGATCCAATATTACCGGCATGGTCTTAAACGCCCTTACATTTTCACTCGGCAGCAGTGACAATCAAACTATTTCCAATACCAACATTTCCCAATATGACAACAGCGTCAGTGGCAATGAGGATATTTTTTATGACGTAGACGGTAATGACGACCTCACAGCTTGTTCTGCATCCGGCTCAACCAGCTGTACGCTTTCCGTTCTCTCAGGAAATACCTATCGCTCCGATAGCGGAAGCTCTGGAAACATCACCGCAGAAAACCTCTCGAATTCCGGAGCACTCACTCTCGACGGCAATACACTCTACGTTTCCAGTTCACTTACTTCAAGCGGAACATTTAATGCAAACATTTCGACAGTAGATTTCAATGGTGCGGGATCACAAACCATTCCAGCGCTGAACTATAATAACCTCACTAGTTCATCCACTGGTGTGCGCGTTCTTGCAAACTCCGGGACTATCGGCATTGCGAGCACCTTCACACCGGGAAGCAATTCTTACACCATCACTGGATCAACGGTAAACTTCAACGGAAGCTCGGCGCAAACCGTAAATGCTGATTTTACTTACAACAACTTGCAAGTAGAGCCATCAGCCAATAGCATCACCACCAACTTCGCTGCGGGAACCGTCACGGTAAACGGTGATCTCACTATCGGGAACGGCACAAACACGAGCGTTGTCGTAAATGCTAACAATGCCTCAACAACACTAACTGTGGCAGGAAGCGTCTCTATTTCTGCCAATACCACCCTTCAAGCAAACGCATCGAACAGCTTCACAATCGGCGATGACTTCACGAATAATGGAACCTTTACTCACAACAACGGCACGGTAGTTTTTAATGACAATACGAAAATATCCAGCTTGAACTATTCCGCCAACACAACTTTTTACAATTTATCCATCACGACCGGCGGGAAAACAGTCGAGTTCGATGAGAGTCAAGGCACTATCGTAACACATGCATTCACTGTCACTGGATCTGGCTGCACAACCGGACGTGT